>QYQD01000222.1 GCA_007280345.1 Deltaproteobacteria bacterium | reverse complement strand
CACTTTATTTGTGTGTTTATTATTATTTGACAAAACGAGTTTAAAGAAAGGGTGTTGTTATGCCAAGAACGAAAAGGGGTTTTAAGGCCAGGAGGCGGAGAAAAAAGGTTCTGGCTTTAGCCAAAGGATATTGGGGACGAAGGAGCAAAATCTTCCGCACGGCCAAAGAGGCGGTAGAGCGCGCCATGACCTATGCTTATCGTGATCGCAGGGTGCGGAAGCGGGAATTCAGGGCCCTCTGGATTGCACGAATCAATGCGGCGGCCAGGCTAAACGGCCTCTCTTACAGCAGGCTGATGGGTGGATTAAAGAAGACGGGGATAGAATTGGATCGTAAAATCCTTTCTGATCTGGCTATAAGCGATCCGGCCTGCTTTACAAAAATTGCCAGGACGGCGCAATAATCAATCTCAGATTTCAAATTTCAAATCTGAGATTGATCCTTATCTGATGGAAGAAAGGCTGCAAAAAATAAGAGACGAGGCGCTTAAGGCCATCCCGGAGGTCAAGAGCCGGGAGGAGTGGGAAGCGCTTCGAATTAAGTACCTGGGCCGTAAAGGGATACTGCCCGAGCTGTTAAAACAGATGGGCGGCCTGTCGGCAGAACTCAGGCCGCATATCGGGCAGTTAGCCAATGCCGTCAAAAAGGAGATAGAGGCCGTCCTTAATACCTGGCAGGCAAGGGTTTCCTCTGATGGACAGGCAGGTCCAAAGACAGACATTACGTTACCCGGCCGGTTTATACCCCCGGGCAAGCTCCATCCTATAACCCAGATCACCCGCGAGGTATGCGATATATTTGAGAGACTGGGTTTTGCTATGGCCGAAGGGCCGGATGTGGAGCTTGATTATTATAATTTTGAGGCGTTGAACATCCCGCGCGATCACCCGGCGCGGGACATGCAGGATACTTTTTATATCTCTGAAAACGTCCTTCTGCGCACCCATACCTCTCCGATACAGGTGCGCACCATGGAAAGGCAGCGGCCGCCGGTGCGGATTATTGCGCCGGGCAAGGTTTATCGTTGTGACTCGGATATCACCCATACCCCTATGTTCCATCAGGTGGAAGGGTTTATGGTCGATAAAGGTGTCTCATTTGCCGATCTTAAGGGGATATTGACCATATTTATCCATCAGATTTTTGATGAACAGACCTCCCTCCGCTTCCGTCCCAGCTTTTTCCCTTTTACCGAACCCAGTGCGGAGATAGATATCCTTTGTGTGATCTGTCGTGGTTCAGGTTGCCGGGTTTGTTCTCAAACCGGCTGGTTAGAGGTTATGGGCGCCGGTATGGTTGACCCCGAAGTCTTTCGGATGGTCGGTTACGACCCCGAGGAAGTTACCGGCCTGGCCTTTGGCATGGGCATAGAGCGCATAGCCATGCTGAAGTACGGCATTGACGATATCCGTCTTTTCTACGAGAATAACCTCCGTTTTCTCAATCAATTTTAGACTTCAAATCAGGCTGTAATACTATGCGGGTTACGCTGAACTGGCTTAAAGAATTTGTGGACATTGATATCCCCGTGGAAGACCTGGCCGAACGCCTGACCATGGTCGGGTTGGAGGTGGAAAACCTGACGCACTATGATGCAGGCCTGGGTCAGGTAGTGGTCGGCCACATTACAGATATTCTCCCGCATCCCCATGCTGAAAACCTTTCTCTGTGCCGGGTTGTGTCCGGCAAGAATACATACCGCGTGATCTGCGGGGCAAGAAATATCCGCAACGGAGATAAGGTCCCGCTGGCTTTAGAGGGAGCCGTCCTGCCCGGGCCATTAAGAATTTCCAGGACCAGTATAAAGGGCGAGTATTCTGAGGGCATGCTTTGCTCGGCAGCCGAACTTGGTCTGGGTGAGGATAAGAGCGGCGTCTATATCTTACCCGCCGACATGGAATCCGGACTTCCCCTGGCCCGGGCCCTGGAGCTGGAAGACTATGTGCTGGAAATAGGGCTGACCCCTAACCGCGCTGATTGCCTGAGCGTTTTGGGAATTGCGCGTGAGGCGGCGGCCATCTTACATAAGAAAATTCGTTATCCCAAAATTAAGATTTCAGAAAGAGAGGAAGACATCCACGAAGTAATATCAGTGGAGGTCAGGGCCGTTGATCTATGCCCCCGCTATGCCGGCCGGATCATAAAGGATGTGACGGTCGCCGAATCGCCTCTCTGGCTCCGTAAGCGCCTCCTGGCGGTAGGTATCCGCCCGGTCAACAACATAGTCGATGTTACCAATTACGCGCTCATGGAATATGGCCAGCCCTTACATGCCTTTGATCTGGAGCGCCTGGCCGGAAAACGTATTATAGTCGATCAAGCCCGAAATAATGAGACCTTCACCACCCTGGATGGGGTGGTACGGACTCTTTCCGAAAATATGCTAATGATTGCGGATGGGGAGAAAAACGTCGCCCTGGCCGGGATTATGGGGGGTATAAATTCTGAAATAACCCTGGAAACCCGGTCAGTTTTTATTGAGAGCGCCTATTTTGATCCTATTTCTGTCCGCCGCACCAGCCGCCGGCTAAATTTGAGCACCGAATCTTCATACCGCTTTGAACGGGGAATAGACATGGAGGGAGTGGGGGCAGCTCTGGATCGCGCTGTCTCTCTCATGGCAAAGGCGGGCGGGGGAAAAATTCTAAGAGGGCGTATCGATGTCTATTCCGGGCCGGAGCGAAGAAAACCTATCCCCATACGTGTAGGTCAGGTTAACCGCCTTTTGGGGAGCGATCTGAAAAAAGGCGAGATACGCCGGTTACTGGAGAGTATCGGCATCAAAGTACGCGAAGCAGGGAAAGACGCCCTTCTGGCGACATCCCCGTCTTTCCGCGGTGACCTCAGCCGGGAAGTCGATTTCATAGAAGAAGTGGCGCGCCTTGATGGTTACGAAAAAATACCGGTAAAACTCCCCGTTGTTTCGTTGACGACCCCAGCCCGGATAAAGAGTCAGGCCGTGACCAATATCTGCCGTTCAGTCCTCAGCGGTCTTGGATTTTACGAAGTGATTAACTATAGCTTTATGGATAAGCGGGCGACGAAGCTCTTGAAAATTTCCGGAACAGACGAGCGAAATAGGCACGTGCGCCTTTTAAATCCGTTGACCGAAGAACAGTCGGTATTAAGGACATCTCTTATCCCAAATCTCCTTTCCACCGTATGCAGCAACCTTAATAAGTGGAATAACAATCTGCGTCTCTTTGAGGTGGGTAAGATTTTTATTGACCAGGGAGAGAGCCGACAGCCGGTAGAAAAGACCTATTTAACCGGTATGTGTACCGGCCTGCGCTATCCGGAGGGAGTGCATTTTACCGGGGATGAAGTCGATTTTTTTGACATCAAAGGCGGGATGGAGGCCGTTTTCCAGGCCCTGGGCATCTCCGGTTATAGCCTGGACCAGGCGGTGGAATCTGCCCCTTATCTCAGGAAAGAGGAGTCTGCCCGTATCGTGCTTGGCCCAAAGACGCTGGGTTTCGTGGGTGAGATGGATCCCTCTGTCTGTGAAGGATTTGACGTAAAAGAAAAGGTATTTATGTTTGAGTTATCATTTGACGATTTAGTCGAAGCCTATAAGGGCCCAAAGGTCTTTAAGCCGCTTCCCCGCTATCCTGCCGTGATGCGGGATATGGCTATTATCGTTTCCGAAGACGTTCCTGCCGGCCAGATTTTACGCGTGATTAATGAGCTGGGTGGAGATCTAATGGAAAATGTTTTTATATTTGATGTCTATCAGGGCAGGCAAATTGAGCGAGGATATAAGAGCCTGGCCTTGCGGGTGATTTATCGTTCTTCAGAGAAGACACTGGAGGATGAAGAAGTAAATGCTATCCACCAGCGCATAGTAAATGATATATTATCCAGGTTTAATGGAAGATTAAGGGAACAAAAATAACGGAGTTGCAGGAAGGGCTAAGATGACATTGACCAAAAAAGACATTGTAGAGCATATTCATAACAAGATCGGCTTCCCCCGACAGGCGACTACTGAGCTGGTTACATCAATATTTAATGCCTTTAAAGAAGAGTTGTTAAAGGGACATAGTGTTAAGATTGCGAATTTTGGCATCTTGAAGGTTCGGGCGAAAAGAGCAAGGCCGGGACGGAACATGCGTACTGGAGAAACGGTAGAGATATCAGCCCGATCCGTGGTTACCTTCAAGGCCAGTAGAAAACTGCGAGATGCCCTTAACAAAAAATCATGAGTCAGCGCTGAATAATCCATGAACTAATCCATGAATAACTCCATCCCGGACAAACGTTACTTTAAGATCGGCGAGGTTAGTCAGATTGCGGGGGTAGAACCGCATGTGCTTCGCTACTGGGAGTCGGAGTTTAATGAAATCAAGCCATATCGCCCTCCCTCCGGCCAGAGGCTTTACAGAAAGTCAGACCTGGAACTGGTAATGGAGATAAAAAGGTTGCTCTACGAAGAAGGCTTTACCATAGCCGGGGCGCGCAAGGCCCTGGCCCAGAATAAAGGGGGGCAACTGGAGATAGGCTTCCTTGATAGTGAAGACAGCAAGAACAGAGCCTTGCTGACAGATTTAAAAAAAGAGCTGTTATATCTACAGCGGATGTTTTGTAAGTGATGGGGGTAGATATAATCAGTTGACCGTTATCCGTCAACAAACCATGCACTTACGGTGAACGGTAAACAGTGAACGGTGAACTATTTCCATAGCTACGCCGCAGTGACGAAGGATGCCGCGCAACGCAGCAAATGGACTTTTTACGAAGCCGTCAAATATGAACAAGGGTGACAAATTGCAACACAAGATAATCTATTCGGTCGCGGTTTCGGTTTTCTTTTGTATTTGTCTCCCATTCCTTTTGCCATCCTTAAGCCTGGCCGGTAAGCCGATTCGTATCGGTGTCTATCTTCCCATGACCGGTCCGGTGGCGGCCTTTGGTCAAATGGAGTGGGCTGGTATCCAGGCAGCCCATCAAATGCGTCCTACAGTCCTGGGCCGCCAGGTAGAACTCGTTTTAGTGGATGAAAAAAGCGACCGGATAGAGGCGGCCAATGCCGTGAGCCGGCTTCTCAAGAAAGAAAAAATCCAGGCCATTATTGGTTCGGCCACCAGTTCAAATACTATGGCCGGATCCGCCTTGAGCGAGAAGGCAAAGATTCCGATGGTCAGCCCGACGGCTACACTGCCGTTGGTGACTCAGAATAAGAAGTATGTGTTCCGTGTCTGCTTTATTGACTCTTTTCAGGGTGAGGCGGCAGCCATGTTTGCCTACCGGAATCTTAAGGCCCGAAGGGTGGCTGTAATTGTGGATCGGGCCCAGGATTACTGCGTTGGACTGGCCAGTTATTTCAAAAAGGCCTTTACCCATCTGGGTGGCAAGATAGTATCGATGGCTTATTGCCAGACCGGAGACCAGGATTTTTCGGCTCAACTGACAAGTATTCCGGCGTCACAATCAGATCTCCTTTATTTACCTAATTATTACGCTGAGGATGCCCTTATTGCCCGCCAGGCGTGTGAACTCGGCCTCAACATACCCATATTATCCGCAGATGGAGCCCAGGCCCCGGAGTTGATAAAAATAGGCGGTAAGGCCGTAGAGGGGCTTTATCTCCTGGCCCATTTTGCACCGGAAGGGGCCGCGACACCCCTGGCCAAAGAATTTATGGAGTTCTTCAAAAAAACCAGGCACGAGGAGACGAGCGGATTCCACGCCCTGGGCGCCGATGCCTACTTTGTCCTTCTGGATGCTATAAAAAGGGCCGGACGCACCGATGGCGATGCGATCCGGACCGCCCTGGCCTCAACCAGGGGATTCGGCGGTGTATCCGGGATAATAAAAATTGGGCCGGACGGCAATGCAGTAAAAAGTGCAGTTATCTTACAGGTGCGCGGCGGACAATTCAAATATCTTACGATAGTTAAGCCCTGGTAAGCACATCGATTACTCAAATGGACCTTTCTTTATTTTTACAGCAGTTATTAAATGGTATCTCTCTGGGAAGCCTCTACGCCCTTATAGCCATAGGTTATACCATGGTTTATGGGATAATCCGCCTTATCAATTTTGCCCATGGCGATATCCTCATGGTATCCACGTACTTTGCCTATTTCGGCATATCCGTCTATGCCCTCCCCTGGTGGCTTTCGGTTGTTATGGCTATCTTGCTTACAGCGCTATTAGGTATCCTTATTGACCTTGGGGCCTACCGGCCAGTGCGCCATGCCCCCCGCATCTCAGCTTTGATCACCGCTATCGGTGTCTCCTTTCTTCTTGAAAACCTGGGGCTTGTGGTTTTTGGCGGCCGGCCCAAGGCCTTTTACCGCCCGGATTTTTTGGATAAGACCTATGAACTGGGTGGAGTGCGCGTCTTCAGCCTCAGTATCTGGGTGCCGTTAGTTACCGCCCTCCTTCTGGCGCTGGTTTTTTTACTCCTCTATAGAACCAGGGTGGGCGCGGCCATGCGTGCTGTGGCCAAAGACATGGAGATGGTCCAGCTCATGGGCATTGACGTAAATCGCGTTATCAGTCTGACTTTTGCCGTGGGTTCGGCCCTGGCTGCGGCAGGAGGGATCATGTGGGCGATGAAATATCCCCAGATAAATCCGCTCATGGGCATTATTCCCGGGCTTAAGGCCTTTGTGGCCGCGGTTATCGGGGGTATAGGAAATATCCACGGGGCGGTCTTGGGCGGATTATTATTAGGAATAACGGAGATCCTTCTGGTGGCTTTCTTGCCGTCTCTGGCCGGGTATCGGGATGCGTTTGCCTTTATCCTTTTGATACTCATTTTACTCTTTAGACCTACTGGTCTGGCAGGAAAGGATACGATAGGTTAGAAGCCATGTCCGAACGGCATAGGCGGGAATGGATATACAAGCTGTGTACCTATGGCGCGATAGTGGGCCTTTTTGCTTTTTTTCTCCAGGTTCAAAACCAGGCCGATGAGTATCAGATCCGCATCTTAAATGTCTCAGCCGTCTTTGTAACCTTGGCAGTCAGTTACAATCTTATAAATGGGGTGGCCGGTCAGTTTTCTTTAGGGCCGAATGCCTTTATGGCTGTGGGCGCTTATACTACGGCCCTTTTGACCCTGAGCCCGGCTGAAAAGGAACTTTCTTTTATCATCGAACCCATTATATGGCCGCTTTCTGTCCTGCATCTGCCTTTCCTGCCTTCCCTCTTGATAGGCGGCGCTTTTGCTGCTCTCCTGGGATTTATTATGGCCTTTCCGGTGTTCAGGGTACGCGGAGACTATCTGGCTATAGTTACCCTGGGCTTTGGGGAGGTGATTCGGGTAGTGGCCAATAATGTCCAGAGTATAACCAACGGCCCGCTTGGACTTAAGGGTCTGTCCGAATATACGAACTTGTGGTGGTCCTGGGGGGTGGCTGTCTTCACTGTTTTTTGTGTCACCCGCCTGGTCAAAAGCAGCTTTGGCCGGGCCATGCAGGCCATTAGAGAGGATGAAGTAGCCGCCGCGGCTATGGGAATCAATGTATTCCGGCACAAGATGTTGGCCTTTGTAGTTCACGCCTTTTTCGCCGGCATGGCCGGTGGACTTATGGCCCATCTGATTACTACCATTTCTCCAACCCTTTTCAGTTTTTTCCTGACGTTTAATCTCTTAGTCATAATCGTCATCGGCGGGCTGGGAAGTATGACTGGTTCTATTATCGCGGCTATAATTATTACCCATGCCGGGGAATGGCTCAGGGCCGTAGAAGAACCGATGGCTATCGGGCCCTTTAATATCCCGGGCATACCGGGAATGCGTATGGTTGTTTTCTCTATAATGCTTATCCTGGTTATGATCTTTGCCCGGCAGGGGCTCATGGGCCGCCGCGAGTTCTCCTGGAAATGGTTCTGCGGGTTTCTAAAAATAGGGAAAAGAAGAGGGTAAGGGCGCGTGTCCTTCTTTAAGGTCGAACATCTGACCATGAAATTTGGGGGCCTTATGGCCGTTAGCGATCTTTCCCTAACGGCGAAAGAAGGGGATCTAATCGGTCTTATTGGCCCGAACGGCGCCGGAAAGACTACGGTTTTTAACATGATTACGGGGCGCCTGTTACCTACTGAAGGAAAAATTTATTTCAGGGGTAAAGACATCACCGGCACACAAAGCCATATCATAAACGCCGGAGGCATTGCCCGCACCTTCCAGAATATTCGTCTCTTTAATGACTTAACCGTCCTGGAAAATGTAATGATCGGTTACCATGGCCGGCTTCGTTCCAGTTTCTGGGAGGCGATTTTTCGTCTGCCGCGCTACAAATCTGAAGAAAAGAAGATGCGGAGTATGGCCGGAGAACTCCTGGCCGAAGTCCAACTCGATAATGTCGCCGATGAGAAGGCCGGGACATTGGCCTATGGACAGCAACGCAAGCTGGAGATAGCCCGTGCTCTGGCTACTAATCCCAGACTGCTCCTTTTAGATGAGCCGGTAGCCGGAATGAACCCACGGGAAACAGGTGATATGATGGACTTTATAAACTCCATCCGCGAAGCTTACGGCCTGGCTATTATCCTTATCGAGCACGATATGCGTTTTGTGATGGGCTTATGTGAGCATCTCATCGTCCTCGATCATGGAGTGACCATCGCCACAGGGCTTCCCGTAGAGATACAAAATAATCCCCAGGTCATAGAGGCCTATTTAGGAGAGCCGGAAGGTGCTTGAGGTCGGTGATATTCATATAAGCTATGGCGGCATCCAGGCCCTCAAGGGCATAAGTTTCAGGGTTAAGGCCGGCCAGATAGTTACCCTTATCGGGGCCAACGGCGCAGGCAAGAGCAGTATTTTGAAGACTATCTGTGGCCTGGTTAAGGCTCAGAAAGGATCCATCCGGTTTGAGGGAAGGGAGATTAAAGGACTTGCCCCGCACTGGGTCACCAGGTGTGGTATCACCTTGGCGCCGGAGGGACGGCGGGTCTTTGCCAATCTCAGCATCTCGGAGAATCTGACGCTGGGGGCCTATTTTCGCCGGGACCGGGAGGGAATAGAAGAAGACATGGAGTGGATTTTTTTTACCTTCCCCCGGTTGAAGGAACGCCTGTATCAACAAGCCGGGACGCTTTCCGGAGGCGAGCAACAGATGCTGGCCCTGGGTCGCGCCCTGATGGGCAGGCCAAGACTTCTTATGTTGGATGAACCGTCTTTGGGACTTTCTCCGCGACTGGTGAGTGAAGTATTCGCGGTTATGCGGCAGATTCATGAGCGTGGGACAACCATCCTCCTGGTGGAACAAAATGCCAATGCTGCCCTACGCCTGGCCCATCATGCTTATGTCCTGGAAACCGGCCGGATCGTACTGGAGGGAAGCGGAGAGGAACTTTTGGCTGATCCCGGTGTTCAAGAAGCATATCTGGGTAAGATTACATTAATGTAGGCCGGTTATCCATATGTATAGCGTAAGTAAATCATCTCCTCTGGCTGACCGCATGCGACCCCGGACTGTAGACGAAGTCATTGGCCAGAGACATGTGCTTGCAGAGGGGAAATTAATCCCCCGCCTGCTCAAGGCCAAAGAGATCCCTTCTCTTATTTTCTGGGGACCGCCCGGATCCGGCAAAACCACCCTGGCCTATATCCTGGCCCGGGCCGTTGAGGCTTATTTTGTTAGCTTTTCGGCTGTACTATCCGGAGTAAAGGACATCAGGGCGGTAGTTGCTGAGGCCGAGGCCCAAAGAAAGGATAGCGGACGTAAAACCATCCTCTTTGTCGATGAAATTCATCGGTTCAATAAGGCCCAACAGGATGCCTTTCTACCGTATGTAGAAAGCGGCTTAATTACCCTTATCGGGGCCACCACGGAAAATCCCTCTTTTGAGATAATAAACCCGCTTTTGTCCCGTTCCCGGGTAATTGTTTTAAAACCACTTACTGAAGACGATCTTAAAGAAGTGCTTAAACAGGCCCTTACGGATAAGGAAAGAGGCCTGGGAGATATTTGTGTTAATTTATCCGAGGAGGCCCTTGAGCATATCATCTCCGCCGCCCAGGGGGACGCCCGGTTCGCCCTGACCAGTTTAGAGGTAGCCGCCTTACTGGCCTTACCTGATGAAAAAAGGACCCGCCATATCGATCTTAAGCTGGCGGAAGAGGCGGTACAGAAAAAAGCGCTCGCCTATGACAAGGATGGGGAAGAGCATTACAATGTCATCTCTGCCTTCCACAAAAGTCTCAGGGGAAGCGACCCGGATGCCGCCCTTTACTGGCTGGTCAGGATGCTGGCCGCCGGAGAAGAGCCGCTGTACATAGCCCGCCGGATGATAAGATTTGCATCCGAAGATGTGGGTAATGCCGATCCCCAGGCCCTGCAGGTAGCCATGGCCGCCTTGCAGGCCTACCAGGCCCTGGGCAGCCCGGAAGGAGAACTGGCCCTGGCCCAGGCCGCTCTATATTTAGCCACGGCTCCGAAGAGCAATGCCGTATATATAGCCTTTCTGGAAGGGCAAAAGGACGTGGCCAGAACCGGCAGCCTGCCTGTCCCCTTACATATCCGTAATGCCCCGACCGGACTGATGAAGGATATGGGGTACGGACGCGGCTATAAGTATGCCCATGACTTTCCCGAGGCCCTGGTAGCACAAGAACACCTGCCGCCGGAAATAAGAGGGCGTATTTATTACCGTCCGACTAAACGAGGTATGGAGAAGATTATCGGTGAGCGCTTAAAAAAGTGGCGCGAATATCTGGCCTCATTTCAGCCTGGTAGTAGAGGCGGCAAAACATAAGCTTAAGGGGAGATAGGGGTGATAATTCATATCCCATAAAAATTACGTAATTACATAAAGTTCCAACTGGAAGTAAATTTTCTCTCTTTTAACTCTTGACAAAGTTTTCTGGCTATAGTAATGAGATTCTCAGTAAATGAAGTACAGTTCATTTTTTATTCGAGATAACATCTAAAAGCTAAAAGATAAAAAGGAGGAGTATAAATGGCAACGATTGATTTCAAAGGAAAAACCTATGAGGTAGATGAAGACGGTTTCTTGGCCGCGGGGCTCAGTGCATGGGATGAAGGCTGGGTGGATTATGTAAAGGACATAGAAGGTATTCCTGTGGTAGGCGATGAGCATTGGAAGTGCGTCAATTTCTTGCAGGACTATTACAAGAAAAACGGCATTGCCCCAATGGTAAGGATATTTTCTAAGGTAACGGGCTATCCACTTAAGAAGATCTATGAGCTTTTCCCCTCCGGACCGGGTAAGGGAGCCTGTAAGATGGCCGGCCTTCCGAAGCCGACCGGCTGCGTATAACCAGCGTTATCTTCTGTAGGAAAGAGAGATAAAGGGCATAGGTCTGCCAGAAAGTGGGCCTATGCCTTTTTTGTTTGGTGTCTCTTAATAAAATCCTGATGGACTTTGTTGATTAATGGTATGTACTTATCAGGCCTAATCTGAGACCCCCTTAGCCCGCCCCGAAGGTTTATTTCAGATAAGTATAGCTCGCTATTGTTTAGCATCAGGTCGATATGGGCGTATGGAAAATGCGCCTTTCTCATTACCTTGAGGCAGAAAGCTCGTTCTTTTTTACTTAAGGTGTAGGGGCGGCTTTCTCCTCCAAAGTAGAGGTTGTGACGGAAATTGTACGGGTTGATCCTCTCATAGGCCTCCACATAATCACCGATAATTATTACCCTTATGTCTCTGACATTTTTAACAAATGGCTGGACAACAAAGGGAAACTCCATCAAGCCTAATGACGCATGGTTGTAAACTGCCTCAATAGACGGCCAGACGTTAATGCCCAGGCCGCAATTGAGCCGATCCTGTTTGGTAACCACCTCCTTAATGTTATGGGCATTATAGTCGGTAATCTGCTCAATTAAATCTCGTTTATCCCTGGCTACAAAGGTATGCTCTACCATAAAGTTGCCCAGGATATAGACTTGTGTGGCTTTTGAACGGCTGGTAGCCTGAGCGAGGGCCGGCGGGAACAGCCTGACCCCATTTTCGACCAGATGGAGAAATTTTGCCTCCTCATTTTTTTTAAGATTGAGGAGTCCAACCACTATATCGCCCCTGGTTAAGGTATAATATTTCTCGGAGAAGGTTTTCATGTCGGTGATAACCGTTTGGGGGCGCATTCCTGTCTTTCTCGCTTTGTGAATAAGGATTAAAGGATGATGGTCTCATAAAAAACCTGAAAAGGCTGTTTTCTGTCACCGCTAAGCACGCAGACCCCTCAGAGAAAAAGTATAAACCATTCAAGAGGTTATCTCAGCGTTCTCAGCGGTCTCTGCGGTAAAATGTTGCTTTTTACGAAGCCATCAAAAGAGCATTTCCAGAAAATGCTTGTGAAATTGGGTTAAATCCTCATCACATTCGTTACAATAGAATTTAATCTCACCAAATACCTGTGAATCATCACTTATAGGCGTAAAACTACCGTCCTCATTTTGTGTGTAGCGTGTGGTAAGGATCACTCCTTCGGCAACCTCATAGAAATCTGTGTCATTGCCACAAGTAGGACACACTATTCTTATTTTAGTTGGAAGTTTTATCGCGGCTTTTTTAGTACTGGTTCGCATTGGTCAAGACCTGTCAAAATAATTTTCCTAAGCAATATACTTTAACTTATCCTTTAATTAGACATTACTCTTGCCGGATATACTAAATATCAGACAATTACCAACCTCTTCCCCTACAAAATACTCCAACGTCTTACCAGATAGGGTTTGGCCTCTTCAAAGACCATGCTTTCGCTTTCGATCTGCTCTTCTGCCTCCTGAATGGACATCTGTCTGGCCTTTTTAACAAAAGACAGCGTCTTGCCAAAGTAAAGGGGCATAAGCGCCTCTAATAACGTGCTTCGGTCGGTCTTCGCCTTGTGATACGCAACCGCAAAATCAAAAAGGATCAAAGCCCAGACCAGAGGCGGAACGTTAAATAAACCCGAAGACAGTCCTTTTATTTCGACCAGTTTCTTATAAGTTTCTCTTTGCAGGACCTGTTCCCATACACTGGAGTAATTTGTAAAACCGTCCAGAAATTTCTGATAGAGATTATCCTCGTTCACCTCTAGCGGTGGAGGTTCCTCTATGTCCCCCAGGCCAAAACCAAAGATAGACGTGGGCTTACTCCACTTAACGTGGGCCCAGTAATTAGAAAACTGACCCATCATGGCAAAGATAGTCCCGATGACCTGCTTAAACATAGGTCCCAACTGTGCCCCGGGATCTTTTATCCGGTGTATCTTCGGCCGTCCCATAAAGGACTGACAAATCGGCATCTTTTGCATCATGGCTATAGTGGTCATCCAGATATCGATGCCAAATTGTGAAACGTCCTCGCTCCACAGCGGCAGATTAAGATAACATGGCAATAGCCGTCCGGAAAAACCAAAATCGCCGCCGATAGGTTGACGCACCCGCCGGCCGTAAAGCATACGGCTAAAGGGGTAAGCAATATTGTTCGTTATAGTGCCGTCATATTTATGCCTTACGTAAAGTGGGGCCACATATCCAAAGCCGCTGAAAATCGGCTCCCCGAGCATCTTTATCCATTTCGGCGTAATACTCTTAAGATCGGCATCAACCATAATAATGGCTCTGGCCCCAAGCCTTCGGGCCATGATGAAGAGATTTCTTATGTTATTTCCCTTGCCGGTGACACCTGGAGGGGTAGAAAGGTAGATTTTCGGTGTAGTGGTCTTTACGCCTAAGAATACCTCTTTTGTATTGTCCGTGGAACAGGCATCGCAATTTATAATAGCCGCTTTTTTATTTTTAAAATAGGTCTGCAATCCTTCATCGGCCATAGCCGTAGGCAGGGCAATACCTTCGGCCTCATTATATGAAGGAATCCCTACTACTATTTCAGCCTTTTTAAGGTCATCCGGATTCTCCAGCCCCCAAAAAGTCGAAGGCTCGGTCGTCTTTTCTTTCGTTATAATCATAACAATAATCCTGTCCTGATGTCTTTATCCTTATAACATGAAAAAAACAAAACAGGCAATAATATGCCTGTTAGCGCATAAAAATCAAGATATCAAAACCTTTTGCCTGGCAGTAACCAGTGTCCATATTTTAAGTCCTTTCTAAAGTATGCCGATAAGAATAATCGGGTAGAAAGTTTTTCTAAAAAGGAGGTGTATGTCGATGTTGAATGCTGCATATCCGGCCTTATCTGCCTTTAACGCACTGGGACAGAAGCTTGGGGTCACGGCTAATAATGTCGCCAATGTGAACACAAATGGGTTTAAAAAAAGTCGGGCAGTTCTCCAGGAAGCCGATCCGTCCGGCGTTACCGTATCGATAAACAAGATTAATACGACCGGGGTTCCCTTACCGGCTGAAGATGGGACTGCTGAAACTCAGGAATCATCCAATGTAGCCCTGGAGGAAGAGATGACCGGTCTTATGACCGTACAACGGGCCTACACCGCTAATCTCAAGGCTATAAAGGCTGAAGATGAGCTCCTGGGAAAGCTGTTCGATGTGTTAGCCTGACCGCTCCTGGCGATAAATTAAGCTCCTCGCCATCATGCATGTCTGACCGGAAGGTCTATAATAAATGTAGCGCCCTTCCCCGCTTCACTTTCGATTCTCATTGTTCCACCGTGTCCCTCAACGATATTTTTCACTATAGCCAGTCCAAGGCCGCTTCCCTTGTGCTTTGTGGTGAAGAACGGCTCAAATACCCTGGATATATCCTCCGGCGAAATCCCTGTCCCTGTATCTCTTACTGATATTTCAAGGCGCTCGGGCTTACCGGCGACGTTTACGCCAACTATCAAACCGCCGCCGTCCGGCATGGCCTGAATGGCATTGACAAATATGTTTAAGAGCACCCGGTAAAAAAGGTCAGGATCGCCATCAACAATGACCTCGTCAGATGCAAAATTTTTCTCCACGCGAATACCGCTTTTGTTCAATTCCGTATCAAGAAAATTAAGATTTTTTTCTATAATCTCTATTACATTACATCTGACAAAATGCGGGATCTGGGGACGGGCAAAATCCAGAAACTCGGTCACGATGCGGTTTAACCGATTGGACTCAGCCACAACTATTGATGCCAGGCGATTCTGGGGATCAAAGGCTTTAACCTTATTTTCCAGTATTTCTGCCGTGCTCCGGATAATTCCCAGGGGGCTCTTTATCTCATGGGATACAGCCGCCACCATCTTTCCTAAACTGGCCAGTTTTTCGGCCTGATGGAGCTGTTCTTCCAGCTTGCGCTGCTCAAGGACTCGTTTGTAGATAATCCGGTCGGCCCGGGCCACAATAAGCCTCAAGACCACGAAAAGGATCATCATAATAGCCGTAGAGGTTATAACAACCATAATCAGAAATCTTTGAATGGTCTCATAATCCAGGGAAAGGTCCTGGGTTATCTCAAAGACACCCATTATCGGCCCCGTCTTCCAGGTAAGGACTTTTTCATGCCGAAATGGTATATATGTCTTCAACTTTTTCTCTCCGCCACCTCCTCCAGCCCAGAAGACCCAGCTACTTCCCCGGGAAACGAGCTGTGAAGAATGCTGCCCGCGCAAGGCCAGCTTATACTCCATCCCTCCCAGGTTCCTTTTGCCTACCATAGATGGATCGGTGCTGTACACGATAATGTTTTCACCGGCGTCATAGATATTAACGCTGTCAATGCGAAAACTGTGGATAGTATTGCGCACCACCCTATCTATAAGGGAAAACTGCTCCGGCTCACGCAGACTTATCGAACCATATGCAATAGCGGTGGGGACCACGAATTGCAGATATACCTGGTGATTCAGATTCTCAGCGAGCAGCAGGGCATACTCCTCGCTCTTCTTGAGCAAGACCGTACGTGCCCGGTCGGATATTATGTAGGTAAGGGCAAAAGTAAAAATAAAGATGACCGCCAGGCTGCTGAATGAAAAAAACTTGACTAATTTAAAGGGCCTGACGGATTCTAACTTTTCCGGTGGTGGAAGCAAGTTTTCTCCTATATTAGTATCCGTTCACCGTTATCAGTTCACCGTTGTCCGTAAGAAATCGTAAGAGTCGAGTCTATGCGACCTGAAAAGCATTTTTTCGGTGAACAGTCGATGGTGATCGTATTTTCCGTTAACCGTTATCTTGTCCCTCAAAAACGTGAAAACCGTCTTTTTCGAGAACGGTGAACGGTCAACGGTGAACGGTTTACCTATATTATATATTTTTTGCTCTTCTCTGGCCTTTCGGCGAATTCTTTGGCCTTGTGCTCAAATCCCTTTCGGCCCATAAGGCCATAGGCGAATTGTTTTCCCTCTTCCACTCCAGGCTGATCCAGGGGATTGATATGGTATAACCCGCCGGCGAAAACCGTCTGTACCTCTAACATGAATAAAAGCTGACCCAGGGTGAAGGCGTTCACCTCCGGGACAATTATACTTAGATTGGGACGCTTATTGCGCGTCAAGGCCAGTTCCGTGGTCTTCTGTTCCACGGCAATCAATTCATTCAAGGAGTGCCCTCCCAGATAGCTTACCCCCTCCACATCAGCAAAAGATCTGGGGAGGAGTATTCTTTTGTGTAACCTTTCTACCACTAAAAAAGTAATAAGCTTGTTGTTTGGGCCCTCCATGTAAAGCTGTAATTGCGAATGCTGGTCAGTAGCCCCAAGGGCCCTGACCGGGGTCTGACCGGTAGAAACAATATTGCCATCCAGGTCTGTCTTCTTCCCCAGACTTTCTGCCCATAGCTGCCTGAACCAGTCCGCTACCCCATAGAGGGCATCGGCATAGGGCATCATGACCGCAATAGGTTTACCCTTTTTAGTATCCGCCAGGTAATACAGCGCAGCATTCAGATAGGCCGGATTTTTCCACAAATTAGAAATGCGGCACCGCCCGTCCATATCCCGGGCGCCGGCCAGGAGCATAGAAATATCAATCCCGGCAACCGCAGCGGGCAGAAGTCCCACCGGAGTGAGAACCGAAAAACGGCCGCCAACCCCGGCCGGAACGGGGAAGGTCAGGTAATCTTCCCTTTCGGCGATCTCCCTCAGCCTGCCCTTCTCAGGGTCTGTGGTTATCACGATGTGTGAGCGATGCCCTTCCTTACCCAATTTTTTGATCAACCTGTCCCGCACATAAACAAACTGGCTCATGGTCTCGGCCGTACCGCCAGACTTGCTTATGACATTAAAGACCGTTTCTCTCAGGTCCAGGATATCTAAAAGCGCCTGGAATCCATCCGGGTCAATATTATCGGCAAAGAAAAGGCGTGGCCGGCGCTTGCGTTCGGCATCAGATAACAGGTTATAATAAGGATGATTCAGGGCTCGCTGCAGGGCTATTCCACCCAGGGTTGATCCGCCTATACCGAGCACTACAAAGTTGCGGCAGGCCCGGCCAATCTTACGCCCGGCTGTAACAAGACGGGCGGCCTCTTTTTCTTCATAAGGAAGATCGTAAAAGGCCAGCGCCCCCTGACCCCTTTTCTTCAAAAGCTGGCTATGGACGGTCTTGGCCCCGGGTTCAAGTTCCCTTATCTCTTTATTGCTTACGCCATTATCCTCGCCCACAAACTCTGCCATGGCATAGTTAAAATCTACCTGAAGCCGCTGAGCTGACACCCATTTTTTATCTTCCCATTTCTTCATCAAGACCTCCTTTTCCGGTATTAAATACTGTCAAAAATCCAGCCACAGAGGTAATGGTTCGTATCCGTTCACCGTTATCAGTTCACCGTTGTCAGTAAGAACCTGAAAAGCTTTTTTCGGTGAACAGTCAATGGTAATCGTATTTTCCGCAACCATCACCCATTAAAAAACGTGAAAAACTCCGCATGGTAAACGATGAAGGTATTTTCCGTTATTCGGCCACCGTTGTCCGTGAAAAGCCTTTTTCGGTGAACGGTGAACGAACAACGGTGAACGGTTACAATGGCTCCTAGTTACTATGAGCTATGAGCTAACAGCCATCATCTTTTATACATAACACCGGACGGAAAGCAAGAAAAACCCGAAAATAAAGATAGCGCCTTTCTTGTTGATTGCATAACAGCTAAACTTCTATCTTTTGAGCCTCTTGCAAAACTCCATTTTTTGTCATTCCCGCAACGCTTTTGAGCGGGAATCTGGTTTTATTCAAGTAAAAACCATATCCGTCCCCGAATGCTTGTATCCCCGATAGAATCATTCGGGGATGACAGACAATTTTGCAAGAGGCTCAATTAATAGTTTTATACCTCGTCAGCCCTGAAAAGGCCTCACGTTTACCCTGGAGGTCTCCAAAATGGGAAAATTTTTTCCACTTAAGTGGAAATTTGTTTCCACAAGTATGTAAAACATTGCCATACCCGGTCTTACGACTGCCACGCCTTGGCGACATAACTACTCTTAAACATTACGATTTTGTAATTATATGATTTTAGCGGCATTTGGCACTGAAATTGCTTTATTCTTAACAGGATGAATGTCGATTCACTCAGGAGGTTTGGAGGATGAAGCTTAAAAATATTGTCCCAGTAGTGATGATTCTCATCGGGTTATGCCTGTTTTCCCCGCAAAGTTCCCAGGCTGTTGCCATTGACCTTAACACCTTTACGGCTGACCCGGATACTGCCGTGACCATTGCCGCTGACGGGTCATCGGCCACTATGTTTGAAGACGCCAACTACAGTTCGATCTGGCTGTATAATGACTCTATTTTTATCCCGGCGGACGCTACGGCGTTGAGTTTTGATTATGATTTTCTTCTTGAAGCCAACAATTCAGATGAGCTTAATGCCTATCTCTATGACTCAGGTTTTAATCACTTGACGGATGCTTGGATTAGCGCTACGGGAATAGGGACTATAATGTGGGATCTGACGGGTGCGAGTTTCCTGGGGTCCAATGTGGGGCTTGAATTTGACCTAAACTCACTGGACCTACTGTGGGACTCTTCCGTAACCATCAGTAATGTTCGCCTGGAAAGTGCCTCTACGCCCATCCCTGAGCCATGTACGATGGTTCTTTTAGGAAGCGGTCTGGCCGGGTTGGCTGGCTTGGCGCGGAAAAGGCTTGGCAAGAGGTTGTAGCAGGCAGGGCATTAAAAATAAGGCCAGCCGGTATGGCTGGTAGAGTTCGAGGACGTACTATCATGGACGGAGACGACCCCGATTACGTAGAAAATCCTTTTTAAATCCCCCCAGCCCCCCTTTGCGAAAGGGGGGCATCCATTAAGTCCCCCTTTGAAAAAGGGGGATATGGGGGGATTTTCATGGTTCGCGGGTGGTGTCCTACAATAGGCAATTACGTGAATATAAATTCGAGAACTTGGTTACAAGGCCGAACTGACGGGATATTTTCTCCTGTTGGTTCGGCCTTTTTTTTGATGCTGTGCAACTCGCACGTGCAGGCGTTCTGGCACGTTCCAGCAGTTTAGCCAATAATGAGGGGGACAGGGATGGAAGGGAGAGAATATCGAAGCAAAAAGTTTCTTATCATATTAATGGTTATAGCGGCCTTAATCCTGTCGGCAGTCACCGTCTTTGCTGAGACAGATGTTACCGGCATGGTCAAGGTAACTTATAGCAATGCCGTCTATGACCGGGTCAGAAAGACAACGAGCTACGATGTGACGCTGACCAATACATCTTCAGAAACGGTGTTTGCCCCTTTGATTGTGGTTGTGCAGAGCATTACGCCGTCCAGCATTACAGTAGCCAATGCTGACGGCATGACCACGGACGGGAAGCCTTATTTTAGCCATAGTAGCTTGGTGGCGGGCGGAAAACTTCAGTCTGGTGCAATTTCAAGCGCCAAGAAATATATCTTCAACAATCCACAGCGCCTTCGATTTACTGTACAGACAAAGATTATGGGAGTTGCGCTCGTTCCTGCCCCTACTGTTGACGACCTTGCCGATAATCTTACCGAGATATTGTCCACCGGTTCGACATCGGCATTACGCGAAGTGACAATCGGAGACCAACCATTACAGGTTTTCAGCAGCTTGGATTCTAACGGTAGATCATTGATAGCCGCGAGCCTTCAGGAGAGAGGTATTCTTTTGCCCGAGGGTGTTGATCTGAATGCGGTTGATGAGGTGTGGGGAAGGATTTGCCTGGAGGACCCCGACGAGGGTTTGATTTGTTCACCAGTCTGGCTAAAGAAAGATGCTGATGGAAACTGGAAAGTAGCACAATGGTAAAAACAGGAGCAGATCGATGAGAAAAGCACTTTTATACATACTGGCTATTTTTACCCTTATGTTATGCACTCTGCTATCCCCGACTGGCGGGTTAGCCTTCGAGTGCGTTACAAAAGAAGGCGAGGATCTGACATTTGCCAATGTGGAAGATGCACTCAGTAACTATTACTCTAACGGGTATTCAGAAGAGCTGTGGAAATTAAATGTACATCCGTGGATTGCCTTGCAAGCCATAGAAGTCTTAAAGAGACAATACCGGCCTAAGTACGATGAGATTAGAGAAAACGCAAACATGATAGTCTATGGTTCAGTAGAAGAAGACTATGATCATAATGGAACAGCTACAGAACCAGAGTATTCTCACATGGAGCATACGGATAAACTGGATCGATTCGAGGATTATTCCAGATTTCTGGACGGGTCCGGATACAATTCCACAAGATGTTTGAATCATTTTTCTCCTTGCCTAATCCCTAAATCAAACCTCACGCTTATTGCCGCGGCAAGAGTGAACTTTGCCTATACCGATGCTCTTGAGTGGATCCTCGATTCTGACATCAATCTGATGGATCTAAACAGAGCCGAAACAGAACAGGACCGCTCGGAATTGCTAAGGATTTGGGGACACGCAATTCACATTTTGGGTGATATGGGATGTCCACCGCACGTGCGAGATGACGATCATGCTGTTCTATCCATAGTTGAACCAAATATATCCGTATATGAACCGATCCTAGCAAAACAGTCCTTCGGTGGTTTATATACCTACGGAGGGGGGCATTTCCTTTCGGAAGAAGTTGAAATCAAATCATGCTCTTCGGCTAGGGACTATTTTGAGCAGCTAGCTGGTTGGACAAGAACTCACTTCTTTTCGCACGGAACAATGTTCAGCTCGACATATCCGATCAGAAATGCTTGGACCGGCTGGGAATGGAGTCTTACCGGTAGTGCTTACGAGATAGATGGCCATTATTACAAGACACTTTATGTTAGTGCGCATGACAAGGAAAGCGGTGACAGTGTCAGGCTGGCAGCAGCTACAATCGATTTTTTGACCAGATACATCCTTAATACTGAAGTTGAATACCAAACAGTAAAGAGCCTAAGAGATGATGCCTTGTATCATTTTTGCGAGCAAAATGGTAAGGCCTTTCAAATTGATGATGAGGTAGTGAAAGATTTTTGGCGATACTCTAGAGGCGAGATAGTGGGCTATGCGGCAGGACTGATTAATTTTCTGTTTGACGAGTATATCGGCTTACCCGCGCCCCCTTCGCCAGCTAATCTAACCGTAGTGTCAGGCGATGGTCAGGTGACCTTGTCCTGGACGCCTGTGGATGGGGCAACTTCATACAATATTTACCGAGGTACCGCGGCAGGCGTGACTACGTCTAATGGCACGTTAATCCCAAATGTCACTAGCCCTTATGTAGATACCGGACTAACTAATGGTGTCACGTACTATTACGCTGTGACTGCCATCAATTCGTCAGGGTTAGAAAGCGCGCTATCTGGTGAGGCTTCCGCCGCGCCAGTTCCCGCGGCACCGGCTCCTTCTTGGTCTGATACGGTTAATGATCCTATAGGGGATGCTCCGAGCGGGTACGACATTGTTAAGGCACGGGCCAGCCATGATGGTTTTTACCTGTCGGTCGAGATCGAGTTGGCTGACAGTTTTGATTATTATGATGCGACGTTTTATAACACTGTCATAGGAGCAAGAATCAGTACAGGTGGGGCCATGTATATGATAGCTTTATGGAATGAACCTCCGTTTTGTTATGAAGCCGATTTTTGCTTTCCGAATTGGTGGCACGGTTACATGATTGTTTCGTATGATGGAGGGAGGAATTGGCAGTCCCTTCCATCGGTGGAAATGCCGTCATTTGCGACATACGAAGGCAATGTAATAACGGTTCGAGCAGGTATATCTCGCATGGAAGCTGGCCCGTGGACTATTGATTTTGTGAGCGGCGTTCTCCTTAACTCAGGACCTTTCGAAGTTGAAATTAAGGATCTGACCGATTCCCTCATAGTTCCGGAAATAGCCAGGCCTATGCCTTCCGGTGATTGTACCGATAATGACAATACGGGTCCCACTATTCTCAAGAGCAATTTCATCAATAATGGTCAAGAACGCACGAGCAATCCCACCGTAACTTTGAATCTAGCAGCCCAAGACGAGTGTGGGGTGGCAAGGTATCAAATCATTCCTTTTATAGGAGACGATGCCGTTATAACCAAGCAAATGGCTGAGCTCGATACATTGCGGGCAGAGTTTGGGCTTTCACTAGATCCAACGAAGTGGGTAGCGGTTACTGAAAGATTATGGGCTCACGGCTTTGTGGACATAGCTTATCAAACATATATTCGAGATGTTCCGTATACATTTGAATTTCCAGTTATAGAAAATGGTAAGATTTTGGGTGCTTGCATAATATGGCAGGATGCCAAAGGAAATATAAGCTGGGCATATGACGACATAATATTTTCAGCGACACCAACAGTATCCTGGGGAGAAATCTAATTTGATGCCGAAAAGTTAAGCGTGATCTTTACTACAGGCAAGCCGGAAACACTATGGATACGTTGTCAGGCAACAAAGTGGCATATTATTTAGTTGAGATTTGGACCTAGATAATGCTATCAGAAGAAAGCCAGCATGACTTGTAACCTTATCCTTGGAAGGTAAGGTTTGAAAATTGGGGCACAGGGAAAGGAGTAAAATAATCATGGCTAAACGTTTTGACGTAATCTTCGCCGCGTGCTTGGTATTGCTGATGGGTTGCGCTGCTGCCACCAGGGTGATCGACTATAGTGAAATGAAAACCGACGTAGCTATGTCGGAGAGTATTTTTCTCAGCCCGACAGACGCTGCCAAAACCATTTACGTGCAGGTTCGCAACACGAGCACAAATCAGGCCATCACCGAGGGTTTTGAATCGGTTATTATATCCAGCCTGAAGGGACGTGGGTACAAGGTTGTTGAGAAACCGTCGCAGGCTACCTATATCCTTCAGGCCAATATTCGCTATCTGGGTGAATGGAAAGAGGGAATGGATTTCGGCGATACCCTGACCGGCGCCAGTGTTGGCGCTTTGGCTGGCCTGGGGCTGACCAGCCCTGGCGGACGCTATGCCGGGAATGTGGCGGCTGGAGGTCTGATTGGCGGGGCGCTGGGTTTTGTGGCTGATGTGGCAACGCGGGTGAAAACACAAGTGATTGCCGTTGATTTCCAGATCACGGAGCGACTGGCGGGAAGCGATGACATTATTGGACAAGAAATTGACAAGACAGACGTGGTTAGCGAAACGAGGGTAATGGGCGGTGCTGGTACCCGTGCCGATCTTCCAACCGCCAAGCATACGACGAAAAAGGTGAAAAGTTCAAAAGCCGGAACGAAAATTTATACTGCTGGCGTTGCGGCAAAAGCCCAGCAAATTAATCTGAATGTGAACGAAGCCGCTGGCGTTCTTATTGAATCTGCCGGAAAACAGATGGTTGGGATTTTCTAACTGATTGGACGAGCCTAGGGGACGTTGACGAAAATTGCTACTTGTTTGCTAATTGAAGCTCCCCGCAGCAAGCTGCGGGGAATCTCCGTATGCAAGGTATAAACATAGTATTCGCTCGCTATACATGTTCAAACTTCTGGATAGCTTTTGCGATTACTGAAGTGCGCACACTCGCCTCTGTCTACATCGTCCTGGAAAATCTCCCACCCTTCAATGCCACGAACTATGACATGATAGAGTGTTCCAGGAGAATCTAATCGAGCTATGCCTAGGCATAGCCCTCCCATATCACAACGCATTATCCCCTGTAAAGTGTTAATTTTCGTCAACGTCCCTCCTCCTGTACAAACTGGCTAAGGTCAACCTCCTTATCATTGATGACTGGGGCCTCACCCCCTTAACCGCTGCCGAACGACGTGACTTTTTGGAAATCCTCGATGACCAATATAACCAAGGCTCTACCCTCATCAGCAGTCAGTTCCCTATCACTGCCTGGCATGATACCATTGGTGAACCTACTATCGCTGACGCTATCCTCGATCGCCTGATCCACCAAGCCCATAAAATTAATCTGAAAGGAGATTCTATGAGAAAAATACTTTCTCCCTTGACTCAAAATGACCAGTGTGATTTATAAATCTATGACCAGCGTCGCTTCGCTCCGACCCCTGGTCAGTTTCCCCGGATCAACTGGTCAGTTTCAGCGGAATAGGCAGACAAGTAAGGGTGGCGAAGGCTTTGTTATTAGGGGGGTATCCTGGTGGAGCAGAGATCGATATTGCGGATCGTTGTTGCATCACCTAGCGATGTACAATCGGAGCGTGATGTTTTGTCTGTAGTAACTAATGAACTGAATCGTGGCATTGCAGCGGAACGCGATCTGCGACTCGAACTTTCGCAGTGGGAGACGGATGCTTATCCGGGATTTCATCCCGAGGGGCCGCAAGGTCTGATTGATTTTATCTTACGCATTGAAGACTGTGATATTCTCATTGTTGTTTTTTGGAAACGATTCGGTAAGCCAGTGAAAGATGCCGAATCAGGCACAGAACACGAATTCCGAGTCGCGTATGAGACCTGGAAAAAGCAGGGCCGCCCTCAAATCATGGTGTATTTTAACGAAAAGCCTTATACCCCAAAGTCGAAGGAAGAAATAGACCAATGGGGCAAGGTAATCGAGTTCAAGCGGACTTTCCCTAAAGAGGGCTTGTGGTGGCGATACAAGGGCAAGGTCGAATTCGAAAAATTAGTTCGAGACCATCTGACACAATTTATTCGTAATCTTGAACATCCGATCACTGCATTACAACCGCTGTCCAAACTTTCTCCACGCATCTGTCATCCATATATTATGCCAAAGCATTGGACCGGCAGAGAGGAAGAAATGGATAGGCTTGATGTGTGGCTTAAACACCATGCCGAACAACCGATTTTCGTAATGGTGGCCATCGGTGGCATGGGTAAGTCTAGCCTTATTGACGAATGGTTGCGTCACCGGATTATTACTCAACGACAAGCGCTGAAACTCGAATGCATTTTTCAGTTCTCTTTCTATGAAGGTGAATCGAGCTTCCAGAGATTCATTGAGGAAATGTTTGACTACCTTAGAATTTCGAATAAATCAAAGGGCACAGATGCCTTAACACTAATCTTAGATTGGATGGCAGAACATGATGGGCTACTAGTGCTGGATGGCTTTGAGCGTCTGCTTCGAGCCTATGCCTCGCAGGATGATCACTTCCTGCCTGAACGATCTGCCGACCAGTTAGAGCCGCGGGAACGTCAGTGTGCAGACATGCTTGCCTGGCGTTTTCTGCGGAAAGTGAGTGCTGGTTGTCGTACGAAAATCCTTTTAACAACGCGTTTATTTCCAAAAGAACTAGATGATGTAGCCGCATGCTTAAAGTTTGAGTTGACCGGTTTGAACCCGCGGGACGCTGTCGCTTTTCTGCGGATAAATAAAATCAAGGGTACAGAGCACGAGCTAGAAGAGGCAGGAAAAGTCTACGAATTTCACCCTCTAAGCCTCACGCGGTTAGTTAACGTTCTGAAGTATGACCTCGATTGGCCCAATGATATCCGTCAGGCTCCTCAATATGATGTAACGCTAGACCTCCAAAGACGTCAGCGCCATATCTTAGAAAAAGCTTACAGAACCTTGCCTTCAGTTGAAGGGCAGTTTCTCAGTGCTACTGCAGCTAATCGGGGAAAGCTCACTATGGAACTGATTCGAACTATTGCTGTATTGTTCCCCGAAATACATCTATCTCAAGCCTTGAGGCGTTTTGAAGAAGACAATTGGATCCTTTGGAATCGCAATGAGAACACAATCGACTTTCATCCTGTAGTTCGGAGATATGCATATAGCCAACTGATAGATAAAAAAGCAGTGCACGAACTGCTAAAGCTTTATTGGGAGCCACACGGAGCAGGAGTTGACGTTGAAAAGATAACTCAGCTTGAGGTAGTGAGAATAGAAGATTTTACTCCACTTATTGAACTCTATTATCATACAGCCCGTGCTGAGCGATATGATGAAGCATACCACTTATTTTGCGATCGTCTTCATAATCCATTTTATTACCGCCTTGGGGCATACCAGCTATGTATTGAACTCCTACGCGATCTCTTCCCTGACGGAGAAAGCTATCCACCTCGACTTAACAGTGAGGAAGACCAGGAATGGACTCTGACTGCCATGGCTAACAGCTACAGCCTTTATGGCCAAAGTAGTAAAGCTGTTTCCCTATATAGTATGGCGATTGATATTGACCGGAAAATGGATGATAAGAAAAATCTTGCGATTTGCTTGGGGAATCTCGCTGTCGACCAAATTCATTTGGGCCAGCTTAGACTCGCAAGACAAAACTTACAACAGCGAATCGAGCTTTGCCAAGACATTAGGGACCAATTCATCGAGTCCACTGGTCACATGCACTTAGGCTGGCTGCTGTCCCTTTGTGGAGAGTTTGAGGAATCAGAACAGGAACTTTCTATGGGCCTTTCTATGATTAAGCATCTTATGCAAAATACTGAGCCCAATATTAGCAAAACCATTCCAAAAAAGTGGTCTCCTGACGAGACGAGAAAACGATTATATCAGAGGAAAGGTGTAAATTATGCGTATAGGGCGTTTCGCCTGCTACTAATGGATAAGCCTGAAACTGCGGTAAATTTTGCTAAAGCGGCTTTGCGGATCGCGATGGATCGAAAAAATGAGCGGGATACAATCCGTGCCCAATGGCTGTTCGGTGCAATATATCGGCGGATGGGTTGGCTGTCGGAAGCCGAAAAGTGTCTCACTGAGGCACTTACCCGCTGTCGCAAAATCGATATGATTGACCATGAGGCAAATATTTTATTAGACATAGCCCAGCTCCGATTCACACAGACAGACAGTCGTGCGAAAGAAGAAGCTCACGCCCTTGCAGCAGAAGCCTTGGAAATTGCCAATCGCTGTGAGTACCGATTGAGCCAGGCGGACATCCACAACTTCATGGCACAACTAATGCTAGATATTAGAGATATTGATTCTGCTACGAGACACGTGGAGTCTGCGCGTGAACGGGCTTGGTGTGATGGACCGCCATATTCATATTGGTTTGCACTTGACATAGCCAATCGTTTGCTAAGAAAACTTGGGGATAGTTCCTAGCAAACTTACGGAAATAGGGTAGAGTAGAGAGATGGTCAATACCAATGCACAATGGGGACGTTGGTTCTTACGTTGCATAACCTGGAAAATCGTCCATTCTTTTGAGCCTCTTGCAAAACTCCATTTTTTGTCATTCCCGCAACGCTTTTGAGCGGGAATCTGGTTTTATT
>QYQD01000037.1 GCA_007280345.1 Deltaproteobacteria bacterium | reverse complement strand
GGCTTAGCCACCTTGGCCACCGGCTTGGCCTTTCCACCACCCACCTGGGTCATATAGACCTTGTTTAATCCCTGGTGGTTAGTCTTGCTGAAAGATACACTTATACCGCCGATGTCCACATTGGACATAGACTCAATAGTGTCGATCAATCCTTCCCGGGTAAGGGCCGCACCGGCCTTTTCTAAGGCTGTAGTAAGCACCTTGGCGGTTACATACCCTTCCAATCTGACATAGGAGGGCGTCTCATTGGGGAAGGACTTTTTGAGCGCGGCCTGAAAGTCCCGGACTACGGGTATAGAAGTATCATCCGGAGAAGGGACTACCTGGGAGATAATGATCCCATTGGCCGCATCGCCTGACTCCTTTATCAGATTCTCGGTGCCGACAAAGGAAATGGTAGCCAGAACCGGTTTAAATCCGGCGGCCTTGGCCTCTTTCACAAAGGCTGCGATCGGTTTATAGGGGCCGACCATGACCACCGCCCCCGGCTTTGCCGCTATTATGGAGGCCAGGCCTCCCTTGACCGCCTCGGTATTGCGGGCAAAGGTTCCCGTAGCCGCCACCTTTAGACCGCGTTTTTTAAGGGCCTTTTCCGTCCCGCTCAGACCGGCCAGCCCGAAGGAGTCATCCTGGTAAAATACGGCTATGTCCTTTATGCCCAGGTCGCTGACTATCCTCTCCACCAGGGCCTCGGTCTCGTCATCATAAGAGGCCCGGATATTGATGATATACCGCGAGACCGGGTTCCTTAATAGTCCGGCGCCGGTAAAGAGCCCCACCAGGGGAACCTTCATCTCCTGCACGATAGGCAGGGCGGCCTTGGCCGTCGGCGTCCCCACATAGCCGGCCAGGGCAAAGACCTTTTCGTTTTCGATCATGTTAAGGGTGCAGTCCACCGTCTTGTCCGGTTCATAACCGTCATTGCCGGCTATAAACTTTATCTTGCGTCCATTGACGCCGCCTTTGGCATTGACCTCATCCAGACAGGCCTTCATACCCACGTTCATGCCCGTCCCCAGCCCGGCTGCCGGCCCTTCTAAGGCCGCACACTGTCCAATGACCACCTCGCCGGCCGTCACCCCGTCCTCGGCCCAGGCCGCCGGTATAACCAGAGTTAAACCGGCTAACACGGCCGCTACAAACCAAAACTTGTACCCCCAAAACTTCCTGATACCTTTCTTCATGCCTGTAAACCCCCTGTTTTTAGAATCTTTTAGTGCTGTGAGCCTCTTGCAAAACTCCAAGATTGTCATTCCCGCGACGCTTTTGAGCGGGAATCTGGTTTTATTCAAGTAAAAACCATATCCCCGATAGAATCATTCGGGGATGACAGACAATTTTGCAAGAGCCTCCTGTATCTACCTGTATCGGGGTAAGCAAAAAAAATCTTAAACAAAAAAGTTGTCGTGAAAAGATTCACGCCAAAAGGCCCTTTCACCGCAAAGACGCAAAGGACGCAAAAAAATATATATATGATTTTTCGGGCAATTTAAGTATAATTGCGTAACAGTCTAGTAAAGGCTCCTGGAGGTATTTATGAGATATAAAGTAAATCTCAAGAAAACCGACGAAGGTTTTGCTGTTTGGGTTCCTGGCCTACCGGGTTGTTGGTCACAGGGACAGACGGAGGAGGATGCCTTAGATAATATTAAAGATGCCATACAGGCATATTTAGCGACCGTTGAGGAATTAAGCCGGGACAAGGAATCTCGTTATATTGAAATAGGATGAACCATGCCTAAGCTATCCGGCATAAACCATCAGCGAGCTGTGAAGGCTTTTGAAAAGGCGGGTTTTTGGGTTGCACGCCAGGGGAAACATATAACTGAGACTATGTAGCCGCGGGCTTTAGCCCGCGTGAGGCGATGGAAGCACAATAGACGCATTTCGCAGGCTAAAGCCTGCGGCTACAGCTTATATCCTTACTTTGCGCCCTTTGCGCCTTTGCGGTGAGACAAGCAGTGTGGCGGTTTGGTGATTTTGTTGTGTCCTTTAAGCCACAAGGACAGGAAAGTTTAAAGTTCAAGGTTCAAGGTTCAAAGTTCAAAAACTGAATATTTTCACACTATTCGCTACCCGCTATACGCTATACGCTAGCATGGCACGGTCATTGCTTTTAGACTCACGCAAAGGCGCGAAGCGCGCAAAGAAAGATATATTTTTTCTCTGCGTTCTCTGCGTGCTCTGCGGTGAACAAAAATGAAAGGAGGTGGATCTGAAAGCTGAAATGTAATCGGGCGAGACGCCCGGCCTGCAAGTAGATGAAAGTCAGTCAATAGTCAGTAGTCAGAGAAAGGACTTTTCGCCACAAAGACACGGAGACACGGAGGAAAATTTTTTAAAATTATTTTTTCTCTGCGCCCTCTGCGTGCTCTGCGGTGAAAAAACAAAAACGGATAAAGGATAAAGGAGAAAGATATGAAGAAAGGTCTAATAATTATAGCTGCTGCCCTGTTTGTGGCCGCTATGGTTCTCCCGGCTATGGCCGTGGATATGAGCCTGAGCGGTTTCTACAGGGTGCGCGGCTTCTATCAGAGCAACGGGGATAGTGACGATGTCAGTGGAGGAGCCACTACCCACCGCGTTACTGCTACGGACAATGTAGGCAGCCCGGATGCTTACTGGGACCACATGCTTCAGTTGAACCCGGTATTTAAAGTAGCCGACAACCTGAAGCTGGTAACCCGCGTCTCCATGTTCAACAACCAGATGTGGGGAAGCAGCCAGACCACTGGCGTTGTAGCCGGCAAAGACGCCCTTTCGGCAAACCATTTTAATGACACTGCCGAGAACATCATCTTCAACCGCGCCTACATCGAGTGGGCCACCCCCAAGGGCACCTTGAAGATTGGCCGTATGGCTGGTAACTACACATTCTTCCTGCCCTTCGGGAACACCGAGCTGGACGCCGACCGGATCGTCTATGCCTCGCCGAATTATGACGGCTTCAATGTCGTCCTCGGCCATGAAAAACGGGTAGAGGGAAGCGTTACGGATGGTTATAATCATGCGGATGCCGACCATGACCGTTATTTCGCCATCCTCAGCTACGCCTGCCCGGGCCTGTACGTTGGGTATGCCCCGGACTGGTATCGTGATGAGACATATGCTTCTACTAGTGCTACTGCTAGCATTAACAAGTACAACCACAACTTCTGCCTGAAGTTGAATGACCCCACGAATACCTATTTCTTCGAGGGTGAACTCCAACTGCGCAAGGGTGAGAAGGATAATGACACTGGTCTTGATTATGACTATGACGGTATGGGCTACTATGCCGCAGCGGGCATGAGGAAAGGCCCGCTCACGGTCGCCATAGCTACGGCCTTCTGCTCTGGTGACGACAACGGCTCTGATACCGACTACAAGGCGGGTACGCCGCTCGGTCTGGACTTCCAGCCGCTTTACATCCTCACCGGCGATAAGAGCAACATCGCTACAAACAGTGAGGGTGGTTATGGATATTATCTCCAGAACGCGGGCGGAATGACTTATGGGACTGACCAGACACTTACCGGTGTTCAGGCGTATCTGATCTGTGCCGACTACGTGGTCGATCCTCAGTTGACCGTGCACGGCGCTCTGGGTATGGCCTATGCGGACAAGACCATGGCTACCTATGACGATGAGATAGGTACAGAACTTGACCTGGGCCTGAAGTACCAGATCATGAGCAACCTGGCCTATGAGCTGCACGCTGGTTACCTGTGGACGGGTGACCTGTTCAAAGGTGCCGGTGCAACCACTGCGGTCGATAACATGTATCAGATCGACCACAGCCTGACCCTGAGCTTCTAGTTCAGGACTGAGGGCTTAGGACTTAGGACTAATGTAGATTGACTGACTGACATTTTGCAGGCCGGGCATCTGGCCTGGTTAGTAAATAAAAGGCCGGTTTCGGGGAATAACCGAAGTCGGCCTTTTTGTTTCACCGCTTATAGCCCCGCGAAAAGGAACCAGTCCGGCACGGCCCAGATATTCTTTCTGATCTCTGCAAGCTCTCTTCCCCGGTAAACAATAACCCCCAGCGGAGAAACACTTTTATGTTTATCCATAAATAACTCCAGGCTGCGGCCATCAGCAGGCATTACTTTATCAGAGGCCTTCACTTCAACAGGTAGCGTTATCCCCTCCCCCCGGATCAGGAAGGCTATCTCCATGCCTCCGCTGGTGCGATAGAAAAACAGATCAGGTTCTATGGCCTGAAGCTGGTTATCAAGATGATTGCAAATTTACAAGGTAATTTTGCAATAAGGGGTACTTCTCAGTCTAAGGATCGCATCTTCATATGTCATTTTAACTCCAGAACCACAGGTACCGAAAAGCAGCGCAACGGAAGGTACATTTCTGTTGTCATCCGCGGTTGTTTTGTGATAAGAGACCGTCACAGGAAAGGAGGTGAACGTTAGTCGATAATCAGTAGTCAGAAGTCAGGAGCAAAGCACAGAGACAGAGAGAAAACTTTTCTCTGCGTCCTTTGCGTCTTTGCGGTGAAACAAAAAACGGATAATGGAGAAGGGAAAGATATGAAGAAAGGTTTAGTAATTATAGCCATAGCCGCCCTGTTTGTGGCCGCTATGGCTTTGCCGGCTGCCGCCGTAGATATGAGCATCAGCGGTTACTATCAGGTGCGGGGTTTCTATCAGAGCAATGCCGACCGGGGCACGATCACCCCGTGGGATGGAGCAACGGCAGGTGTTATACCATCTCCGGGTGATCTTAACGGTGATGGTGATACCACTGACGCGAACGAAACAGCTCGTGGCTACGCCAGCCCGGATGCATGGTGGGATCATGCCCTGTGCCTCCTGCCGGTGTTCACGATAACCGATAACCTGAAACTCCATACCGCCATCGGCATTTTTAACAACCAGATGTGGGGAAGCAGTCAGACCAGCGGCGCTTGCTCCTGTGCCGGTGAGGTAGGCGTGGACGCCTTTGGCGCTGACGCCACAAACATCAGTTGGGATGCCGCTTACATGGAATGGGCCACTCCGAAGGGGACCCTTATGGTGGGCCGCATGGCCGGTAACTACATCTACTTTACTGACTGGGCCAACACCGAGATGTGCTTAGACCGCATCGAATATACCTCGCCGCTGTGGAACGGCTTCGGTCTGAACGCCTTCATGGAGAAACGGCAGGAAAACAGCGCTACCTCCGGCAACAACGCTGCAGATGAGGACATCGACCGCTATTCACTCGTTTTCAGCTACGCCCGGCCCTGCTACTCCATCGGCGCGGGCATCAACTACGTGCGTGACCGGAGCGGGTCTGCCACCGGTACTACCTGGAAAGCCGATCAATATGACTACGTCTTCGGCCTGACGGCCAATGACCCGACCAACACCTGGTTCTTCGAAGGCGAACTCATGCTCAATGACGGCAACTATACAGATTACTATGGCGCCACGCAGGACATCGACCGGGGCGGCTGGGGTTACTATGTCAACCTCGGCATGAAGAAGGAAGCGCTCACGGTCGGTGTGGCCACGGCCTTTTCCTCCGGCGATGACAATGACAGTGACAGCGACTATGACGTGGGTCCGGCCTCCGGCCTGGACTTCCAGCCCCTTTACATTATCTATGGGCCTTACAGTAATATCCTCAACACCTCGCTCATGGATACGACGAGGAAGGCCGGTTATTCCAATGTCACTAAGTTTGGCGCCCCGGAAGTTGACGGTGGCGCAAACGATACCGCAACAGGTTCACAGGTCTATTGGCTCTATGCCGACTACCAGGTCAATCCCCAGTTGGCCCTGCACAGCGCCCTGGGCATGGCTTATGCGGACAAGATCAATAGCAGCCTCTATCAGGACGATGAATTCGGCGCCGAGCTTGACCTGGGCCTGAAGTACCAGCTCATGAGCAACCTGGCATACGAGCTGCACTTCGGTTACCTGTGGACGGGTGACTTCTTCAAGGGTGCGAGCGCTAACAATTACAACACGGATGACGTCTATCAAATCGACCACAGCCTGACGCTTAGTTTCTGAGAAGAAGTTGAGTGGTTGAGGAGTAGGACAGGCGTCTCGCCTGTCTATAGTGATGCGTAATGAGTGATGTGTAGGAGCGCCTTCCGTCCTCCGTCCTCGGCCGACCTGGAGGCGGCCGACCTGGCGGCCAGGTGCGAAAGTCGCAGCAGGGATGCTGCGCCTACTTTGAGCCTTCAGCCTTCAGCCATGAGCTATGAGCTATGAGCCATCATGCCGAAACGTCTTTACATAGACCCGAAGGAATGTAAGGCCTGCGGCGCATGTGAGGAGATATGCCCGGAGGTTTTCAGGGTCGATGACGACCTCGGGTATGCCCGGATTCTGGATTTAGAGACGTATCCGGAAGACAAGATCAACGAGGCCATTATTGCCTGTCCGGGCCGCTGCATTGACTGGGATGAAGCAGCGGATGACGAAAATCCCCCTGTATCCCCCTTTTCCAAAGGGGGAAGTAATGAGATCCCCCCTTTAGCAAAGGGACAAACCAAACACCCCCCTTTAGCAAAGGGACAAAATAAAATCCCCCCTTTGACAAAGGGGGGCGAGGGGGGATTTTCAGGTGAATATTTTTGTCAGAAATACCGGGAACCCATCACGACAAAACCACCGGCCTGTCCCCATCCCCTGGATTACTGCCAGTTCAGGTCTTCCTGCCCGGTGCATTTTTTAGAGAAGGAGACCTGGATCCACCATCAAAAAAATTAAAACTCCTGTTGACCCTGATAAATCAGGGTGATAGATGGGTTTGAGCTAACCAAGCCTGTCACCGCACTAGTCGCGGCTAGAAGCCGCTCCTACGGATGCATGGAGGCGCCTCCCAAAATGTAGGAGCACCTTCCAGGTGCGAAAGTCGCAGCAGGGATGCTGCTCTTACAAGTGCAGCGTTTAGCGTTTAGAAAAATTTAATGCTTTCGCACCGTTGCTATTTACTGCCCGCTACCCGCTATACGCTACCTTAGTCGCCGGTCCCGAATTTCTTCCTCAATGGCCGGTCCGCATCTATTATTTGTCTTACATCATCACCGGTTATCTCCCAGGAGTACTTTCCCTTTACATCGCGCTTTAGACGTATGCGGAGTTTGCTGTTAGCCTTGGGCGCCTTCTTCGGGCGTTCGGATACGCTGTCTGTATTGGGGGCGGGGGCGGGATTTTCTAACCGGGACGCAGGGCCTGACGGCCCCGCAATGGGCTTGGCCCTATCGTCTGAAGGGCTGCAATTAAAACCGGCCAGTGACAGGAGGAGGATCATACCTATATGTACCAATAACCTTAGCATGTTTCTGTATCCAAATCTTGGAGCATACATATCGTTTATTATCGGTAATGATACCGGAAAAGTAAAATTTTACCGCAGATGTTGGCGTAGGGGTCCGCCTGGGCGGGCCCAATAAGGGCGCAGCAAGCAGCGCCCCTACGTTGCGGACTCTGCGGTTCCCCTGTTAAATTTCCCTATGGGAACCCTATTTAACAGGGTGAATCTGCGGTGAAAGGAGGAAATCAATTTTATATTGGCAAAAAGGGAAGTTAGGGCTATCTTCATGAGTGATGAGTCGGGAGGAGGGTTGCGGGTTGCGGGTTGCGAGTTACGAGTTTTTTAACACGGAACCCGCAACTCGAAAGCCGATAGCTAAAAAGGGAGGCAATACCGGGTGAACGTCCTTTTTTACCTTGTAGTCAGTCTTATCGCTTTTTTTCTGGCTTACAAGTTCTATGCCGGCCGCATCGAACGCATGTTTGGCGCCGGCGATGAAAATGAGGCGCCGGCAGTTACCTATTATAATGGCATAGACTATGTGCCTACCAAACTTTCCGTTGTATTCTCTCATCATTTCGCCTCCATAGCCGGGGCCGGACCTATTATCGGCCCGGTAGTAGCCTTAATCTATGGTTTTGCCCCGGCCTGGGTGTGGATCGTGGCCGGCGCCGTTTTCTTTGGCGCTGTCCATGATTATACGGCCCTTTTTGTCAGTATGCGTGAAAAGGGGCGCTCTATGGCGGAAGTGGCCCGTATATCCATGGGTAAGGCCGGTTTTGTGCTGTTTATTCTTTTTACCCTTACTATGGTCTTCCTGGTGACCGGCGCCTTTCTCAGGCTCACGGCCACGGCCTTGACCTCGGTGGTTGACCTTGATGTTATCGGGCTGGATAAAGACCAGACTATTCTGCGCACGGTGGCGGATGTTAAAACCGGGACGATACGGGCAGTTATTGGAGGGATTGCTTCTACATCAGTTATATTTATTACCTTCATGGCTCCTGTAATCGGGTATCTGCTTTATAAGAAGAAGATTAAAACAGGCCTGGCTGCTCTACTGGCCTCTTCCGTATGCCTTTTCTCAGTAGTGATAGGCTTTAAATATCCCTTGAGCCTTTCGCCTGACCACTGGATGCTCATCCTTTCTTTTTATGCCCTGTTGGCCGCGGGAATTCCGGTCTGGATTGTCCTTCAGCCACGGGACTACATTAACTCTTTTATCCTTTATGCCGGGATCGTGCTTCTTACCGTGGCTATCGCCATAGGAGGGTTTTCAGGCCTGGCCGTCGGTGCGCCGTTAATAAACGTGGAAATGGGCACAACAAAACTTGGTTTGATGTGGCCGGTTCTTTTCATCACCGTAGCCTGCGGGGCCATATCCGGGTTTCATTCCCTGGTGTGCGGCGGCACCACTTCCAAACAGTGTGCTTCCGAGAGTGATGCTAAAAAGATAGGTTATGGCGCTATGCTGCTGGAGGGGCTCCTGGCGGTCATTGTCCTGGTGGTGGTAGCCAGCAGCCTGTCCCATAGTGATTATTTACGCATCGTCTTCCCGGATGACCCCGGTGTGCGCAGCAACCCCGTGCTGGCCTTTGCCCTGGCGACCGGCCGGATCATGAATAGTTCTCTAAGCGTGCCGGCTTATCTGGGGACTATCTTCGGTATCCTCCTGGTGGAAGGTTTCCTGGTCACTACCCTGGATACGGCGGTACGGTTAAACCGCTATCTCTTCGAGGAGTTATGGGGAGTTATATTTAAGCGAGTCCCCCGGCTTTTAAGGTTGTATCTCTTTAACGCCGGGCTGTCCGTGGTCATAATGTATGCCTTGGCCTATAAACAGGCATTTTTTATCCTCTGGCCGGTTTTTGGTACGGCCAACCAGCTCCTGGCCGGGCTGACGCTTATAGCGGTCAGTATCTGGTTTGTGCGCCGGGGTAAAAAGGCCAGCCTTATCACCCTGCTCCCGGCCTCATTCATGATGACTACCACCATCTTTTCACTTTTTTATCTTTTACTTAAGAAGGATGGTTACCTGGCCACAGAAAACTATGTGCTGGCCCTTGCCGATCTTTGTCTTATAGCGCTGGCCATAGGTGTGGTATTTATAGCCCTAAGGACAATTAGGAATGAGTCGCGGGTTGCTTACGAAGGGCGGGGGAAGGCCTGTAAGTGACTGCAAAAGCTTGACACGGCATTAAAAAAAAGGTATTCAGAGTCAATAATACTAAACGATCGGTGGTCAGCTTTCAGCTTTGTAGTAGCAGACTTGAGCCTGCGTTCCGTGCGCAAGGGCACAAAGGCATAGACAAAATGGCCATTTCCAGAAAAAAGAAAAAGGCTTTCCCCCTCTGTGCCTTTGTGTCTTTGTGGCTAATTTTTCTTTTTCTTCCCTTTCCCCCCACCAGCCGTGCCCAGACCGGACCTTTTCCAAAGGACAAAATAGCATACATAGGCCAGATTACACAGGACGAAGAGGGAAAATTTATTTCCTATCCGGCCTATGTCTATGTAAACCCTGTTAAGCGCGAGATTTATGTTATTGAAGGCCAGGGCCGCATTCTGATTTACAATTCCAATTTCTTCCCTCTTTTTACATTAGATAAGAGCTATGGCATTGAGAGCCCGCAAGGGGTAATGGTAGATGCCCGCGGCTATCTATGGGTGGCGCAGGGGCCTGGGCCGAATAACCGGCGCGGCCGTATCTCGTTCTTTGACCCCTGTCTTAAATGGAAGCGAGACATATATTTTGACGGGTTTACAGGAGCGGAGGAATTTATCCCGTATCGACTGGCTGAAAAT
>QYQD01000109.1 GCA_007280345.1 Deltaproteobacteria bacterium | reverse complement strand
CTTCGGCTACCAGGGACGGGCATTCCCTGGGAGAGGACTTTCACCTCTCAGATCGCACCTGCTCCCAGGCGCACGGACCCCGGTTTTCACCGGGGTGACGACTTTTTACGAGGTCATCACTTTTAATATTAAATGTGCTGACCTGCGACTGTAAAAAATAAAATTTTTTTTATCTTGCTGTTTTTTTGTTGAAATCCTAGTGCAGATGTGATATTTGTCCCTGCAATCTTTATTTATAAAGATATAGGCTGCTTTTTAGCGAATACTCCGGCTTAAAGTAAGCACACATAAGGCTACGAAGGTTAGCAAGCTAACCACATTAATAATAATTAAGGGGGAGAATAAATTATGACTAAAGCGGAATTAGTTGCAAAAGTAGCCGAAGAAGTGGGAATAAAAAAGGTAGAAGCAGAAAAAGCCATTAATACTCTTCTTGGCGCTGTCAAAGAAGTCCTCAAAAAGGAAGGCAGAATGGCGCTTACGGGTTTCGGCACCTTTACTGTCTCCAAACGTAAGGCCAGGACAGGGCGCAATCCTCAAACCGGTCAGCCAATCAAGATTAAGGCATCCAAGGTGGTCAAGTTCAGGCCGGGAAAAGACCTGAAAGGCTATATAAAGTAATAATATTCGTTATCAATAATTCGTATAAAAACCAGGCCGTCCGCCTTAGGGGGATGGCCTGGTTTTTTATGGCCTTGACAATACAGGACAGGCGCAATAAATATACTTAATTGCCATGGAATCAATGCGGGAAAAAATGTTACACAGTCTCGAAAAGAAAATTTCCTATATTTTTAAAGATAAAATGCTCCTGGATCAGGCCCTTGTACATCGCTCATACAGCTATGAACAGGCATCAAAACCGGCAAACAACGAATGTCTTGAATTTCTGGGGGACGCCGTACTGGGTTTGGCCGTCGGTCATCTCCTTTTTGTTAAATATCCGGATCACGAAGAAGGCACTCTGTCCCAGTTAAAGGCCAACATGGTCAGTGAAAACACCCTATCCCAATTGGCCAGGAAATTAAACCTGGGGAGGTTTCTGCTATTGGGCAAAGGTGAAGAATTATCCGGAGGACGCGCTAAAAATTCTATATTGGCCGATACCTATGAGGCGCTCCTGGCTGCTATCTATCTTGACGGCGGACTGGAACCGGTACACGATCTGGTAAAAAAGCATTTTCTGCCGTTTCTCCCCGCGTCAATCAGCAGAAGATCTCTGCTGGATTTTAAGAGCCGGCTGCAGGAATATACACAGGAGGAATTCAAAGCGATACCGGAATATGTCGTATTGAAAGAATCCGGGCCCGAACATCAGAAAAGATTTGCCATAGGTGTTAAACTTAACGGGGAAATATTGTCCCGTGGGACGGGCAAAAACAAGAAAGCGGCTGAACAAAAGGCCGCACAGAACGCCCTGAAAAAGCTTGCAGCCGTCAAAATTAAATGAACCCGTATATCATACCCGTCTTTATCTCTCACCAGGGATGCCCCCAAAAATGCGTTTTCTGTAACCAGCCCAATATAACCGGCCAGGATATCTCACCCATAACGGCAAAATGGGTGGCATCTACTATTGAAGAAGGGCTGAGCAGAAAAAGAAAGGCGCAAAGGACAGAGACCCAGGTAGCCTTTTACGGCGGGACATTCACCGGCCTTGATACCGCCCTTCAAGAAGAAACCCTCTCTGTGGTGCTGCCTTTCTGGGAAGAAAAAAAAGTCCATTCTGTCCGCCTTTCCACAAGACCTGATTATATCAATACAGAAAAGATAACGCTGCTTAGGAAATACCCGGTAAAGACCGTGGAACTGGGCATCCAATCTATGAATGACGGCGTCCTGGCCAGGGCGCAACGCGGACACACCTCTCGGGACAATCTGCGGGCCGTTCAAATGCTTAGGGAGGCTGGATTCCAGGTGGGGGCACAGATTATGATTGGCTTGCCCGGCGAAGACCGCAGGGAAATCCTCAGCGCCCTCGAACCACTCTTCGCACTTAAGCCGGACTTCATGCGCATCTATCCCACGCTGGTCTTAAAAGGAACGGCCTTAGCCGATCTCTACCAAAAAGGTGAATACCAACCACTTACGTTGCAGGAAGCTGTAGAGATATGCCGGGATATATTCATCCTCGGCCGGGAAAGAGGTATTACCGTCATCCGCATGGGTCTCCAGGCAGATGCCGGTCTGGAGAAGAATCTTATCGCCGGCCCTTATCATCCGGCATTTGGTCAGATAGTCAGGGCTGAAGTCTTAAAAAATGACTTGATAAAAAAATTAGAGCCGTTTCGCGGTTCGGATGAAGTCGGGATATGGATCGCACCGTCTGCCGTTTCCATGTTGACCGGCTTTAAAAAACGCGTCCTTGTTGACCTGCAAAAAAAAAGCGCTATACGGTCATTGAAGGTATTGACCGATCAGAGTCTTGGCCGGGAGGATTTCCATGTCACACGAGGTTAAAGATTTCAAGTCTGGATATGTGGCCATTATTGGCGCCCCCAATGTAGGTAAATCCACGCTCCTTAACCGGTTTTTAGGGCAAAAGATGGCCATAGTCTCTGCCCGCCCCCAGACGATACGAAACAGGATATTAGGAATTCTGACCAAACCGGAATATCAGATTATCTTTCTGGATACACCGGGTATCCACAAGGCCAAAAATATCCTGGGCGAATTCATGGTGAAGGCTGCCGTAGATACCTTGCGCGAGGTTGACGTCGTCCTCCTGACCGTAGATGCCGGTCTCCATCCATTTGGTAATGATACGGCGCTGGTCATCGAAAAGCTGCACAATATCCCTACCCCCGTCATCCTGGCTATCAACAAGATAGACCTGATAAAAAAGGAAACCCTTTTGCCGTTAATTGCGCAGTACAAAGATATTTATGACTTCAAGGCCCTCGTTCCCGTATCCGCTCTGACCGGAGAGGGTGTGGATATCCTGCTGACGGATATACTTACACTCATACCAGCCGGAGTTCCTTATTATCCATCAGACATGATCACCGATCAGCCGGAACGGTTCATTGCCGCTGAAATTATCCGCGAAAAAATATTTCACTTAACCGGCCAGGAAATTCCCTATGCCACGGCAGTAATTATTGATGAATTCAAGGAAAATACCGAAAAACAGATCATATCTATCTCCGCTACAATTTATGTGGAGAAGGATTCACAGAAAGGTATCGTGATCGGGAAAGGCGGCAGCCTGCTTAAGAAAATTGGCGAGGCCGCCCGCAAGGATATAGAGGTTATGGTCGACACAAAGGTCTTCCTCAGGCTGTGGGTCAAGATACGCAAGGGCTGGGCAAAGAGTCCGGAGATTATCAAACAGCTGGGATACTAATGGTTCTAAAAATGACTGCTATAATACTGGCCGGCGGGAAAAGTGAGCGGATGAAAGAAAATAAGGCCCTGCTGGTTCTGGAAGGCAGGCCTATTATAGGTCACATCTGTGAGGTTCTGAAAGATATATTCGACGAGTTAATCGTGGTGACCAACCACCCATGCGATTATTCCTTTCTAGGCGTCAGGGTAGTAAGCGACCTCATAAAAGGGAAAGGCCCTTTGGGCGGACTTTACACCGGTCTTTTTTATGCCACCTCGTCCCATGCCTTTGTTGTAGCCTGTGACATGCCCTTTTTAAAGAAAGAGGTCATTGCTTACATCCTGAAGCAGGCAGAACCAAACCGGGATGTTATTGTACCACTTATCTCCGGTGGTTATGAGCCGCTCCACGCCGTATATGCCCGAAGATGTCTCGATTACATCCAGGAAGACCTTATCGCCAATAAGCTTAAGATTACCGGTTTTTATAATCGGGTTAGGATAAAAACCATAACTGAGGCGGAATTATCTAAAATCGATCCGGAGATGCGTTCCTGCGTTAATATTAATACACCTGAAGACTGGATAAAAGCATAGTTGCTTTATAAATAAATTATAGCTACCAGGGCGCTAAGACACAAAGATTTAATTTCAATGTGCCTCCCATCAAAAAGGGTATTAAAAGAATAATTCTTTAATCTTGGTGTCTTAGTGGCTGAAGGGTTACGATTGTTATAAAAAGTACATAGTCCATAAACCTGTCGTGTCCTTTTCGACACATGTAACCGTAAATAGAAGAACAGTTTTATGGAAATCATAGAAAAAACACCTGGAAAGCGGTCACATAACAAATTGAAATATTTAGAAATAATTATCTAAGACTATCTTAACTAAAATAGGCATAAGTATTGCATATACACTAAGTAACTTTTATTAGAAGGGGATTACTTTGCCACCTTATCAACATACCATAACTCAAGAAGTACGATGTTCAGGAATAGGCCTGCATAGCGGATTAGAGGTTAATCTAATCATTAAGCCTGCTCCGGCTAATACCGGGATTATCTTTAAACGGACTGACCTGCCGGGTAAGCCATCGGTTCCTGCCCATTACAAGTATATAACAGACACAACCCTGGCCACTACATTGGGCGTGGGAGATGCCAGTGTGGCTACTGTGGAGCACCTGATGGCGGCCTTTATGGGTATGGGAATAGATAATGCGCTCGTTGAGATAGACGGCTCGGAGGTTCCCAGTCTGGACGGAAGCGCCGCACCATTTGTCCTTATGCTGAATAAGGCCAGGCCGGTCAAACAAAGAGAAAAAAGGGCATATATTAGGATAATCGAGCCCATCCAGGTTCGTTGTGAAGATAAGACTCTATCTATATATCCGGATAACTCCCTGAAGATCACATACAGTATTGATTTTAATCATCCCCTTATACAACAGCAATCTTATAGCATGACCTTCTCAGAAGAGACGTTCTGCCAGGAAATTGCAAATGCCCGAACCTTCGGTTTCCTGTATGAAGTCCAAAATCTTAAGGAAAATGGTTTTGCTTTAGGAGGCTCTCTCGATAATGCTATCGTCATGGACGACTCTTCTATTCTCAACGAAGGCGGCCTGAGATTTGAGAACGAGTTTGTCCGTCACAAGATACTGGACTTACTCGGAGATATAGCGCTCCTTGGTAAGCCGATCCTGGGACACATTGTAGTCCATAAATCCGGACATACACTACACCACCGCCTGCTTCAGAAAATAGGCATTCAAACGGGACGCTGGGTTGAGTGTGCAGGGTTATTTGGGCAACACAACCCACAAACCGGTGTGGGGTATGTTAATGTAGTCGCCCCTACCGCCCCATTCTAGTCTGTCCGACTAACCAATCACTCTCCGTCAATCATTGGTAAATAACCCTCTGGAATAGGTACGCGCCTACTGCCCTAAATCCACCGTCTAGTTTGGCTATCAAGGTTAAAATCAGCAGGTTATGGAGTATTCCTGATCGCCAGCAAGATATTAGATGCAGACGCCGAGGAGCGACGACTGAGGCGTATGGAGCAATACGCCGCAAGGAGGAGCGATCGAAGGCAACGCCGCAGATGATGTCTTGATGGTGGATCAGGGCTGCCGGGCAGTTTTTGGTTGACAATCGCCTGCTTACCCTTTAATTAGTGACCAGTGTGGTGTGGAGAATAGAAAGATATAGACATGGTTAAGCTCAATTTTGTTAAGGGTGATGGGTTATTACCCGCTATTGCCCAGGATTACAAAACGGGCGAAGTTCTGATGCTCGCCTATATGAATGAAGAGGCCTGGCAAAAAACCCTGGAGACCGGAAGGGTTCATTACTTCAGCCGTACCCGTCAGGAGCTGTGGCTTAAGGGTAAAAGCTCCGGTCATGTCCAGGTAGTAAAAGAAATCTATGTTGACTGTGACGAGGATACCATACTGGTCAAGGTGGATCAGCTTGGTGGCGCAGCCTGCCACACCGGGTACAGGAGCTGTTTCTATAGAAAGGTAGAAGACAAAGAATTGAAGATAACAGGAGACAAGGTATTTGATCCCATGGAGGTTTACAAGTCTTGAAAAAACTAAAACTGGGCATACCCAAGGGTAGCCTGGAAAAGGCCACCCTTGAACTATTCGCCAAGTCCGGGTGGAAGATCTCGCTTAATTCCCGTAGCTATTTCCCGGAGATAGATGATGAACACATTGAATGTCACATCTGCCGGGCGCAGGAGATGTCCCGTTACGTGGAAAACGGCACCATGGACGCCGGCCTTACCGGCAAGGACTGGATACTGGAAAATGGTTCGCAGATTACTGTGGTAGATGATCTGGTCTATTCCAAGGTAAGCAATCGCCCTACCCGCTGGGTACTGGCGGTGTCGGCAAACTCACCCATTAAGAGACTGGAAGACCTCGCCGGCAAAAAAATAGCTACAGAATTGGTCAACTTTACGAGACGCTATTTTGCGGAAAGGGATATCCCCGTCCAGGTTGAATTCTCCTGGGGAGCTACCGAGGCCAAAGTGGTGTCGGGATTAGCTGACGCTATCGTAGAGGTTACCGAGACCGGCAGCACCATAAAAGCGCATGGCCTCCACATCATCCATGAATTCATGCAGTCCAATACCCAACTTATCGCCAATAACGAATCCTGGCAGGACGAATGGAAAAGGGGAAAGATCCAGCAGATCGCCTTGCTGTTAAAAGGCGCCCTGCGGGCCTACAAAATGGTCGGCCTTAAGATGAATGTCCCTGAAGAAAAAATAGAAGTAGTTATTGCCTTACTCCCCAGTCTCAACGCGCCGACGATAGCCCATCTTTACCAATCTCGGTGGTATTCAGTGGAGACCGTCGTTGAGGAGAAAACGGTCAGAGACCTTATCCCCAAACTCCTCGGGGCCGGAGCGGAAGGGATTATAGAATACTCCCTGAATAAGGTGATATAATGGCTATGCCACGGCAAATAATAGGGCTGCGGTTTTCTTTACTCATCCTGCTTACCCTGACACTTGTATCCTGCGCTGAAGACATGGCTATACGCCAGAAAAAGACCATGATACACCTGAGACTGAGCGATACATACCTGAGCGAGGGAAATCTTCCAGCCGCCTTGGGAGAGGCATTAACCGCTTACAATCTAGACAAGGGAAACCCAGCCGTACATAATCTGCTTGGGCGCGTCCACACTACACGTGCCGATTTTGACAAGGCTATTGAGCATTTTAATCAGGCCGTAAGGCTAAAATCAGACTTCTCAGAGGCTTACAATAACCTGGGGACCGTCTATCTAACGCTGGAAGACTGGGATAAGGCTATTCAGCAGTTCAACCTGGCCTTATCCAACCCCCTCTATCCTACCCCTCAATTCGCATATAACAACATGGGCTGGGCGTACTATCGTAAAAAGGAATACAACAAGGCCATCCATAATTACAACCTGGCGCTTCGGTTTTCCCCGCGCTACGAGAGCGCCTTTAATAACCTTGGCATAGTCTATATGGAGCAAAATGACCTGGAAAAGGCCATAGACGCCTTTCAACAGGCCGTAAGATATTACCCTTCGTATGCCGAGGCCCATTATCACCTGGGCGAAGCCTATCTACGTCAAAACAAGGAAATACAGGCCTTAGCCGCCTTTGAAGAGGTGGTCCGGCTATCCCCGGACAGCATCTGGGGTAGGCAGGCGCGCAAGGCCATGGCAGAGTTAAAATAGGACCTCAAAAAAGCTCAAAGTCCAAAGCCCAAATGAATACCAAACTACCAAAGGTTCAAAATGCATGTCCGTTCTGTTGATTTCCTAAAAAGTGTCTATAAGTTATCCCAGTTACCGGACGCGGATCGCCCTGAGGTGGCCTTTGTGGGACGGTCTAACGTCGGCAAATCCTCATTTATAAACACCCTGGTGGGCCGGAAAAAAATGGCCCTGGTCAGCAAGGATCCCGGCCGCACACAATCCATCAATTTTTACCAGGTGAATGACGTCATTTATTTCGTCGACCTGCCTGGTTATGGTTACGCCCGGGTCCCTGTCTCTGTAAGGAAAGATTGGAAGGGTTTAATCGAGGGGTATCTTACGGAAAGATCAACCCTGAAAGCAGTGGTGGTCATCTTCGATATCCGGCGACTGCCCAATGAGGAAGATCTGTTGCTGCTTTCCTGGTTTGAGTCCCACCACATCCCCTATATCATTGTCTTATCCAAGGCCGATAAACTCTCCAGCAACAAAAAACGGGAACAAATCTCCCGCATCGGGCAATTATTATCTGTAAAAACTGAAGATATGATCCCCTTCTCCTCATTAACCGGAGAAGGTAAAGAGGCTACCTGGGAGAGATTGGATAAGTTTTTATATCCGGCGCCGCTAAGCGCCTGAACATCGCCCTCCAGCCTGTCTGAAAATTCCTTCTTCAGACTTGATGGTCTCGTAAAAAGTCTGAAAAGACTATTTTCTGTCATTCCTGCGAAAGCAGGAATCCAGTAAATTCAATATGTTCTGGATGCCGGATCAAGTCCGGCATGACGATTTCAGGACTTTTTACGAATTCTTCAGACTTGCCCTTATAATTTTATGGACATCCCGTGCGCCCGCTGAACGCATAGAATTCAAGACCAAACCAGACCTGGCCTCCTACCCATAACGATGCCAATCCTGATGTGTTTTTGGCCAAACCGTCTCGAAATTCCCCCTACCCATACTATTTCATCTTGGAATATCGATCAATTCCTGATATAAAATCAAACAATACAACTATACTAAGCCGATAAATTTCCAAATAACAGCATGAGCGTGCGCAGTTCAGTTCAATTATACTTTTTACGGTCGGCTCCGCGCCGTAAAAACTCTTGTTCGTTATGCGGAAAGAATGAAGTAAGCGCCTCTAAGAGCGCCCGCTTGTACTAAGCGGGTGTAAACACAGAAATTCAGAACGGAGACATAATGCCTAAAGTCAAGCAGGCAGGAAGGAAGAATAACAAACAGGAATCCATCGAGGCGACGCTCTGGCAATCCGCGGACAAACTGCGAAAAAACATGGATGCCGCGGAATATAAGCATGTGGTGCTTGGATTGATTTTCCTTAAATATATCTCCGATGCCTTTGAAGTTCTGCATTCCAAGCTTGTCAGCGGCAAAGATGAATACGAAGGGGCCGACCCGGAAGATCCGAACGAATACACCGCTGAAAAGGTTTTCTTTGTCCCGCCTGTCGCACGCTGGAAACCCATTTCCGATAACGCCAAGAAAACCGAAATCCTTCTCGACAACGGTAAGAAAGTGGATATCGGCGGCTATGTGGACGAGGCCATGGAAGCCATCGAACGCCGGAACCCTTCTCTCAAAGGCGTTCTTCCCAAGGTTTACGCCCGCCAGAACCTTGACCGGGCGAGTTTGGGCGGTTTGATTGACCTTGTCGGCACGATTG
>QYQD01000076.1 GCA_007280345.1 Deltaproteobacteria bacterium | reverse complement strand
TTATTTGAAATGCAGGCGAGTTCTTATCGATAAAGGGAGATTGCCGAATGTAACAATTCGTCAGGATGTATCTTTGGTTTGGACAAAAATGGCGGCAGGATTAGGATCTATCTCTTCTAAGATCAGCTATTTCAAATGATTATGAGATCTTACCTGAAGTAGGCGTAAATGGCGGCGACTATGGTATCCAGTTGCTCCATGGTAAGGGAAGGGTACAGGGGCTGGGTAACCACAATAGCGTTGACTTAAGGATTGGCGCAGGCTATAATCAAGCATAACTAATTGAATATAGGAGGTTATCACATGATCACGCCGTGAAACTATCGTGCCAACTGCGGCAGAAAATGATGCTTCTGCCGATTTTTTCCTCCCCGAATTCATCCTCCGTTTTCTTCCAGACAGAAAATCCCTGCAATCGTTAATGGATACCCGCTTCTTTTCCAGAGTTCGACGCCTCAGTTTGGAGATTACCCTGGCTCTGATGCTTAACATGGTCCGACTAGGAGAACGAGTCGGATATCAAAAAGTCATCGACCGTTTTTTCTCAGAAACGGGTTTGGCCTTCTACCACCAGAAAGTCGTCAACCCCCCCGACAAAGCGGCTTTTTATCGGGCCAGAAAGAAAATTCCGGTGGAGGTCTGCCAAATCCTGTTCGCCGAAGCGGTGGCATACGCACAAGCCTTAGCCCGTCAGCATGAAAAGCTCACCTGGAAAAGCTTCCGGTTGTATGCTATTGACAGCACCAAGAAAAACTTGCCTGACAGCGAAGAGTTGAGAGACTTTTTTGAAGGCCCCCACCACGCCCATTTTCCCCAGATGATCACCGGGGTGCTGTTTGACGTCTTGGCCAAACTGCCCCTCAACTATATGCGAGCCCCCTTTAATACCCCGGAGCGGGAAATGGCTTTGGTACTCCTCCAGGAACTGGGGCCGGGAGACCTTCTGGTGCTCGACCGGGGCTATCCGGGTTACCAGATGTTCCACGCCGTGATCGCCCAAAGGGCTGATTTCCTGGTGCGCTTACCCAAAGCCGGCCTGTTTCAGGAGGCTCGGGCTTTCCTGGCCCGGGGCAAACGGGATGGCAAAATCACGGTCTCTCCACCCAAAAAATTGCTCAGAGAAAATCCCAACGAAAATTATCCGCCTCTCACCCTGAGGATAGTGGTGGTCTCCATTCCCGGAACCGCGGAAGACGCAGTTTTTATCACCACCCTCCTGGACAGCAAAAAGTATCCCCGTCGGGCTCTGAGAAACCTCTACCACTACTGCTGGTCTGAAGAAGAATTTTTCAAAACTATCAAAAAGCACTTACGGGCCGAAGAATTTCGGGGCAAAAGCGTCCAGTTTATCGATCAGGAACTGTTATCCACCTATCTCTACTATATCTTGACCAGAATCATGATGCTGGAAGCGGCCCGCCAACAAGACCTGCCGGTGACCGAACTGGAAACTAAAGCTGCTTTAGTGGCCGTAGCCAGATATCTTGACCGCCTCTGGATAGCTGAAACCCTGGATCAATGCCAAGAGCTTCTCAGACGTTGTCTGGCAGAAATCTTCTGGCGAAAATACCGTCCCAGGCCAGGTCGCACATTCCCGCGTAAATCCAAAAGCCGTCATGGAAAATGGGCCTACAAGTGGGCTTAAGTCAACGGCATTGAGGGTAACCAGTCGGGAAGCAATCTCCTCAGTCAGGGGCAAGCGGTGATTGTGCCCCTCTTCCCAGAGGCTCCGATAATAGGAGAATAAGTGTACCGGCGGATAATGGATACTGGTCTGGATACCCTGCCGGGCCAGGGCGGCCATAAAATCAGCTCTCTTGGCGCGGTTTTTAAGCAAGATCGGGAACAGATGGTAGGCCGACCCATTGGGGGCCTCATAAAAAGGCACCTCTATCTGGTCCAGATCCTTTAATTTGGCGCGGTAGGCGTGACTCAACTCCCGTCGTCGAGCGTTTCCCGGTTCCAGGCGCTTTAGTTGGACCAGGCCCAGGGCCGCCAGCATTTCATCCAGGCGGTAGTTGTATCCCTTGGCCACCACATCATAGCTAAAACTGTGACCCCGGTGGCGGTCCCAGGTGAGGGTGGTCATGCCGTTGGAGCGGGCCGCTTTGATTTTCCCCGCCAGCTCGTCATCATGTTGGAAAAAAACTGAGGCAGCCGACATCGCCCAGGGTGCCGGCCAAACGGGGGCCCTGGGCAGATTGGTACACCGCTCCTGGGGCATGGGCGCAATCCTCGATGATTTTAAGCCCCCGCCGCTGGGCCAAAGCTGCGATACCATCCATGTCAATGGGGTGGCCCCCGTAATGGACCACCATATTATCCCTGGTGCGCCCCGACACCTTGGCGGCGGCATCGTCCACAGATAAGTTCAGATCCTGGATGCCAGCCACATCTACAAATACTGGCTTGGCCCCGGTATAGAGAATCGCATTGGCGCTGGCGACGAACGTCAGGGCCGGGCAGAGCACCTCATCGCCAGGGGTCAGTCCGATAACTTCGCAGGCCAGATGCAAAGCCGCGGTGCCGTTGGCCGCGGCAAAGGCATATTTGACGCCCAGGAATTGGGCGAAGCGCTCCTCAAACTTCTGAGTTTCGGACCCATGGAGACCCAACCAGATTCCAGAACCTCAGTGATTGTCGCAATTTCTTCCGGTCCTAAGATGACATCGGCCAGGGGTACTTTCCAGAGGTTCATGGGAAGTTCTCACTGGGGGCCCTCCATAGCCGGTTTCCGGCGTCAAGAGGACCCATGGTGGCGGTTAATAAGGCTTCCCGCTCAGAGATTATAGAGGATAGTAGGTTAATGTTATGGGGGGTATTGAGACAGGTTGAAACTGTTGCGAAATACATCGCAAAATCTACTTAAAACTGGGCCAGATTATACTGGCCAAATGGCATAACTTGTTGTAATATCGGAAAAAGTTTTTCCTGGAGGCCCTATGAGCAAGACTGGCAGCGCCAACGGTTCCTTCTTCGGCAACTTCATTTACGACCAACTGCTGCGTCGGCGCCCCCACTTTCTCTCCGATCTCTGCCAGGCCGTGGACTTCTCCTTTGTCAAAGTGGCCTGAAAGACTTCTACGTGGATTGGGGCCGGGACCCCTGGAACCCAGTGCTCATGTTCAAAATGGTTTTCTTGCAGTTCCTCTACGACCTTTCGGACCGGGACATTGAGGAGCAGTGCACCTGGAACATGCTCTTCAAGTGTTTCCTGGGCCTGAGCGCCGAAGAACTGCCGCCCGATCACACCGTTCTTTGCCGCTTCCGGCAGCACCTGGGAGCGGGAGGCTTCCAACGCCTGTTCAATCAGGTGGTGGAGCAGGCCAGAGCCCAGGGTTTGGTGTCGGACCGGTTGCACATCATCGACGCCACCCATATGACCGCCAAGGTGGACCTGTTTCGCCTGAAAAAGGAGCACCAGGACGGTAACGATGACGACCATTACGTGGACCGCAACTCTCCCGATCCGGACACCCGCTTCGACCGCAAGACCCCGAAGAAAGGGTTTTACGGCTACAAAAGCCATGTGGTGCAGGACGCTGACTCCGAGTTCTTTGTGCAGGTCCTGACCACTCCAGGCACCGTATAACATATTATTATATCATATAATTATACTTAATTCAGCAATTCTTGCGGCATAATCCAGGTATAAATCTGGGGTTTATAATGATACAGATGGTCCCGGATATAGGCCACCGGTCGGCTCAAGCCGTCCTCCAGGCTGACCCTGGATTCCCAGCCAAGCACTTTCTGGCCCTTGCCACAGTTACAGAGGAGTTCCATGATCTCGCTGCCTTCGGGGCGCACCCGCTCATCTTCGGAAACGATTTCTTGGCTCCCCCCTAATAGGCTGACGATCTTTTGGGCCATTTCGCCGATGGTTACGGCTCTCCCCGAACCGATGATGAACAATTCCCTGATGGCTAGGGGCACTCCGCCGCCCTAATGAAGCCTTCCGCAGTATCCGAAACAAAGTTCAGGTCTCGATTCGGCGTGAGCCGCCCCAGGCGAATAACGTCGCCGCTCAGACCCTGGCTGATAATGGTAGGAATAATGGTCCGGGCTGATTGCCGGGGTCCAAAGGTATTGAACGGCCACAGGGTTACCACTGGCACCCCATAAGGAGAGATAATAACTCTCGGCCAACTTGTCCGCCCCGATTTTGCTCGCCGCGTAAGGGGATTGGCCCCTTAGCGGATGGGCCCCATCAACGAAAGTATATTGGGCGGTGCCGTAGGTTTCACTGGTGGAGGTGTGAATGAATCGCTCCACTCCATGATGGCGCGCCGCCTCCAGGAGATTCAAGGTGCCGCCGCAATTAGTGGCCACATAGAGAGCCGAGGCAATATTTAGGAATAAGGAATTGCGATAAGGGCGGCCAGAGGAAAAATGATCTCCTGGCCCTGGACCAACCGGGTGGTGCTATGGGGGTCAGTGAGATCGCCCAAGATCACATCGATCTCATTTTTAATCGACGCGGGCAGCATTTCCAGCAGGCCCCAATCATTCCGGCAATTATAGCGGGCCAGGGCCCGCACCCGGGCTCCCAACTCTACCAGCCGTTCCACAAGATGGCTGCCAAGGCCCCCCCCGGCGCCGGTTACTGAACGCTTGCCATTTGCCAATCCATGGTTTAATGTAAAAATAAGGGCGGCCGGAGGCGAGAGGGAAGAAAGCCACACAAACTGTAACCAAAAGTTCTTAACGGACCGCCAATCGATATAATAATTTGCCCAAAGAGACCGCCTTTTGAAAGGGGGCCGTTTTCGATTTTAAAATCGGAAAACGAGGTTCGAAGGATCAATCCTGAACAGACACCTATAGACTGCCGGATAATCGCTTAATACGATATCTCTATGACGGATCACACCTCTGAAATAGGAAATAATACGTTCCTGGTAACCGGCAGTGCCGGGTTCATCGGGTATCATGTGTCCCGGGCCTTGCTGGACCACGGGGCCCGGGTGGTGGGACTGGACAACTTCAACGACTACTACTCCCCGGCCTTGAAGCAGGACCGGGACGGTGAATTGCGCCGCTACCCCAAATTTGTCTCCGTGGCGGCCGACCTAACCGACCTGCCGGCCCTGGAAGCCTTGTTTGAAGCCCACCGGCCCGGGAAAATCTGCCATCTGGCCGCCCAGGCCGGGGTGCGGTACTCCCTGGTCAACCCTTTTGCCTATCAGAAGTCCAACCTCGAGGGCTTCCTCAATCTCCTCGAACTGGCCAAACGCTTCCCGCCGGAGCGCCTGGTTTACGCCTCAAGTTCCAGTGTCTATGCCGGCTTGACGGAAATGCCCTTCAGCGAGACCCAGCGGGTGGACACGCCCATCAGCCTCTATGCCGCCACCAAAAAGGCCGATGAGCTCATGGCCCATGCCTACTCGCACCTGTTTGGCCTCCCCACCGTGGGGTTGCGGTTTTTTACGGTGTACGGCCCCTGGGGCCGGCCGGACATGGCCATGTGGCTGTTTACCGAGGCCATGCTTAAGGCGCAACCCATCAAGGTTTTTAATTACGGCCAGATGTAGCGGGATTTCACCTATATTGACGACATCGTCCAGGGGGTGGTGGCGGCGCTGATGGCCCCGGGCCTGGATATTTATGAGATCATCAATCTGGGAAACCACCGCGCCGAAGAACTCCAGCGGGTGATCGGCATCCTGGAGAGTGAATTGAAACTCAAGGCGGAGCAAAACCTCCTGCCCATCCAACCCGGGGATGTTCCGGCCACCTATGCGGATATTGCCCGGGCCAGGACCAAGCTGGGTTTCGAGCCGCTCACCCCCATTGACGTGGGGATCCCCCGCTTTGTGCAATGGTATTTTGCTTATCACCGCTTACCGCGCCGATAATGTTATGTTCCGTAATTTATATGATAAATATAGTGCGGTGATTTTCTGGAGATCTTTTTTAAGTCCCCCTTTTTTAAAGGGGGATTTAGGCAGCAG
>QYQD01000036.1 GCA_007280345.1 Deltaproteobacteria bacterium | reverse complement strand
TGCCGCCATCCAAGACCATTTTTACTGCTTCCTCTCGAAACTCCTTCGTGTAACGCCCTTGTGGAATCCCTTTCATCCTGACACCTCCGTCTATAGATTATTGTATCCAAGTTTGGTGTCCACTTTTTCCATCTTACATCACTGCCGGGTGCTTCATTAAAACCAGATTCCCGCTCAAAAGCGTTGCGGGAATGACAGAATGGAGGCTTTTGCAAAAGACTCAAATGTGAAAAAATATACCACTTTGGAAAGAGATTTCCCTTCAGAGTGGAACTCCTTTGCACATATTTTCGACAAGCGTTCCCCTAACCTCAGCCCGCCCGAAAAACATTGCCAACAATTCTAATCAGTTACCAGCAAAACAACATCCTTTTTAATCCTGGCATATTAATTGCTTAAATAATCTATAGTATAAGTATATGAGTTGTGTATCCTTGCCTTAGAATGAATTGAGGTAACTGGGGCACCAATGTTGCACTCACTCACTCACTCACTCACTCACTCACTCACTCACTCACTCACTCAATAATTAATCCTTATATCCGTAGGGTGGGCACTGCCCACCATAACTACCTTGTATTTTTATAGGCCCGGATTTCCGGACGTTTTGTCCGGATATTCGGGCTTTTTTTGTCTTAAAATTTCCAAAAGAGGGGAGGTGAAAACTTATGAAAAAGATATTTGGTTTACTGATTGCAGTGGTGATGGTCTTGGGGTTTTCGCTCTCAGCCCATGCCACCCCGGTGTTGTTTGGGTCCAACTACTATGAGTTCATTTATGTCCCTGATGCGTTTATTGGAAGCAACAACGATTGGACAATGGTCAGTGTTACTGCTGCCAACAGCGTCTACAATGGTATGAGTGGACATCTCGTTACGATTACCTCGCAGGCGGAGAATGACTTTCTTGTTAGTATAGTATCTGGTAGTTACTTAGGAAACGCTGGTGCATGGTTGGGAGGAAAGTCACTCGAAGGATGGTTGGTCGGGCCAGAGACTGGTCAGAGTTTCAGCTTCACAAATTGGGGAGGAGGCGAGCCCAACGATGCTGGGTATGCATATATGAACATCGGATCGTTTTTTGCGGGAACCAACATAGGTCAATGGTTGGATGATTCCTTTGTCCAAGGTGTTCCTGATACAGCTGATCCTGTCATCGGGTACTTTGTTGAGTACGAGAGCACCGCCCCCGTCCCTGAACCAGCCACCATGCTCCTTTTGGGCAGCGGTCTGGCAGGCATGGGGTTGTTCAAGAAGATAAGGCGGAGACATGGGTAATTGGGTGATTTGGTTAAGAGAAAGGAGGTGAAAACTTAATGAAAAGGATATTTGGTTTACTGAATGTGCTTGGGTTTGTTTTATTTTATAGTATGGCTTATGCTACTCCTATAAATGTAGCAAACCTGTACGGCACCGCAACGGCAAATAGTACGTATACGTATAGTTCGCCAGCCCTTGCCATTGACAACATTGTTTCTAAAGACAATTATTGGGTAGCTAATGATCATGGAACAATAAGCGATCCAAACTGGTTAGTCATAGATCTTGGGAGTGTCTTCAGCGTAAATTCCATTGACCTTTTTTGGCAATTATCAGATGGCATCTACCCAGATTACACAACCAACTACAATGTCTATTTTGGACCTGACAGCACAAACTGGACATTTGTTGGCTCCGGTATATTTGTGGATGAAACATTACAAATAACAGACAGTTTCAATTTCGGCACTACAGGTCAAGACATGCGCTATGTGAAGTATGAGGTAGATGGAGGTTCTCACTGGTCAGCGATCTCCGAAATCCAAGTCTGGTCCGACGATGGCTCTTCTCCTGCCAACCCTGTTCCAGAACCTGCTACTATGCTGCTTCTCGGCAGCGGTCTGGCAGGCATGGGGTTGTTCAAGAAGGTAAGGCGGAAACGCGGGTAATCTGAGTGAGTTGGTAATTTCAAGTTGGGGGAAGCAGGAGGGAATCCCCCTGTTCCCCCCAACATTTTAAACAGAAAAGTTTTGCTATGTCCCGATACAAACATCTGCACCCCCTTTATCAGTTTTTAGCCGCCACAGCCTTTTGGAAATAGGTCTCAGCCATTTCCAGGCATTCCTTAAAATTAATCTTGTCACCATAGATAAAGAGCTTAAGGGCGTTTGCTACCTGCCGGGGGACCCTTCTGCATATTTCACAGGTGCCACAGATTATAGGTTGAAATTTTTGAGGCAAGAGGGCATAAGATTAGAGTAAATTTAATGTTGCGGCCGGCAGGAGCGAGGCATGGTTCGGGCAGATAAGGCGACTGAGGAAAGAATAAAGAAACTGCGTGAAGAGATACACTACCACAACTACCGGTACTATGTTTTGGATAGCCCGGTTATTTCTGATGCGGAATATGACCGGTTAATGCGCGAGCTTATTGAACTGGAAGAGAAGTACCCTCATCTTATTACCCCGGATTCACCAACACAGCGGGTCGGGGCAGCGCCCCTGGAAAAATTCGGTACGGTCAGGCACACCCTGCCCATGCTCAGTCTGGAGAATGCCTTTGACGAGGCCGAGGCGCGTGAGTTTGATCAGCGCATAAAAAGGTTTCTGCGCATGGACGGGCTTATTAACTATGTGGCTGAGCCCAAGATGGATGGCCTGGCTATAGAAATTGTCTATGATGACGGTGTGCTGGCTGTGGCCTCGACCCGGGGTGATGGGATAACCGGGGAAGATGTAACCCAAAATGTGCGCACCATAAAGTCCATCCCGCTCAGGCTGCAACGTGGCGGGTCTATACCGAGACGCCTTGAGGCACGCGGGGAGGTATTCCTAAGCCTCAATGCCTTCAAAGAGATTAACCAGCAGCGCATTAGAGACGGCGAGCCCCCTTTTGCCAATCCGCGCAATGCCGCGGCCGGTTCCCTGAGGCAGTTAGACCCCAGAGTTACGGCCAGACGCCCCCTTGATTTCTTTGGTTATGGTGTAGGAATGGTGGAAGGCAGGTCATTTACCAGCCAATGGGAGATACTCACGGGACTGCCGCAGTGGGGGATAAAGGTGAATCCCCTTGTTCGCTGCTGCAAGGGGATCGAGGAGTGTATCGATTATTTTCAGGAACTCGAAGGGAGACGCCGCAACCTCGACTATGAGATCGATGGGATGGTGATTAAGGTCGATTCTCTCGCCCTTCAGGATCGCCTCGGGGTCAAGGCCCGGAGTCCTAGATGGGCTATCGCGTATAAGTTTCCAGCTAATCAGGCGACCACACGTATTCTGGATATCAAGGTTCAGGTGGGAAGGACGGGAACCCTTACTCCGGTAGCCATCATGGAGCCGGTAAACGTGGGCGGCGTTGAGGTCAGCCGCGCCACTTTGCACAATCAGGATGAGATCGCCCGCAAGGATATCCGGATCGGTGATACCGTTCTGGTTCAGCGGGCGGGTGAGGTCATACCGGAAGTAGTTAAATCCATCCCGGAGGAGAGAACCGGGAAAGAAAAGGAATTTGTCATGCCGGAGAGGTGCCCGGTTTGCGGAGCCAGGGTCGTCCAACTGCCGGACGAAGTGGCCGTTCGCTGCCCCAATACCTCCTGCCCCGCCCAGGTGAAGGAATCCATAACCCACTTTGCCTCAAAAGGAGGTATGGATATAGAGGGGCTGGGTGAAAAGATAGTGGCGCAACTGGTGGACTCCGGCATTATTAAGGATGAGGCCGATCTTTATTATCTGACCCAGGAGCAGATTCTGGCCTTGGAACGCTTTGCCGCAAGGTCCACAGAGAACATCCTGGTCGCGATTGACAAAAGCAAGCAAACCTCATTGTCGAGGTTCCTGTATGCCCTGGGTATCCGTTACGTGGGCGAAAAGACGGCCCAGATCCTGGCTGAAAAATTCGGCAGCCTGGAGGCCATTGAAAAGGCCTTTATGGAGCAACTCATGGAGATAGATGAGATCGGTCCTCAGGTAGCGGCCAGCGTCACTACGTTCTTTGCTGAAAAGAAGAATCAGGACGTGATCCATCGCCTCCTTGCCGCCGGGGTAAGTCCTGCCCCGCCTGTTCCCATTGGGCCCCGTCCGCTTGCCGGGCAGAGTTTTGTCTTTACAGGCGGCCTCGAATCTTTTTCCAGGGATGAGGCCAAGAACAAGGTTAAGGAACGGGGCGGGATAGTATCTTCCTCTGCGAGCCGCAAGACGAATTATGTGGTAGCCGGTAAGGACTCGGGCTCAAAACTGGCCAGAGCCAGGGAATTAGGAGTGACCATACTGACTGAAGAGGAATTTAAGAGGCTGATCGGGACGTGAATTAGAAGCCAGAATACAGAAGTCAGGAGACAGAAGCAAGAATGTAGATGGCGAACTTTGACTCCTGTATTCTATATTCAGTATCTTGGGGGTAGCCCATGGTAAGAGCGCATGTTATAATTAATGGTCGTGTGCAGGGGGTCTTTTTCCGGTACTCCACGCAGGAGGTGGCCACCCGCCTCGGACTCAAGGGTTGGGTAAAAAACAGGCGTGACGGGCAGGTGGAGGCGGTCTTCGAGGGAGATGAACCGACTGTTGAGAAGATGCTGAAATGGTGCCATCAGGGACCGCCACATGCAGTAGTGAATAAGGTCGATATAACCTGGGAGGATTATAAGGGGGAATCTGATAGATTTGATATACGTTATTGACTTATAGTGGTTGTTCGGCAGTAATCTACCTCACCGTTCATTTTCAAAATACACACATGTCGCCGCAATCCGGGCATATCCAGGTAACCGCATTACAGGACAGTCCCCACATGTTTTCTTCCATACAGGCAGGACAAATCTGGAACCCACACCGGCATGTCCAGCAGAAAGGGAGTTCTTTCCCGCAGGCATGACAGATATAATGTCTTCCTTTACGGCGTGTGTTACTACTTTTTTTCGCGGTATCTTTTTGTAAAGACATTGTTACTGCAGCGCCTCGCGGATTTTTCTTAATTCCCGGTCCGCCGCCTTGTTTCTCTCTTCTAAGTCCAGCACATATTTCATTAGGGCCTTCATCTCATCTACGCTGACATAGGCGGTAGTTCCTTCAATACGAAAATTAACCGGAGGCCTTTTAGGGAGTGCAGGGAGCGGCTCGGGCCTTGGTATTGACGCCTTTTGGGTCAGCCAGGCGCATGAAGTAAGTAATAGGGCCATCGTTACAATCAAAAAAACTTTTTTGCAGATATTCATTATGCTTTCCTCCTTTTTACCGGCCGGGTCTATGCCAGCAAAAGATGTATAGGCCGCCCCAGGATCTTTTTGGCAATCTCTGCAAAGGTAGGCGTAAGGTCTGAGACATAAAATTGGTTATTGTTGCCTCGTTTGAGTATAACGTCAATTTCCGGGTGCTCGGTAAGGTAATTTTTAATATAAACGGCCAGCTCCGCTGATGAGTCCACAATCTTAACTCGTTTACCCATTTTCGCCTGAATAATATCTTTAAGCAGGGGATAATGGGTGCAGCCCAGTACCAGGGTGTCGATCTGCTTTCTTTTCAGCGGGTAAAGGTATTTTTTTAAGATCATTTTAGTCTCGCGGCGCTTAAGCCATCCTTCTTCCACTAAAGGCACGAGGAGCGGGCAGGCATTAGAGAACACCTTAATGTCCGGATATAGGTCTTTTATCTTTTTGTCGTAGATGTTGCTATTGACGGTCGCTCTGGTACCAATGACACCCACGTTGTGATTTTTTGTGACCTGTGTGACTTTGACGACGGCCGGGGTTACCACCTCGAATATGGGTACACCAGGGAACCTGTCCCGCAGCGCTTCTGTGGCTACACTGGAGGCGGTGTTACAGGCAATAACAATAATTTTGGCCCCCTTGGAAAGCAAAAAATCAGTATCCTGGATGGCATAGTTGATAATGGTGGCCGGGCTTTTCGTCCCATAGGGTGTTCGGGCCGTATCTCCAAAATATACGATTTCATAGTCCGGGAGTTGCTGAAAAACGGTCTTGACTACGGTAAGACCGCCAATGCCTGAATCAAATATGCCGATCATGGGTCTCTCTTCATGGTTATTTTTTAAGTCCAATATACGAAATGGCTCCGCATTTGTCAAAATAATGGTTTGGAGGCTTTTAAAAGTCTTATGAAAAATAACCACAGAGTGCACAGAGAAAACTGAATATTGTTCAAGAAAACAAAAAAAGAAAGCAGTTAATAGAAAAAAGGGTCTTGCACGTGCTGTTGCAATCTCTGTGTTTTCCAACAGATGTTCCAGCGGCGATAGCAGATAACCATTGGATAACACAGCAGAAAGGGATTTTTGGGTGCCGGGTATGTAGTCACTAATATAACCGAGTAATACGGTAATATTTATTGACAATACTGATGATATGTGATTTAT
>QYQD01000160.1 GCA_007280345.1 Deltaproteobacteria bacterium | reverse complement strand
CGGCGTCCTGTGGTGGTCCCTGGCTCTGGGGGCCTGCCTGGGCGGCAACGGCACCATGATCGGGGCTTCGGCCAACGTGGTGACCGTGGGCATGATGGAAAAAGCCGGCTACCAGATTTCTTTCCTGAGCTACATGAAGGCCTGCTTTGTTCCCATGCTCATCACGGTCACCCTCTGCATGATTTATCTGCTGCTGGCCTATTGAGAAAAGCTGTCAGATGTCCCTGAGGCAGGGTGAAGGGGTATTCCCGGCAGAGCGAACCCGGGGGCGGATCTTGGCAAATGGAGAGATTAAGCGCTCACCCTGGCCCCGAAGCAGCCAGGGGGGCTCTGCAAGGGATAATTATCGGACAACATACCCTTATTTCAGGACCGTCTTCTTTCTTCCGTGGCTTGAAAGCCCCAATCAATACCCAGGGGAGTATAGGGCCTGCTGGTTATCCGATCCAAATTCTTCTGGGCCGGCTGATAAGAGGGGGTGAGAGCTAAGGCGACCCGGTAGTTTTTTTCGGCCTCCAGGCGGTTGCTGCGAGCTTCATATAACCCTCCCAGGAGATTGTAGGCCTCGGGGCGGTTAGAATTTATAGATATGGCTTTGTGGGCATAGACCCGGGCCGCGTCGAATTCCCCCTTGCCGATGCGTTTTGAGGCCAGCTCGAGATAACCCTCATATTCCCGGTCCCGGGAGGTTTCCTGGCTGGATTGGTCTAAGAGGGAAGATACCAGTTTTCGAACTTCCTCCGGATCAAAAGGCTTCTGAAGGAAATCTACGGCTCCCAGCTTCATGGCCTCCACCGCAGCCTCAACGGACCCATAGGCGGTTATAATAACTACTTTTACTTCGGGCCTGATCTCTGGGACTCGCTTCAGGACCTCCATGCCGTCCATGCCAGGTATGCGCAGGTCCAGGAGCATCACGGCGTAGGATCTTTCCGCCAGCTTTTTGAGAGCCTCTGTCCCGCTGGCCGCGGTATCCACCGAAAAGTTCAGTTTTTCAAGGGCAAAGGAGAGAGTCATCCGGATATATATTTCATCATCCACAATCAGCACTGATCGGTCAGCCATAGTGAGGTCCCCTCTTGGTTGAAATCAGGCGGCGACGGGCAAAGTAAAGGTAAAGGTGCTGCCTTGGCCAGCGATCGAATCGACCCATATGGTGCCCCGGTGCGCCTTGACAATTTCTTTACTGATTGCCAGACCCAGGCCGCTGCCGCCATTTCCGTCACTAGGCTTACTATGCACAAATTTATCAAATATCCGGGGCTGCACGTCCAGGGGAATCCCCTGCCCATCATCGATGACGGAAAGGTACACTTGCTTGCCGACCAACTCACCCGCAAGCTTGATATGGCCGCCAGCTTTCGTATAGCGTACGGCGTTGGCTAGGAGGTTGACCAGCACCCAGACAATCTTATGGGGGTCAGCGGTCACTTCAGGCAAGTCTTCCGGCACTCCCAAAGTCAACTCGATGCCCTTGGCGTCGGCCTGGCCTTTGATGACGGACAGCGCCTGATCGCAAAGAAAACTGGGCTGGACCGGCTCGAAAGCGAGTTCCAGTTTACCGGCTTCAATCGTGGACAGGTCCAGGAGATCGTTGACCAGGGCCCGCAGCCGCTGCACGCCTTCGTGACAAGCCTCCAGCAAAGCCCGTTCCTGGTCGGTTAATTTGGTTGCCGCAGATTCCCGGAGCAGTTTCACGGCCATGTTGATACTGGTCAGGGGAGTGCGCAACTCGTGGGAGGCGGTCATGACAAATTCGCTCTTCAGCCTGTCCAGTTCACGGAGGCGGGTGATGTCCCGCAGCAGCAAGACCACCCCCGGTATCACCCTTGAGGGAGTTCGCATGGGCACGATGGAAACTTGATAGTGGCGACTCTCTTCCCCAGTTTTTATAGTCAGGATATCTTCCCCTTCTTCCATCTGGGGAGGTTGGCCGGAGGCCAGGGCTTCCTTGAGGAAATGGAAGAGCTTTTCATCTCTCATTACTTCGAGAATGTGCTTCTCCAGAGTATCCTCAGGGAGAACCCCGAAAATTTTGGCGGCTTCGGGATTCAGATTTGTTATCAGGAAATTATCGTCCACCACTAAGATGCCGTTGTCCACACTCCTGATGATGGCTTCGCTTTTGCGCTTCTCGGCGATGATCCTGCCGATGTTCATATCATGGAACTGTTTTAATTTTTCCACCATCAGGTTGAACTGGGTGGCCAGGAGGGTTAGTTCATCCGATCCCCGCACGGGTACCTGGACATCATAATTGCCTTGGGCCACGTGTAATGCCGCTTCTTTCAGTTCGGTTACCGGACGAGAAATGAGGTGAGACAGGAAGAGACTAAACACGATGATAATGATTACTGAGACCCCGCCGATGAGCGAGATGGAGAAAACCGCCTGCACCGAAATCTTATTGGCCCGGTTGCTGGCGGCATACATGGTTTCATGGTTCAAATCCCTGAGCTTGATGCAGGTATCCCGGATTGATCTGAATAACGGTAATATAACCTCATGATAAGCATTGGTCGCCCGAGCAGGTTCCGAGCGATAGAGAAGTTGGAGATTGGAGAGTTCGCTCAAATAACGGGTATAGCTTTTCTCAAGATTGTCGAGAATCTCTTTTTCCCCTGGTATGGTAATGTTGTCCTTGGCGCGCCCCAACCATTGCAGAAAAAGGGTCTCATTTTCCCGAAACTCTGCAGTACCTTGCCGTTCATATCCTAACAGGATCAGCAAAGTGGCCGAATCTTGCCGCTCCACGGCATCGATCATGTTTTCCGCGGCCTGGATGCTGCGGTAATTCTCCTGCAGAATCGATTCTGAGGCCCGCCCCAGGCGCAAAATCAGAACTACGGCCAAAGACAGCACCACGATGATCAACAACAGGCTGGCCCCGTATCCCAGAAGAATTTTTTTCCGGAAAGTCCGCATGGCAAATCTCCAAACCTTGAGCAACTTATATCTTGCAGTAACCTCCCACTTTTTCTGATTCTTTACCTCACATCTCCGGCTCCTGTGGTTAAATCATCTGGCCGCTCTTTTCCCGCAGGCGCACCAGGTCCTGCTCTTTGCCGATCATTACCAGGATGTCGCTGGGCTTGATGACGAAATCCGGGATAGGAAGGAAGACAAAGCGCATGGGCACCAGCTCCTTGATGGCCAGGACAAAGACGCCGAACCTTCGCCGCAGGTCCAAGTCGATCAAGGTGTGACCGTAGAAGCTGTCCGGCGGGGCTACATCCATGACCCGGTAGTCTTCCTCTAAAGGAATGAAATCCAGCAGATTGGGATTGATAAGCTGGGCCGCCAGGCGGCGGGCGGTTTCCCGCTCGGGAAAGACAATCTCGCTGGCCCCGATGGCTTTCAGGATGGCGGCGTGGTCCTCGGTGGTGGCTTTGGCCCAAATCCGCTTCACCCCAATTTTTTTCAGATACAACGTGGCCAGGATGCTGGATTCCAAACTTTCACCCATGCTGACGATGGCCTCGTCAAAATCTCCGGTAACTACGGAACTCAGGGCGTGAAAGTCGCGCACATCCAGGATCAGGGCCCGCTGCACCTTGTCAAGGATGGCCTCCACCATGGCATCTTCCCGGTCCAGGGCCAGCACCTCGCATTCCTTGGCCAGCTGCTGGGCCAACTCCCGACCGAACTCCCCCAAACCGATAACGACAATGTGTTTTTTTTCTTTCATCCGATCATTATCCTGCCTTCGGGATATTTCACATGAGTGTGTGTTGCAGGGAGAAGTCCCATGGCTACGGTCAGCGGCCCCAGCCGGCCCACGAACATGGAGGCGGTAATCCAGAGGCGGCCGATCACGGTCAGCTTATCCGTCAGCCCGGTGGACAGCCCCACCGTGCCGAACGCGGAAATTTGCTCAAACAGGACATCATGGAGGCCCACCCCGGGACGGCCGGTTTCAGTGTACAACAACACCAGCACGCCCAACAGGTTCCAGAGGATCGCCAGGCGGATCAACACCATGGTACGGTCCAGGATTGGTTTGGGCACCCGGCGGTCCAGGATGACCACCTGTTCCTCACCTTTCAATTTAGCCTTGAACTCCGCCAGGGAAATGGCCAGCGCGGTGGTTTTTACCCCGCCGGCGCAGGAACCGGGGGAGCCGCCGATGAACATGAGCAGGGTGATGAGCAGCAAAGAGGCCAACGGCATGACCCCAATGTCCACCGTGTTGAAACCGGCGGTGCGGGCAGTAATGGATTGAAACAAGGCAGAGGATAGTTTCATCCCCCAGGTGGTCTCCGCCGCGGTCAAACCCAGGATGACTATGCCCGCCCAGCCGATAGTAATCAACGCCAGGGTCGTCCTCAGAACTATCCGGGAATGAGTGGAAATGGGATGAGGACCAGACGGGTTTGACCGGGAAAACCAGTTTTTGCCATGATGCCAGACCTCGAAAATCACCATATGCCCCAACCCGCCCAGGACGATAAGGGACATGATCGTGGTCATGATTACCGGGCTGTCCCGCAACCCGAGGAGATTGTCTTTGTAGATGGAGAAGCCGGCATTGCAAAAGGCGGAGATAGAGTGAAAAAACGCTGAAAACAATGCCTCTAAAGCAGGGGCTTGGCGCCACAGGAGAGCCAGGAAGATCAAGAAGATTCCCGCCAGTTCAATGCTTGCCGTAATCAGCAATATCTGAAAGAATTTCTTTTTAAATTCGATGCCCAGATCCCGTTGGAAGAAGGCGTCGTGCAAGGCCGCCTGGGAGGCCAGGGACAGGCGCCGGCCCAGCATGAGGTAAGCCATAGCGGCAAAAGTCATGATGCCCAGACCGCCTATCTGGATGAGGGCAACGATCACCGTTTGTCCAAACAAAGTATACGCCGTGCCGGTGTCAACTACCACCAGGCCGGTGACGCAGACCGCCGAGGTCGAAGTAAACAGCGCATCGACAAATCCCACCTCCCCCTTGGTTTGGCACCACGGCAGCAGGAGTAACAAAGTCCCCACCAGAATGACCCCCGCAAAGCCCCCGATCAACAAGGTCTGAGGCATTTCCCCATAGGGCAGCAGGCGTCTGAAAATGGGTTTTCTCGCCATTTCAATATTTATGTTATGAGAGGATTATTTTGGACATAGGAAATTTCTCACTTTGCCTATAAGATATTTACCACAAATGTGAAAACTTTCTCTCAAAAAAGTGACCATAACCTGATAGTAACGAGGTTCCCGCTGTGAAAATCATCATTGTTGGCGCCGGCGAAGTCGGCTATCACTTCGCCGAATGGCTGGCCCTGGAAAAAAAGGAAGTTGTGGTCATCGACATCAACCCTGAAGCCCTCAGGCGGGTGGGCGATCACCTGGATGTGCAGATCCTGCAGGGCTCCGGCTCCAACCCCAGGGTTTTGGAAGAGTCGGGCCTGAAAACCGCCGACCTTATCCTGGCGGTCACCGACAAGGACGAGGTCAATCTCATCGCCTGTTTCTTCGCCAACGTCATCGCCCCTTCTATCCAGAAAGTCGCTCTAATCCGCAACCCGGACTATATATACTACCGGGAGGCCCTCACCCGGGACATTCTCAACATCAGTCTGGTTATCAACCCCGAGATGGAAGTGGTCAACTCCATACTGCGTATCATGAGCGCCCCGGAAGTGGAGGAGGTCAACGACTTCGTGGGCGGCCGCCTCAAGATGCT
>QYQD01000207.1 GCA_007280345.1 Deltaproteobacteria bacterium | reverse complement strand
TTCAGGAACGGAGAAAGCCTCGTTAAATCAAAATATTGGCAACCATCACGGCTTGTCATCGGGTGGAACATCCGATATAATATATCGGATCGGGTTAATAAAGGGATATATTTTAAATCTCCCTCGCTCTATGAAATTCTTTAGGGCTTTCACCGGCAAATACTACCTCATGGCCCCGATTTCTTAGTTCCTTGGTGTCGGGTATTTAACTTTCCAACCTTTATAAACTGGCCATCTTTCGCTAACTACTGACCGGTATATCGTTCTCGGGAGGCAATCCGGCAAGAAGGCCACAAGAAAAGGATAACGAAGCAACCGATTAAGAATGCTATAAGAAGCAATTTTGTTATGGAATCTTCGGCACTCACGGAGTTAAGGCTTTAGGGTTTTATCTGCTTCCATCTGAATCTGGAAAAGCTCTTGCCTGTAAAATATGAGGTCTCAGCCGAGGCCGTGTAGTGACAAAAAGCAAAGGGCGGGGAAAACTCCGCCCTTCCTTTTTACTTCTGACTTCTAACTTCTAACTTCTAACTTCTTCAGCTCTCCGCTTTTAGCTTCCAGCTTTGAGCCTTTAGCTTTCAGCTTTCCAGTTACGGGTTCCGTGTTTCCGGCCACGGCCGACCTGGCGGCAGGTTAAAAAACTCGCAACTCGCAACCCGAAACTCATTACTCATCCCTATACTACTTTTTCTTCCCGAACTTCCTCCGTGCAGCCCCAGCCAGACCAATCAGGCCGGTGCCGAAGGGCAGCATGATCCAGGCACATCGCCCGTTCTACCGTAACACGCCCCTCTAATTTCGTTGAGTTTTTAGGTTCTTTTGAATATACTGAATGGCATGCATCGATTTGGTCTACCTACGGATGTGGAGGGTAGATCGGGTGGAAGGAACCTGGTTATGACCTATGAACGGCTGGTTTTCCGCAAGCATGCGATCCAGCGGTTGTTTGAACGCCGAATCAACGATGCGGATGTGCGGCACGTGGTAAAAAACGGTGAGGTAATTGAGGATTATCCGGACGATATACCTTACCCAAGCAGGTTGATTTTAGGCTGGTGTGGGTCACGGCCCATTCATGTGGTAGTAGCTGATAACCATGATGACCGGGAAACCATTGTGATTACCGCATACGAACCAGGTTCAGACCAATGGGAGCCGGGTTTTAAAAGGAGGAAAAAATCATGAAGTGTGTGATCTGCAAACAAGGAGAGACACGGCCAGGTAAGACAACCGTAACTCTGGAACGAGACGGCCTGACGATAGTCATTAAAAACGTGCCAGCGCAGGTTTGCGTCAATTGCGGCGAGGAATATGTCGATGACAAAACGGCATCGCGCCTGCTCAAGACTGCAGAGGAGGCAGCCCGGTCAGGCGTCCAGGTGGATATCCGTGAGTATATCGCAGCATAAAGAGCAGCATTAAAGGTAGCCAGTTTGTAACAGGAGTTCACGGGCGGGACCTCCAGCCCCTCCTTTTCATCATCACCCAAAAGCAAAGGGCGGGAAAACCCCGCCCTTTGCTTTTTACTCCTGACTTCTGTATTCTGACTTCTAACTTCTTCAGCTCTCCGCTTTCAGCTTTCCAGTTACGGATTCCGTGTTTCAGGTTTAAAAAACTCGCAACTCGTAACCCGAAACTCATTACTCATCATCCCTATACTACTTCTTCTTCCCGAACTTCCTCCGGGCAGCCCCAGCCAGACTGATCAAGCCGGTGCCAAAAAGGAACACGATCCAGGCACATCGCCCGTTCTGAGTAGAAGATGAAAGATGTCTCAAGCTACCTGGTAAATTACCGGACGATAATAAGGCCTTGGAATATGTTTACCACCGGAACGAGCAGATTCTAACCATGCCTCCTTCGCCTTTAGTACCTCCGAGAGTGCCTCCCCTGGGGTTTCTCCAAAAGCAGAACAATAGGTCAAGTCAGGAATATCAGCAACATAGCCCCCGTCTTCATCACTGTAGAATATGTTGATGTGATAATCTTTCATTCATCACCCTCCATATGAAGGTTGTATTTCTCTATGATTTTCAATAGTTGTTTTATCTGGTATGGCTTTGCCTTGCCCTTTACATTTTGGAGATTGATCAATTCCGGAAGATCAGGGTGTAAGAATATATGATGGCCTCCACTAATACGATCCAGCCTGAATCCAAAAGCTTCGGCTATTGCCGTTGCTTCGGGGAACCGGATATTCTTTGATCCAGAAAGCAGTTTTTGGAGTAACTTGCGTTTATTCATTTATATATATTCGTTTGGATATTCAATCCCCGCTGCAGAATAATATAAAAACTATACCAAAGAAGGCAAAATAAGTCATGGAAAAAGTCTTTGAGACAACGCCTCCTTCCTCTAAAAAACTGAAAGCTGAACCCAAAAAGGAAGGGCGGGGAAACCCCGCCCTTCCTTTTTACTTCTAACTTTTGTATTCTGACTTCTAACTTCTTCAGCTCTCCGCTTTCAGCTTTCCAGTTACGGATTCCGTGTTTCAGGTTAAAAAACTCGCAACCCGAAACTCATTACTCATCCCTATACTACTTCTTCTTCCCCAACTTCCTCCGGGCAGCCCCAGCCAGACCGATCAGGCCAACTGGTGAATCTTATTGCCTTTTAGAGGTTGTAATGCTACAGTTCAAATCAAAGAGCCAGCCGATGAAGGATATTGAGATAGGTCGGGGTAATAAGTGCCTACCATACTTCGAGAAAAGGGTTTCAGATTTCTCTTTTATAGTAATGAAGGATTTGAGCCCTGCCATATTCATGTCATAGGCCAAGGCGGCGAGGCAAAGTTCTGGATACCTTCATGCCAATTAGTGTGGAGTTATAACCTCAATGCAAGCCAGTTAAGGATCGTCCTGGATGTAATAAAGGATAACAGACGTATCATCGAGGGAAAATGGAATGAATACTTCTATAGCCGAGCAGATTAAGCTGCCAGGTATATTGGATCTAAAATTTTTGAAGCATTCTATGCAAGTATATTTAACCGATGGGAGAACTATAACTATTCCTTTAGCCTGGTATCCTAAGCTTTCAGAAGCAACCAGGGAACAGTTAAAAAATTACGAAATCTCTCCATCGGGGTATGGAATCCATTGGCCGGATTTAGACGAAGACTTGAGTGTCTTGGGTTTTCTTTTCCCTGACCAATCCAGATCGAAGAAGTAGCACAAAAGCAAAAGGGCGGGGGATATTCCCCGCCCTTCCTTTTTACTCCTGACTTCTGTATTCTGACTTCTAACTTCTTCAGCTTTGAGCTTTCATCTTTCCTGCTCTCTTGCTCTCTTGCTTTCAGCTCTCCTGCTTTTACTACTACTACTACTTCTTCTTCCCAAACTTCCTCCGGGCAGCCCCAGCCAGACCGATGAAGAGGATCCTAATTTTTCGTTAGTTTTCCACGAACCATTTGATTGACCCATTTACTTCTTCCGGCTTTTCTTCCTGCGGATTGTGACCACAATTCGGTATGATCTGAAGCACGCTATTTTTAATGTCCTGCCTGAATCTTTCCGCCATCTCTGCCGGTAATGCCTTATCTTCCTTACCCCAAATAATCAGAGTAGGCTGGGATATATTCCTGATTTCTTCTGCCATATCAAAATGATAGTTGCGCAATTCTAATGCTGCCTGAGCAGCGCCGCGCACATAATACGGACGCATCCAGCCCTCCACTTCCTCTTTAGTCACCAAGCCAGGATTGAAAAATACCTTTTCTTTCAATATGTTCTCAAAAGTTTTCCTGTCAGAAGCGGCCAGCAAAAAACGCCCTATGCCGGGTAGTTTTAACAACCAGGCTACAAGAGAAGATTTAGGTGGATAGCCGGTGCTGTCGATAAGAATCAATTTTTCCACTCGCTCTGGATGATGTAGAGCTAAATCTACAGCAATCCCACCTCCCCACGAATGCCCAACTAGAATAGCCCTATCTACCTTTATAGCGTCCATAAAATCCAGTACAAACTGCCTGAAATCTTCCCGGCCATATCGCCCATCCGCTGGCTTATCAGAATAACCATAGCCCCTTAGATCAACGGCAATGACGTCAAAATGCTGCGAGAGTTCATCTATATTCTTATGCCAGGCAAACGATGAGGAAAATATACCGTGAATCAGGACAAGTGGTTTCCCATTACCCTTTCGGATGTAGTGGGTGTTTATGTAGCCAGCCCTTATGAACTCGCCATCTCTCGCTAACTGCTGGCCGGTATATTGTTCTCTGGAGTTGACTCGGTGAGAAGACCATAGAAAAAAGGATACCGTAATCAGACAAAAGGTTAAAAGACCTGCAAGGATAATTCTTTTCACCTTACGTATCGGGAATCAGGTATTCCTGTTCAGGAGACAGTCGTTAGACCTTGTATCAGATTTATCCAGGAATGCCAGACAAGGTCTAAGCTATTGCTCGAACCTTCTCTGGCGCTACTCTAATGATTTCTTTAATGTCATCAAAATGTTTATCGGCCGTAATAATATGGTTGATTCCGCTACTAACCATTACGGCCGTATGGATTAAATCACGAGGTGGGACATTTTGGACTTTATACTTTTCGGCCAACTTAAGAAACTGTGCGACCTCTGAATTGCCTACAGGCAACACCTCCATACCTAATATCAAGATATCTTGACAGATAGAGATTCCCACATCCCACTGGCCAGTCATGGCGTATCGATAAATTATTTCTTGAAAGACTTCCGTATCGATTACTGGAATTCCATAATGTGCTATAGATTCTCTTTTGGCGATGCTAAGAATTATCCTGGTACACGCCTCTTTCAGGGGGTGATTTTTCCCTCTGGCATACATAAAAATATTTGTGTCTACAAATACCTTTCCCTTCATCCGCCATGAGCCCTTGCGATTATCTCCTCTATCTCGGCCCACTCCATAAAATCCTCCTTAGGGGCAGTAAGCCTCTTTGCCGCCTCCAGTCTTTCATCTTCTGTTGACCGCTTAAGGACCATTTCGTCTATGGCTTTGCGTATAATTTCGCCTACCGATATATGTTCCTTTCGGGCGATCTCTTTAAGTTGTCTATACTTCTCAGGTTCAAATAAAACCATTGCTTTTTTTGTTAAAGGCATCTCCGCAAGCCTCCTTAAATGTTATGGTATATAAGTATATAGATACTTATCATACTAATATAGTGTCTGTCAAGGTCTTCGTAGACATTGCGCACAGGTTTATCCCCCCAAACAAATTTCGCCACCCCTGGCGAAAGGGGGCACTCTCACCCTAACCCTGGTTTATTATTGTCAAGTACTTTTTTACAAAACAATGAAGCAACCGATTAAGAATACTATAAGAAGTAATTTTGTTATGGAATACTTGGCACTCACGGAGTTAAGGCTTTAGCCTTTTATTTTTCATCATTGCTGTCCAACTTGCTGATTCATGTGCTGTGGCCTTCAAATCCCCCTTGATCCCCCTTTTCCAAAGGGGGAAAATACCGTTAACCCCCTCTTTGGAAAAGAGGGGTCAGGGGAGATTTTAAAAATGCTGTCCAAATCCAGCCCTTTAAAAATCTTATTTTGGACAGATGTGATTTTCCATGTAACGCTCAATAATATCAGCCGCCGTTTTCTCGGCGTGATAGGTATTAAGAATGGCCTGCATCCATTGAGCCTTTTCAGTAAAAGAAGGATCTGACAATACTCCATTAATTGCCTTTAAAAGCACCTTTGGATTGTAATTGAACTCCTTCCAGGTAATTAACCTGCCAACTCCCAACGCCTCCACCCTTCGCATGTTGTAACTCTGGTCAGGTATGGTGGGAATTCCAATAACAGGTTTTCCGTGCTGGAGGGCTTGATAAATGGTACCATTTCCTCCATGACATACCACGAGATCGCATTCTTCCGTCACCGAATCACCATCCATAAAAGGTTCGACGTAAAGTTTCCCACGAACGGTTTCTATGCCTTTAGCCTGCGCTCCTGTGGTGATTACAGCGGTCATCTCTGATTCCTTAAAAATTTCATAGACCCTCTCAAAAAATTCACCGATCCCCGTGGTGCCCATTGTTATGTAGATTAAGGGCTTGCTGCCTTTTTCAGGTGGCCACCAGGAAGGCGGCGGAAGATTGCTTTTCAGAGTGAGAGGGCCAATGTAGTGGTAGTTCTGAGGAAGGCGTCTTGTTGGAAAGTATTCAGGAATATCCGCAAGGAGGGTGATATCCTTGCCTGTGAGACAGTTAGTCGCAGTAATGCTCTTCTTGAGACCATGCTTTTTACTAAGCCTCTTAAAAACATTCATAACATTGTCAAATACAAACATCTCAAGTTTGAGATTGAGCAAATCAAGCTTTTCCCAAAGCCCACCATCCCTCTTTACCAGCCAATCAGGTAGCCACTCAAAAAAGGGAACGTAAGGGAGCGCCCTGTACTCAGTGGATGATGCGTTGACTATGGCTACATGCCTTAGCCCTGCAATATGGGTTGATATAGGAGCTGTGAATCTCCCGTCTGTGAGTACAAGGTCAGGTTTTACCTCATTGTATAGAGAGAGATCTGCCTCTATCATCCGCTCAATCACAGCATCACTCACAAACCGCAGCTTCCCTTTCCGAATGTTACCAAACAGCATTTCAGGGTCAGGCTCATAAAGTGGAAGGACAACGAACCCCTCGCGCTCGATGAATTTTATCTTCGGACTTTCACCGGCAAATACTATCTCATGCCCACGATTTCTCAGTTCCTTGGCAATTAAAAGGGGACGGCTTATGTGAGAGAGGGTGTGGGTGTAAGGCAGCACCAGAATTTTCAAGATTTTGGTCATGACCGAATATCGGAGGCGTCAATATCTTTTATCTTTTTGGCAGGAATGCCTCCCCAGACTTCTCCGGGTGGAATAACCGTATCCATAGGAACCAGTGCTCCGGCAGCTACAATCGATTCATCACCAATTCGAACTCCGGGCATTATTACAGCGTGTGATCCTATAGACACATGATCACCGATGACGATCTTCTTCAGTACCACCTTGTCCCTCATAATGGCGTGAGCCATAAGGAGCGACATCTCACCAGCAAAGGAATAATCACCCATGGTAACCATCTGAGGTTCGACAATCTTTCCTCCGATCAGCACTCCTTTACCGAGTTTTGCCCCTAGCATCCGATATAAAAATGGCCGTAGTAACACTGGAGTAATGTAGGCAAAAATGGAGGCAGTCCATTCATAGGTAAAAACTGTCTGTTTCCAGAGCAGGCAACGCAGGGATTGATCGTTAGAGGAAAAAACGCTGTCTTCAAACGGACAAATAAGCCGTAATATCCTTGCATAGGCCGAACCAAGTCCAAAGAAAATAATTATAATAAAGACCAGTATCTTTACAATTCCTCTGTACTCAACGGAAAGGTACATGAAAAAAGGTGACAAGAGGTATAGCGAAAAGAGAGCTAAAGCAGCGGTTATTAAGACTGCCATGACACTGAGAATAATATCTCTAAGAGTAAATTTCATCTGTCGATATCCAGCGTATTAGAGAACTTACAGGATTGATTATAATCTCGTATCAAAATTTAATCTAACATATATCCGCGCTTATATAAACTCTGGTAATGATATTTATCGGCCAATGTCTCAAGAATTGTTAACAGGTTTGAAGGGATAATTTCCCTTGTGGACATATGGGAAGGAGCATGGCAGTATATAGCAGGACATCAATTTCAGGGAAGTACATTCTGGAAAACAAAAAGGCGGCACCATCTGCCGCCTTTTTGCATACTACATTCCATACTATACTATTTGGTTACTTGTTCTTTTTTAGCTTTTTCCGGCCAAAAGACGCTAAGCCTACCAAACCTGAACCCAAGAGCAACATCGTGGCTGGCTCAGGTACAGGCGCGAACTTGGCACTGCCATCCAACCTGAATATCAGATCCTGTGACTTGTCAACGCCAATAGTCTGGGTTCCCGCCAATATGGCAGCCAAATCAGCAGCCAAATCGGCCTGAGTGTAGATATCAGGAACTGTCCCATCCCACATCTGCGCCGTCGTAGCATACCCCGGCGGAGTGTACAACTGAGCGTTAAACTCAGTTAGCATATAGATAGAAGGACCAACTGGAAAATCAAAGTAAGCAGAGTCCCAACTATCTACACGAAACACGATTATGCTCGATCCGCTGCCGGTATCCTGGTTGTCAATTATTCCGTTTCCGTTGGTATCTCCCCCCGTAGAAAATGAAGACACCGGTATAGCTATGGGAGTTGCGCTAAGGATCTTTGTCCCGTCGTTAAAACCAGTGCCCCCAGAGATACTTGCTTTGTTGTTTGCCAACCCCGGACGATCTGCCCAAATTTCCAACATACTGGCGGGGCTGCCGATAGGAGCGTTGGCCAAACTAAAAGAAGAGGTAGCACCACCCGGGGGGGTGCCAGGAGCATATCCCGAGTAGTTTTCCCATATTCTGCCTATGACCGTAAACTCATACGGCGTTGTGGCAGTCACAAAGTTTCCGTTCAGGGTAATAGGCGGAACAACTCCGGTTGGGACTCCACTAACCAAACTAGTAAAACCGACAGCATAGGATTGGAACAGAAACTCAAAAGGAGCGGCGACAGGTTGATTGTTCTGGTTCGCATCTACTGCCAAGCCTGTACCATAATCATTGAAATCGATTTGGATCAATTGCTGTGGAGTTTGGCTGTCTATCGCCCTTAGGTACGGATCCCACATACCAAAAGGGTACTCCGTAATAGCCGCGGCAGTACCTACCAACACAAATACAAAAACAGCAGCCATTACAGTAATTAAAGACTTTTTCATCGTTTTCACCTCCTTTTCTTTAAAATTTAAACCTTTAAAACTCTTCAAAAATCCCTCTTTCATCTTTTCACCCCCTCTTTTGAGAATTCAAATCCGAAATTCGAATATCGAAATCCGAAACAAAATCTCAAATTCTTAAATCCAAATCAAAAAGAATGCAGTGAACGATTATTCACTTTGCCCGTCTGGAATAATTACAAGCAACCTCCATGCCAACAAAAGCAGCGTTTAGCGAATAGGGCTTAGCGTTTAGGGTTAAAGATTGAAACTGGAAAATAGAAATTGGAAATTGGAAAAGACCCATAATGAACCCTTATTCACTTTACGCTTTTGACAGTTAATACAAGCAACCTCCATGCCAACAGATGCAATATAATTGAATAAGAGAGTATTTGTAATACTATCCAACAGTTAGAATCTACACAGAACATTGGGTATAAACCGGGTCAGGGCAAAAAGTGGAAGTAAAATTCCACTTTAGAGAAATTTAATTCCACTTATGTGGGTAAAGTTTTTCACCTCATGCCACCAAGACACGAAGACACAGAGATTTCAATTAATCAGGACGCAGAGAAAAAACTTTTGCCACCAAGGCACCAAGACACAGAGGGATAATCTTAGTTTTAGTGGCTTGGTGTCTTAGTGGCTGGACGCAGATTTGCGCCGATAAACGCAGAAAAACTCGGCCACTTTGTCAATTACAACTAAAAGTCTCTGTTTTTCCTTAAAAAATATGCTATGGTAGTGAAGTATTTGAAAGAGCAAGAAAACAAGGGAAAGGATGAAGCCTTCAACCCTTCAGTGGGAGGAAACGGTCGCACTTCTAAGGCGCTCCGACAAGAGAGAAAGGCATGAATGAAGGAGGAACCATACATGAATCCGCTTTTGCAACGCATTTCGGTTGATCCTAATGTTTGTTTCGGCAAACCCTGCATCCGTGGTACTCGAATCTGGGTGTCATTAATTTTAGACTTCCTGGCCAACGGGATGAGCATCCAGGAAATTCTCGCAGAATATCCGCAACTGACGGAGAATGATATTCGGGCTGCCATCGCATATGGAGCAGAGATGTCCCGGGAGCGATATGTTGAAATCCCTGCCGAGGCGACAGGATGAGGTTCAAACTCGACGAGAACTTCGGGACTCGCACCCAACAGCTTTTTCAGGCACGGGGATATGATGTTGAAACAATTCGCAGCCAAGGATTGCAGGGTTGTTCAGACCAGCATCTTTATGAAGTGTGTTGTGCTGAGCATCGCTGTCTTGTAACCCTGGACCTGGATTTTTCTAATGTCACTACAAAAGAAATTGTGGATTGTCGAAATCGGTAAAATTAGAATACATGACTTGGATGCAGAGGAAAGCCCTCGCTAAGATGCTGGCTCTGAATCTAAGGATGCCATACAT
>QYQD01000073.1 GCA_007280345.1 Deltaproteobacteria bacterium | reverse complement strand
GCTGAGCCTACAAAAGCCGGTTCTTCTTTTGTAGCCGTCTTCTCGGCAGCTTGCACAGAGAATGCGACAAGAGTAAACGCGAACATCAAGACTAGAATTAACGAGACGTACCTTCTAACTGGCATAAAATTTTTTCCTCCTGAACTAGATATTTTTTAGTCTTTTATTCTCCCCGGCCTGCGGCCGCCTATGGCCGGAGAGTCTGATTTTCCTTTTCGGTATTGGCCGGGAAAACTTTAAATTATACGGACTTTTTTTATTAATAGCAGGTAGAGTAGGGAACTGGCGTAGTGGTGTTCCCCTATCTCCAGTTCCCTACTCTACCCGGCAGCTCCCTTTTTAATGTCTCATGAAAAGCGTCCGATAAGAATATAAATGTCCATATAACACTCGAAAAGGGTCATCGCTGCCTCCCGGTGGTGGCCCCAAACTTTTTTATGTCCCCTTTCGGCTTTTGAAAATGTTATGGAGTTGCCGATTTAAAGGCAGCGGATTGGACTATCTAAATTGTGAAAGACCTGATGCAAGGCAACGTACAGATGTTACTTGTGAAGTGAACCCAAAATTTTGATAAAAGATAACGGTATTTTTGCCGGATCGGATAGAGACCAAGTGGTTACGGAAGATAAGATACTTTTTCCTCATCGGGCGTTAATGGTCGAGGGAGACCTCAAAGTATGTTTTTATTGCGGCTCCTGCCGTCACGACCTCAAGGTATGCCCTTCGAAAAATCTTCAACTATCTTCCATGGTCTTCACCAAGCTTGGCTATCTCTCCATCGAGCAACTAAGTAATTACTTCGCCGGGGCCTTCAGTAATCCGGAACAGCACAATGAAAGTATAGCCAATCTAAAGGCAAGCGATGGTCAGACTATATCCGAGCAAAACGAAGCATTGGCAGCTTATCATACCTTCTTTGACCTTACAGAGATATTTCAGCTCAGATTTCTAAAACGGGTGTGGCAAACAGAGGCTGCCACCTGGGATATGCTATATTCTGCGGGAGAGCAAAGGGAGGAGGGAGGCCCGTTATGGCTGACCCTGGACTGCATCCGTGTAGGACAGACGGATAAAGCCGAGCAGTTTTTGAAGACGGCCCAGGATAAAGACCCTGACGACTACAGGCTGTACATGGCCACAGCCTTCCTTGAATTGGAAAAGGGAAATCATTTTGAAGCGCTTTACCAGTTTGAACGGGCAAGAGAGTGTTCGCGCAAGAAGTTACAACAGACACACGCGCTTTTTTTAATTGCCCGCCTTCACGAGGTACTCAAGGCATACGAAAAAGCAGAGGAAAAGGTACATGATATTATCTCCCTTGATCGTGACTGTTTAGATGCCCAATATTATAAAATTGTATTGCAGGCAAAAAGGGTCTTTCACGATGAAGACATCATTAAATTACAAAAGATTATCTTGCAGCAGCCGGAATTTTTTCTTTATGCCCTTATCGATCCACGGCTATTGCCCATACAGGGGCTTGTCGAGCAACTCTTGACCGAAATGCTGGAAAGGGTCCGAAGAGAAACCGAAGATGTAGGCCCGGCCGCAGAGGCCAAAGTCAATGCCATGATTGAGTGGTTGGACGAAGAAAATGAAATTTACCGGGAGAACAAGACCCTTATCGATAAGATTAAACAACTTGCGGCACAGGACAGTTACCTCGGTTACATAGAGGCCAAAGATATCGCTACCACGCTCATCAACCGGTACCACCTAATACAGAAGACCATCAGGATAAACCTTCTAAGGCAGATTGCTTCGCAGGATAATCACCTGAGGAAATATGAGATTTATTGGAGAAGATACCCTCTGAAAGGGTTATTCAAGACAGTGGGGCCACTTTTGCACGAGACCCGGCAAAAATTGAACTATGCCGCAAACCTGGCCAAATCTGACCAGGCAAACGCCTTTAAGCAAGCCCGCCGGATGGCAGAAGAAACGGCGTCAGAGCTTAAAGGGATGGTTACTACAGTGGGCAGGATGGCATCCTTAGAAAATGGGATTAACGTGATGCGCTCCTTCGGCAAGCACCTTCTCATACTGGAAGTCATCGCTTTTGTCATCGCGGCCCTTGTAATTCCGATAGGTTCATCCGCTATAACCCATCTATATCCTGACCTTAACTGGGACATCTTTGATAATATCGGACAATACCATAAAAATGCTCTTGGCGTTGGCAGCGTTGCCGGCTTCTTGATAGCCATTGTGCTGACCTTGAGAGATACCACCCGCTCCTAGCCCGGCCCGGGCAGATTCCAGAATCTTTCTTAGAACCTAGGCTAAGATTCTGGTGCCGGTTTCCTCAACTAATTGCGCGATGCGAGAAAGAAAATCTTTTCTGTCCGTATTATCCCGAAAGATCCCTTGGCCTTTGATTCCACGGATCATTACATCTGATATCTGAACCTCTACCTTACCTGTTGCAAGTTTGAACTGAAATGTTTATCTTGTCGTTTTAAAATTGATAGTTGAAGGTCCGGCAACACTATGCCCCAGATTCGTAATTTCAGCATTATCGCCCATATCGATCACGGGAAATCCACCCTGGCGGACCGTCTCATTCAGCACGCCGGTCTGGTGGCAGACCGGGATTTCCGCGACCAGATACTGGACACCATGGATATCGAACGGGAACGGGGTATTACCATCAAGAGCCAGACCGTTACGCTTCCTTACACCAGCCGGAAGGGAGAAGAGTTTGAACTCAACCTTATCGACACCCCCGGGCATGTGGATTTTTCCTATGAGGTATCCCGGGCCTTGGCTTCCTGTGAAGGGGTGCTCCTTCTGGTAGATGCCTCCCAGGGCGTGGAGGCGCAGACCCTGGCCAATCTCTACGCGGCCATGGAGCATGACCTGGTTATCATCCCGGTGATCAACAAGATCGATCTCCCCTCCGCCGACGTAGAACGCACCAGGGAGCAGATAGAAAACGAGATGGGACTGGATGCGGATAAGGCCGTTCTTTGCTCAGCCAAAGAGGGGATAGGGATTGAAGATGTTCTCGAGGCCATTGTGGAACAGATCCCGTCTCCGTCCGGGAGTAGAGAAAAGCCGCTTTCCGCGCTTATATTCGACGCCCATTACGATCCCTTTCGGGGCGCCATTATCAACTGTAGGGTATTTGATGGGGCGGTCCAGCCCGGTGACATTATTCGCTTTATGTCCAATGGGGCCACGTACAAGGTGGAAGAAGTGGGCGTCTTCCGTATCGTGCGGGAGAAGAAAAAGGAGATCTCTGCCGGTTCGGTCGGCTACATCATCTCCGGGATAAAAACCGTGGGCGACACTCGGGTCGGGGACACCATCACCCTGGATGCCCATCCGGCTCCCCATCCGCTCCCCGGATTCAAGGAGGCCAAGCCGGTGGTCTTTTCCTCCATATACCCGATCTCCTCTGACGATTACCCCTCCATGGTGGACGCGCTGGAGAAATATAAACTTAACGACGCCGCCCTGATTTACGAAAAGGATTCTTCTGCGGCCCTGGGTCAGGGGTTTCGATGCGGATTTCTGGGCCTGCTGCACTTGGAAATCGTGCAGGAGCGCCTTGAGAGAGAATTTGGTCAGTCTATTATCATGACGGCGCCGAGCGTCCGATACCGCTTTACCCTGGCGGACGATTCCATAGTCACGGTTGATAACCCCCAGTACTACCCGGATCCCACCCGGATTAAGACAGGGGAAGAACCTTTTATCAAGGCGAGCATCCTCATCCCGGAACGCTATGTGGGAGCGGTAATGCAATTATGCAGGGAGCGCCGGGGCGTCAACTCGCGTTTTAGCTACCCTACGGCCGGGCGGGTGGAAATCACCTTCGACATGCCTCTCGGTGAGATCGTTTTTGACTTCTACGATAAGCTCAAGACCGTAACGCAGGGATACGGTTCATTTGATTATGAAATTATAGATTATCGGGAGAGCGATCTGGTAAAGCTCGATATCCTGGTAAACCACGAGAAGGTGGACGCCCTTTCCATGATCGTCCATCGCGAACGCGCCCGGGAATTAGCGGTGCGGGTCTGTGAGCGGCTCAAGGAAGAGATTCCCCGGCATCAGTTCAAGATAGCCATCCAGGGCACTGTCGGCGGTACGATCGTCTCCCGTTCCACCATCTCCGCCTTCCGGAAGGATGTCACCGCCAAGTGTTACGGAGGGGACATCACCCGGAAGAGAAAACTCCTGGAAAAGCAGAAAGAGGGCAAGAAACGCATGAAGATGGTTGGCTCGGTTATGATCCCCCAGGGCGCCTTTGTGGCCGTATTAAAAGCTAAAAATGAATGACGGCCTTGACGATGGCAGTAGTGCACACACCCAAATGCCTGGTTATCTCTGCCGTATGTACTGTTACTCAATAGCATCCCATTGCTGCCCGCCGTTTGCCTCATCGAGGAATGGCAATTTGCGGAGAGACTATAAAATGCTATGCACCAGGTAGATTATAAGAAAGATTCCGATGGCGCAGATCGATATAGTAAGCAGTATATCGAGTAATAAAGATGGCTCGTACGTATCTTGGTCTATCTGCCTCTCAACCTTTTTATATCTAATAAACGCCAGCATACCCATTAAGGCCCCAAGACCTACAAGCAGTATCCCGAAGATAGTTGAATATCCATGTGCGGCCTGGGGTGGTTTGACAGGAATATTGTCGTATCCGGTTCTACCTAAAAAACCTTCGACTTGTCTTATGAAGATGGCAAATTTTTCAACAACGAACCCAAAGGCCATTATTCCTATACTGGTCCTTATCCAGGCCAGGAATGTCCTCTCGTTCGCCATGTGAACACGGCGGTTACGAATTCTTGCCGACCTTTTCTCTTCGGTTATCCTCATGCAGTTTCTTAAAACCTCACCTTTCTGTAAAAGATCATCTTCAATATCCGACTCGTTGTTAATTTTGTTGGCTCGTTAATCCTGCTCATCCAAATATTCAGCCACAGCCTCTAGCCAGGGCCTGACCTGGACCTGTATCCCAGCTTTTGACATTGGACAAAATGAATATAGCTAAAATATATCAGAAACGGCCGGAAAAGTTAAACGAAAACAAGACGCTGAATAAAGAACCATGGAAGGTTATGTCTCATGTCAAGGGTAGACCTCTATCCCGTATAGCCCACGTGAAGTGAAATTGCGGGTGCGCCGTCGAAAATGCCTATATTTATCGACCAGCTTTCCAAGATTTCAATATCTAGTCAACTCCGATATTCTGATTCCTAAAAAATTCTCTTGCGTTAAGGAAAAGTCCGGCCTTAGAATAATTATAGGGCTCATAAAATCTGAAACGAAACAAATTGTTGCGGTAATTTCATGGAGCCGGCAACCATCCATATTCCGGGTAATTTCAAAAAAGGGGAGGACAATCTTATGCATGACAAGAAGGAATTATGTGACAAGATCAAGGCCATCTATCCGGAGATCGGAGAATGCGGCATAGATATCGATGTCAATTATGACGAGACACAGAAGGCCTGGGTTGTGGACCTGCACAAAAAGGGACATCATCGTCTTAAGACTTACCTCGAACCCCCCGATGCCAATGCGTGCATGGAAGGAAAACAGTGTATCGGTTTGGGATTACAGGTTTCTCAACTGGTGGCGAACATAAAGGCCTTGGATAAGGAAGAGAAAGTCAAAGGCTAGTGGTTTGACATTCTCTGTCAAAGTGAAGGGCATGTGGGTGGTTGCAGGCGAGATCATTATAGAAACAAAAAAGCAGAGACAGGAGGTATGGACTATGCAACGCAAGACGTTTTGGTTTTTAGGTCTATCAATGCCTTTTGTTATTGTTGCCTGGCTGTTGCTAGGAACACACGTCCAGGCTGCTCAGGAACTAGAGATGAAAGCCGGGAAGCCGGAATCTCAGTTTCAAAAGGCCCACGAGTCCTTTCTCAAAAAAGATTTTAAGGCAGCCGCCTCTGAAATTCGGAAAGGCGCAGCATTTTTAAAAACAGAGGCCGGCCATGCCACAGAAGATGGTAAGAAGGTCCTGATGGCCTCTGTCCACGAATTGGAGAAGCTGGCAGGTGATGTGGAAAAAGGCACTGTAACTTCGGCAAAGGACCTTAAAGACGTCTTCGCGCGAGCCTATCATGCCTTGGCCAATAATTATTACCTGAAGGCCTCTGAAGACTGGGCTAAGAAAGAGGCTAAAGATACCGGGCAGGCGCTTAAGGCGGCAGCGGTACAGCTGGAACACGCCATGGCTTGGTCTGGCCATAAAGTGGAAACTGGTGCCGCCGAGGTTATCAAAGGCGCGCATGTAGTGGCCGGTAAATTAATAAAAGGCGCTGGCTGGGTGCCTGAAGAGGTCGGCAACGGTATAGAATTAGTCGGTAAAGAGGTCGAGAAATTCGGCACCTACATTCAACCTCGAAGTGCAACAAATGGAGAAGCTACTTCTGACGGTGTTTTATAGCCCAGGCATTTTCTGGGCCTGTTATTAAGCAAAGATTCGATTCTGGCAATCTGCTCGTCAGTTATGGTATTAAAGTCCGTGC
>QYQD01000175.1 GCA_007280345.1 Deltaproteobacteria bacterium | reverse complement strand
TTGTTCTATGTTTTTAGGAAAATTGGTTTCATAAAAAATTAATCACGAAAATAGACTGTTTTAAAGTCTAAGTTTGCGAAACTAGAAACCTAAAATAATTTTTAGGAAGCATCAGCTAAGTTAAAATAGTTTAATTAAAATGTAGTAAAAGGAATCAATTATAATTATGGAACGAAAAAATACAAAGATAATTTGGAATAAAACACCTATACTTTGGTTTATTTATAGATTATTCGCGTTTCTATGTAGTTTTTTATTAATTAATTCCCTATCAGTCGCAGCGACACTTCAGGATAAAGAGAATGCCAACTTTTATAGTATCTATATCACCAAAGCTATCACCAATTACAAAATTCTCCCCAATACCCCTCCTGCAACCGGCTCGTCAAGTAAAGATTTGCTGGTGCGCGCCTGCCCCGGAGAATCCGAGGCGGCTAGCTTCGTGGTGCATGCCGTCCAGAAACTCCTCCGCCTGTCGGTTACCCCCACCTCCCTGAAACAGGAAAAATCGCAAATCCCTGCCGGCGCGGTAGATATCCGGGTGGTCAAGTGCTGGTTCCAGTCAGGGGTGAAGGGAAGGGAAAACAATAAATGCGTCCTCACCCCCGAACTTTTGCTCAAAGACGATCAACTGGTACTGGTGGACCTCAAGGAAAAAAAGAACTACCTCCGCACCGTCGATGCGTCCGGGAAAACCGACTATGTTTGCATAAGCGACAAGGATAGCAAGAAGCTCGCGGATATTCGCCCCCAAGATGATGCCGCGACCCTCCAACCCGTTAACCTCGAGGCCGGTACCAACAAACAATTTTGGATCACCGTCCAGGTGCCGGAGAACGCGGTCCCGGGCCTCTACCGGGGAAAGCTCAGGCTGACCGCCATCAATGCTCCGCCCGCCGAAATCAATTTTCAGCTCCAGGTCCTGCCATTTAAATTGGAGAAACCGGCCTTACGGTATGCCATATACTACCGCGGCACATTAACCCGGGATTCCCAGGGTTGGCTGGGTACTTCAAAAAAATTCGGCTTGCCCGTGATCAATGCGAATATCAAGACCCTCCAGCAATACACCGCCGAACTTCAGGACTTGAAGGCCCACGGCATCGATTACCCCACCATCTACCAGCACGACGAGCAATTGCTCCGGAAAGAGTTGGAAATTCGGGACCGGCTCGGGTTCCCCAAAGATGCTCTTTATAGCTGCGGAGTGGTTACGGGAAATCCCACCACCCTGGAAAAATTGAATCGCCTGACCGGGGAAGTGCAGCAGTTGCTCAAGATCGCCCGGGAGTTCGGTTATAAAGAGGTGTATGTGTATGGGATAGACTGTGCTACGGGTGAGCGGCTGAAGTCCCAGCGCGCCGCCTGGGAAGCGGTTCACCGGGTGGGGGGCAAGATCTTTGCGGCCGTCTCCTACCGCGGTTCTTTTGAAATCATGGGCGACTTGCTGGATCTCCCGGTCATCGGGGCTGATCCGGATCCCCGCCAGGCCAGGCAATATCACCAGGCGGGGCATCTGGCCTTCAACCGCAGCAATCCCCCCAGCGGCCAGGAAGACCCGGAGCTCTACCGGCGCAATTACGGGTTACTCGTGTGGAAGGCTGGGTATGACGGCGTCATGAATTACGCCTACCAGGCTAATTATGGCGGTCATATCTGGAATGATTTCGACGTTCCGGACTGGCGCAATCAGGTCTTTGCCTACCCAACCGTCAACGGTGTCATAGATACCATCGAATGGGAGGGGCAAAAGGCCGCGGTTGATGACGTGCGCTACCTGACAACCTTGCTAAAAGCCATCCAAGAGGCCGGGCCGGAGAAAAAGCCCCTGGCTGCCGAAGCCCAAAAATGGGTGGACGGCCTCGATCCTCGGGGTGATCTGGATAATATTCGGCAAAAAATGATTGATTATATCTTGCAATTAAAAGCAAAGTAACAGGCAAGGGTATTGAAACGATAGAGATAATGGTGCTCCATGGCCATAAATTGTGTAGCGATGGCCAAATCTTATGTTAAGGCACGTTCTTTCGACATAAAATGTAATTGTTAGGAACAACGATAATCCATGCCAAAAAACCAATATGCAGAAAATTATTCTGACTTCTTACATTGTTTCTCAAAGAAGAAACGATTAAGGTATCTGGTTCGTAACATTGTGATCTACCCCTTATCGCTTAAAACTCATAAAATATCGACCTCGGAGTGGATACGCTTCCCCTACTATCATTATGTCTTTAATGACGAAAGACGCGGCTTCAAACGGCAACTGCTGCTTATGAGAAATATGGGAGAGTTTATCTCGTTAGACAACGCCGTAGAGCTATTGCGGGAGCAGCGAAAGATCGGGGGACGGTATTTCTGCATCACCTTTGATGACGGCTTTAAAAATGTGGCGACCAATGCCTGGCCCATACTATCCGAACTTGGCTGCCCTGCGGCGGTTTTCGTAGCTACCGACTATATCGGCAGCGATATCCAACGGGACCAGGCGTTGCTGACTAGATTTTATGCTACCACCGGTTACCCCATGCCCATTGAGTTTCTTTCCTGGGATGATTGCCGTCAGCTCTTGAAAATTGGAGCTACCATCGGCTCCCATACTTGCAGCCATTTGAGGATGAGCGCTCTATCCCCCGAGGCCGTGCAGGAGCAACTGCGGAAATCCAAGGAGGCCATTGAGACCGAGTTGGGCATAGTTTGTCGCCATTTTTCCGCCCCCTGGGGAAGGCCATCTCAGGATTTCAGACAGGAATCCGACCCCATATTGGCTCGGGAGATGGGCTACAGTTCTTTTCTCACTTCCGAGCGAGGATTAAACTTCCAGGGTCAAAGCCCTTATCATATACGGCGCGATCAACTCCGGGCCGGTTGGAGTAACTATCAACTGCGCTACTTCTTTTCCAGGAATAACTGATTTGGGGCGGTTTCTTGATTACGTGAGAGATTCTCAATTGCTTAACCCGGTAATGCGGATATCACTGGCACCCAAGAATATCTTGATAGAACTGGCAGACTACGCCTCATGTCCCTGACTCAGCGATTTGCCCGAGGGGTGTTTTGGAATTTAATCGGCTTTGCGTGCACCCGTCTGTTCACTTTCATTGCCATCCTGGTAACCGCTCGGTTTCTGGGGAAACAGGGTTTCGGCGAACTGGGCATGATCACCAGCACCGTTGGGGCCTTGGGCTCCTTTGCCGGATTCGGGATAGGCCTTACCGCCAACAAGTATGTGGCCGAACTCAAGGAAAAGGAACCTGACCGCGCCGGGCGGATCATCGCCCTGAGCAATCAGATGGCCCTGTTCTCCGGGTTGTTTTTTGCCTTGGTCTGCATCCTGATCGCCCCCTGGTTGGCGGCCAGAACCCTAAACGCCCCCCACTTGACCACCTTGCTGCAAGTGGGCGCACTCATCATCCCGGCTTCGGCGTTATTGGGCGTCCAAACCGGAACTTTAGCGGGGTTCCAGGCTTTCCGGGACATCGCCTGGAATAACTTGCGCCAGGGGCTGCTGGTCCTGCCGTTGACCATCAGTTTGGTCTATTCTCTGGGACTGCTGGGGGCCGTCTTGTCTCTGGCCATAACCCCCGCCACCGGAGTGGTGATGGCCGCCCGAACCCTGAAGAGGATATATGCCAACTCCGGCATGGTGATCAATTACCGCCAGGGTTGGCGGGAAAAGCGGGTCCTGTGGGATTTCACCCTTCCCGGGATCCTTGCGGTGAATCTGATCAACCCCGTGACCTGGTCGGCCAACGCCATTCTGGTCAACCAACCAAACGGCTACTCCGAGATGGGTCTGTTCAGCATGGCCAATCAATTGCGGATGCTGATTCTGTTTTTGCCCAACATTATCGGCATGGTGACCGTGCCTTTGCTCTCCGAAATACATGGGAAGAAGGACCCGGGGTATTTTGCCCAGGTTGCCAACCTAAATGTTAAAACCATTTGGAGCTTCATCCTTCCCGCGGGGTTCCTGGCAATCGGTTTCAGCTCCTGGCTGGTGGGCCTTTATGGCCCCCAATTCCAAAGCGGCCGTCCGGTTTTTGCGCTGATGGTCTGTGTCAGCATTTTAACCGTAGTTAACGGAACCATCCGCCAAAGCTTAATCAGCGCCGGCAAGATGTGGGTGGACTGCCTCAGCAATTTGGTTTGGGCCTCAATATTGATAGTTTCTGTCGCATACCTTGTGCCTAAATCCGGTTCCAAGGGAATGGCCTTGGCATATCTTATTGCTTATTTTTTTCAACTATCCATGATAATCACCTTCATTGCGCTTACATATGGGCGCGCAAGCATTCAATCTGTTCCCATTCTATCCAGTTTTTCAATAATAATGTTATTATTATCAGCAGGCGTTGGTAATTTCCCCGACAAGCTGATTATCTCTTGTTCATTATTCTTTGCATTCTTAACGTTTTATTGGAGTTGGAGATTGATTCCTGTTCAAAGTAAGAAATTATTTTTTGATGACGCTAATAATAGAATATTTAGTTGGATTACAAGACCAAAAGACAATAATTATTAAATTGTTCTTGACGATATTAGTAAAGATGAGCTGAATTTAAAATCAGCACATTTTGGATTTGTTCTTTGCACGTTAAGGAAGATTTCAATTACCGCCTAAAAGCGGCGGTTTTAAAAGGGTGGCACCACTGAAGACCAGCATTTTCCCCATGATTGGGAATATTAATATAATATTTCAGGTGACCTAAAAATGAACTTATTTTCTAACTCAAATTCGACAGTTGCTGAAAAATAGTTTTGGATTATCAGTAAGTTAAGCCATGTCAAAAAAAGGTTGGCACTACACCCTGTTGGAGTCTAAAGTCTGGGCTTCAACTGACCGGTCCCAGATGGGTAACCGAAGAAGGCGGCCGGACCCCGGCGGCGGCGAAGGCGTGATGAGCTGCGCCCACCAGGTCGGTGCGCAGTTGATAGCGCTGGCCGTCCAGATCCAGGAGCACCGACTGCACCTGGCCCAGGTCCCGCATCAGGTCGGGCCAGGAGACCCTGGCCTCCCGCGCCTCCAGCCGTTGTTGCAAATCCACCTCCAGGCGCAGGGCCAGAAAGGAAGCCACGATGTGGCCCATGGAGGTATCGTCCCGGTGGTGATAGATGGGCCGCACTTCCAGGGTGGATTTCTGCTCCCGAAAGGTCCGTTCCACTCGCCACAGGCTCTTATACGTTTGAGCCACCTCAGACGTGGGCAGATCGGTATTGGTGGTCAGCACGAACTTGCCGTCCAGGCGGGAGTCCCGCTTTACCGCGTCTTCATCGATGGTGACGCTCCCCTTGGCCACCTTGAGGAAGCGGGCATAGCCTTTGTTGCCCACCACCGCCTTGGGCCCCTGCTTCGCCACCGTCTGCCTCAGCTTCTCCAGGATGGCCTCCCGGACCGCGGCGTCTCGGGCGGCTTCCTGGGGATTGCGGCAGACGACATAGCGCCGCGCTCCCACCCGCACCTCTTTGACCTCGAGGTTGTCGGCCACCGGCTGATAGCGCCCGGCCCGAGCCAGGACCTCCTCACTCACTTCCTTCTGCCGGCGCATGCGGCAACCCAGGACATAGTCAAAGGGCGCCTGCTCGTGTTCGGTCAAAAGCTGGATGGTGTCTCGAGAGATCATGCCCCGATCCGCCACCACCGTAACCTGGCGGATGAGAAACCGCTGCCGCAGTACCGCCACCACCTGGCGCAAGGCCTTCTGGTCCGCGGTGTTGCCGGGGAAAATCTCCCAGGCGATGGGCCACCCTTTAGCGTTCACGGCCACGCACAACACCCACTGGGGCAGGTCGGGGCGATGGTCCCGGGAGTAGCCCCGCTTGCGCCACTCCGTCTCCGTGCCCCGGTAACAGTACAGGCTGGTGGTGTCGATAAACAACACATCCAGGGTCTGGTTGAACAGGTTCAAGTCCCGGTTAAAGAGCCGGCTTTCCAGGCTCTGGCGCACCCCGGCCAGAAACGCCGCGGTCCGGTAAAAGTGTTGCAGGGCCAGGCCGTCGCATCCAGGAGCTTCCACCGTCTTGATCCACTCCGAACCCGCCAGATCGGAGCCGGGCGCACACAGACGTTGCAAGGCCATGGCGAAAGTAGCCCGTTCCAGATCGAACTCGAACTTCCGGTCCTGGGCCAGCTGCCGGATCAGGTCGGGGAGCCCCTGCCGGTCCCACAGGCGCCCAAAGACCAAGGCCGGCCCCCACTGCCTGGCGGTGCGGGCCGCCACCCCCGACTCCCGGACGGCCTCCACCACCCGGAGTTTTTCACTAAATTTCGCCAGACTGCGCAGCAAGCCGTCCAGTTCACCCGAGGCGACCAGATGGTCTCGCCGTCCCAGGGTACCGATGATCTGCTGTCGGACCTTACCGCCCGCTCGGTAGGAGCGGACGATCTGGAGATATTCGTAAACGCCGCCCCTGCCTACACTACGTTTATTCCGCACGAACATGTGTTGAATATGCAGATATCAAAGGGAATTGTCAAGTATTTTCCGAGACGTAAGGCAGCATGGGTTGGCACTACATTTCCGCCGTCTCCCAAAGTTCCCCCTAACAATTTCAAAGAGTTATACAATTAAAAGGTCCTATTGGGGCTTACAACTGTCGAAAATGAGTCTAAGTTGAATAAATCCTTTTTGGCTAAATTGATACGGGCTCCATTAAAACTAATCCCACAAAATGCAATAGTCTCCATTTTATTTGGGAAGTCAAGGGG
>QYQD01000182.1 GCA_007280345.1 Deltaproteobacteria bacterium | reverse complement strand
TCATCATGTCTTTGGCGGCGATGGAGAGGTTTACGCGGTCCAGATACATGATGAAGTACATGGAACTGAGAATAATGGTCATCCCTGTCGTCGCACTTATCAATCGGCGCCTTTTGACCGGCGGCACGATCTCAGCTGAGGAAGAAGACACCTTTTCACCTTCAGATACACCCTTCGTAGAGATGTTTGGATCTTTTTCATCGATGCTAGCCATGAGAGCCTCCCATTAATAAGTTGCCGTTTATTTTCAAAGATTCTCGATTACGCTAATGCAGAAGCCTCGCGTTCATTTTTAAGAAGGGATTTCAACGATTTCTTTTAACTTGAGCCGTTGAATCTTGCCGGATGGGCCTTTGGGCAACTCTTCCAGTAGGACCATTACCTTGGGAGTTTTGTATTTCCCTAAATGACGCAGGCAATGTTCTCTGAGTTCCTCTTCGGATACGGAGCATCCGGGTCTCGCGGTGTAGCACACCATGATCTCTTCCCCGTAGTTTTTATCCGGGATGCCTACGGCGGCCGCATCCTGAATGGCGGGGTGTTTGTAGAAACATTCATCTATCTCCCGAGGGGCGATGTTTTCCCCACCCTTGATGATAAGTTCTTTCAACCGGCCGGTAACAAAGACGAAGCCATCCTCATCCATATAGCCCAGATCTCCGGTGTGAAACCAGCCATCGGGCTTCAAGGCCTCTGCCGTTTTGTCCGGAGCCTTATAATATTCCTTCAGCACGTTGTCGCCTTTAATCATGATTTCCCCAGGAGTCATGCGGGGTACCTCGTTGCCCTGGCGGTCCACGATCTTAGCCTCGCACCCTACGGGCTGACCGGGAGAGCCGATTTTATGTTTGGCAGGGTCCAGGGGGTTGGAGAATACCGGGGCGGCACATTCGGTAAGACCCAAAGTTTCCACGATGGAACAGTGGAATTTTTTCTCGAACTCTTCTTGCAGGGAGGGGGGTAGCGGGGCGGAAGCCGACCGCCCGAACCGAATCTGACTCAAGTGGTACCCTTGCCCTTCGATTTCCGTACCGCTCACCAGATAAGAGCAGATGGTGGGGACGATGGAAAACCAGGTGCACCGATACTCCGAGATGAGGGGCCAGAAGACGGTGGCCGAAAACCGTTCCGGGACCACGACGGAAGATCCGCTCACCAATGGAGCCATCGCCGAGACGATCTCGGCGTTAATGTGATACAGGGCCAGGGAAACCAGACCTCTATCTTCCGGCGTCAGACAATGAGCCAGAGTGACGTTCTCGCCGCCGGCCACCATATTTTTGTGGGTCAAAATGGCTCCCTTGGGAAGCCCCGTGGTACCCGAGGTATAGAGCAGCAGAGCCGGGTCTTCTTCCGTGACTTCGGGCAACTCATACCCGGAAAGGTCTTCAGCAGGAAAGATTTCCGCCGCATGTTTATCTATGACCATTACCTTGACATCTCGGGATATTTCCTTCAAAGCTTCTTCCAGGCGTTCCCGGTTCAATTCCGTCACGAACACCAACTTGGTGTCGGAGTGGTCGAGGACATAGGTTAATTGGGTGGGTTGGGCCAAAAGGTTGAGCGGAGCAATGACCAGGCCCGAATACATGGTGCCCAGAAAGATCTTCATGGTCTGATAGCCGTTGCCCATGAAGAAGGAGACCTTGTCACCCTTCTGCAAACCCATCTTTAACAGTTGTTTCCCCAGCTTGATGCAAGACTCCTTGAGTTGGGCATAGGTGAGTTCCAGTTTCGGCTCCGGAGCGATCATAAAGACCTTATCAGGCTGTAACTCCGCCTGTTTATCCACGTGAAACCTTACCGTACGCATAGCCTCTATCCCCCTTCCCTGATGAAATCAAAAAAACCAGTCTGAGCAGGTATGATGCTCTGAGACTGGCTTCTGGCACCTTAATAGTTGGGGTGACCTGGGGAGGGCCAAGATGGCTTTCCCAGTACCTCATTTTGCTCAAGAACATGGTTTCACCTGCCAAAAATCGCACCGGCGCAGAGACGTCGGGCTTCATGTTGCGTTCCAGAAAATCCCCTTGGATCCCTTACCGAGGGGTGTTCACCTTAGCCAGACTAAAACCTAGAGAACTGTCCTCGGGTCCGAGGCCGGTCATCCCCGCCCAGCCAAGTTCGGCTACCAGGTAGACCGGTCCCCTGCCCGAGTTTTTGAAATCTTTAGCACTCAAAGAATTTTACCGCTCTCCCCGATCAGATGGATTTATAGCCCAATTCAAAGGCCTGTTTATTCTCCTCTTTGAATTTGGGGATGATCGCCAGCAGGCTTTCCAGGAGCACCTCCTTATTGACGGCCCCCTCCTCTTCCAGGAGCTTGGCAATAGCTCCCAGCACCACAGAGTTGCTGAACAGGGGTTTGCCGAAATTGTCCATAGCAAGCTTTTTGGCCGGCAGGGCCTTTTGTGAACAGGTTAGCGTGTTGTCGACCTCTTCCACGAAGTCCGGATCATAGATAATCAGCCCATTATCGGCAACGGTATGCTTAAAGCGGTTATACGCCGCCGAAGAAAGGGCGATAAGATAGTCGGGACTTTCACATATAGGGCTATCAACCACTTTTTTGGCTAACACCACCTGACTCCTGACATATCCACCCCGCATTTCGGTGCCATGGCTCTTCAGCATGGTGACCCGAAGACCTTGCTTCACACCCGCTTCACCCAGGATCTGCCCCAGCCGCACCACGCCCTGGCCACCGAAGCCACTCGCCACCAACTCAATTCTGTCTTTCATAGTGCGCCGGTCCTCCTGATCTTTTCGGTTGCACCCCACATCACTTCGGAAAATTCGGGTCTGGTATTGCTGGCATCATGCCAAATTCCGGTAGCCCAGATGGTATTGGGTTTTTCTTGCCCTAGGGGCGCAGTGCGTTCTTTAAACCACCGGAAAATTTCCACCGGGACCCGTGACCCCAGATGCTTCATGGCAAAGTTGGTTACACAGGGATGCGGCATGTGCACCAGAGAGAAGCCACGGTTAAGAATGGCCTTCTTAACACTTTCAACCGCCATGGCGCCATCCGCCAGGACCACGTGACGGGCAAGGAAAGTGGCGCCGGCGCCTTTCAAGATGTGCATCACATCCATCCCCTCGCTCATCAGGTTGGGTTCAAACATCCCGTAGGGGCTAGAATCGGTTTTTACTCCCATGGGAGTCGTGAAGCCGAATTGACCACCGGTGGACTGGTATCCCAGGTTGTCATGCACGATGACAGTTATATCGGCGTTGACTCGGGCGGAGTGGATCAGGTGCATCAAGCCGATGCCGAAGGCGTCCCCGTCACCTACACTCAGAACGATCTTCTTTTCTGGAGGCAAGGCTATGCGGAGGCCCCTGGCAATGGCGTAAGCCCTGCCGTGAGTTCCAGCGAAACCGTCGCCCTTGAAGGTGGCAAAGGTCTGTCGGCCGGCGCAGCCAATGGAAGTGCCCCAGATAATGTCGGCAGTCTTTAACCCCAATTCCTTAAAAGCCTGGATCACTACCTTATGGTTCATGCCCAATCCGCAGCCGGAACAGGCGGTACTGGGTATTTTCCGGGTGCGCAGGTATTCTTCAATCAAATTGCTGGAGTAGTACTCCATCACCAAGCCTCCATTTCCCAGCCTTTCCGCTGCAAAGGCTGATTTTTTAAAATTTTATCAAAGGTTTCCAGAAGGTCTTGATTAGTGGGCAGGTCTCCACAGATTCCGAGGAAATGCACATCGGAGTCCTTCGGTACGGCCCTCTGGATCTCCCGCACCAGTTGGCCATCCCAATTAAGCTCCACGGCCAGATACTTGGCCTTTCTGGTGAAGTGCTCATCGGGGAAGGGCCACAGGTTGATAAGCCGCAGGGAGCCAACTTTCATCCCTTGACTGCGGGCTCTTCCCACTGCGGTGTTTACCACCCGCGAAGGAGTACCGTAGGAAACGACGACCAAATCCGGATCGTCATCCATGTACTTCTTCTCGTAATGGTGGGCAAAGAGTTCCCGGTTATTCCGCACTTTATAAATGAGCCGGTAAGCGTGCTTGTGGTGATCCTCCACCTCTTCGATATCATAGCCTTGCTCAGTCGGGGTCCAGTCGGAACAAAGTCCGCCGGTGTTTTTGCCCATCTGCACCGGTGGTATATCAAGAGCATCAGTGGCAGGGTAAAAATCAGGACCGGGGTGGAACTTTCGGGGCCAAAACCGCATCCCCATTTCTTTCATTTCCTCTTCAGTTTCAGGAATTGAAATATCCTCCCAGCCGTCGGTGATCAACTGGTCTGCCAGGACCGTGACCGGCATGCGCAACCGTTCGGAGAGGTAAAAGGCCTCAATTACCATGGCCATAGCCTCCTGAGCCGAGTTCGGCGCCAGGACGACGCTCTCGTAATTGCCTCCCTGAGTGGGATAACGGGTATTGTAAAACTCCCCCTGGCCAGGGGCACCGGTAATCCCGGATACCGGACCGACCCGGCCGGAGTTCAGGACAACCATGGGCATCTCGCATCCAAGGGCCCAGCCAAAAGGATCGGCATAAAGAATGAATCCCGGACCGGAGGTCGCGGTCATGGCCTTCATGCCCCCCAATGCAGCGCCGATACAGAGATGCATCGCGGCGCACTCATCTTCGGCCTGGAGGTAAACCCCGTCAACCTGGGGAAGGCGAAGGCTCATAGATTCGGCCAGTTCAGTGGCTGGAGTAATAGGGTAGCCGGCAAAGAACCGGCACCCGGCAATTATGGCTGCTTCGGCAATGGCAAAATTTCCGGTTTCCAAAAAGCGTTTCATATAAGTTTCTCCTCTGTCTTATGAGGCAATTTCCTTTACGATTTCCCTTACGTCGATGGCAAAGTCAGGGCAGACAAAGAAACACTTGAAGCAGCTCACGCAATGGTCGGATGATTTGACCTCCATCGGCCGGTAGCCCTTCTGAGTGTATCCGGCTGCGGGAACGAAGGTGCCGATGCCGCAAACTTCCGCACAGTAGCCGCACTCCTTACAATGCTCCCTTTCGAGCACCACTTCGAATTTGCGGGCGTCGCAATTCAGGCAACGGGATGCTTCAGCCTTGATGTCTCGATCGGCCATGGGGAGTTCCACATGCTCGAAATCCAAGGCCCTTTCCCAGGCTTTAAGATGAGGGAGATCATGGCGAGGCTGGACAATGGGGATGAATTCTTCGAGTTCAACTGAGTCTTCGGGGGCAGCTAGGGTTTCCGAAATGTCGCCCCGGCCGCCGAGATATTTATCGATGGCCGCAGCAGCCTTACGACCCTGAGCAATGGCGCTGATGATGGAAGCAGGTCCGGTGACCACATCGCCGCCGGCAAAAATCCCCTGAACCGAGGTAGAAAGGCGGTTTTCACAAACCACCACCCGGTTCCCATTCAGGTTCACTTGCGCTTTTTCGACAAAGTCAAGTTCCGGCGTTTGGCCAATGGCCAGAATGACTGTATCGGCGCTCACTTTCTCAGTAGTCTCTTCATCATAGGCGGGGTTGAATTTCCCGGTTTTGTCAAATGCCGAGAGGCAGCGCTTCAATTTGACGCCGGCCACCTTATCAGTACCCAAGATTTTCACGGGAGCCCATTGGTTTTTGATGACAATGCCTTCTTCTTCGGCAAGGGTGATTTCATAGGGATGGGCTGGCATCTCTTCACGGTTTTCCAGGCAGAAGAGGCTGATTTTCTTGGCCCCCAGCCTGTGGGCGGCGAGAGCCACATCGATGGCCACGTTCCCCCCCCCGATTACGGCAACCTCGCTACCCACCAAAACTTTCTTGCTGAGGGCCACATCCCGCAGGAAGTCCAAGCCCCAGTAGACTCCCTTTTTATCAGCCCCTTCTATCGGGATCTTGGCTGAGGCATTGGCTCCCAGAGCAATGAACACCGCGTCGTAATCCCTTTTGAGCTCTTCCAAGGTTACGTCTTTGCCCACCACGGTGTTCCCTTGAAAAGTCACCCCGAGATCCAGAATGGCATTGATGTCCTTGTCCAGTCTTTCATCGGGCAAACGATATTTGGGTATGCCATAACGCGTCGTGCCCCCCGGCTTGGGGAAGGCATCCAGCAGCGTTACTTGATGACCAAGGGTAGCCAAATAGTAGGCTGCAGTCAGACCAGCCGGGCCGGCTCCGATAATCGCCACCTTCTTACCCGAGGGTAAGGCCTGTTTCTTGTTTTTGAGCCAGGTGTCGCCCCCTTGGTCCACTGCAGCCCGCTTCATAGCCCGGATGGCGATGGGATCGCCAAACTGCTTATATGCGCACACATCTTCGCATGGGGCGAAGCAGGCGTCGGCACAGATTGTGGGCAGAGGCAAGTGTTCCCGTAATACAGCTATCGCCTCATCAAATAGACCATCACGAACCGCCCGGACATAACGTGGAACGTCCACGCCAGCCGGACAAGCAGCGGTACATCGCGGTATGATGAAATCCTTTCTGCTAACCCTAAAGCCCATGAACGATTTCCTCCTCAGAAATACCAGACCACAGTTTGCGGTTGGTGTCTGAATTCTTAACGATAATTTTTATATTCAAGAAGGGTGCCAAGATTTAGAATGGCAATCAGGGAGGGGGCGATAATGTGCTAACTTATTGGATTAATTTATTAATCTATGGAATTGCTTGGGAGGGGAAAGTGTGCATTTAAAGAATATTGGTGTCCGGATCTCCAGACATGTCCGGAATTACTTACAAAAAATTAATTCTTAGCATAACCCAAATTATATTTATGAAATTTTTCATACAAAGCCGATCTTGAAATACCCAGTAATTGCGCGGTCTTGGACATATTCCCTTTAGTGGTTTTCACCGCATTGATCAATAAAGTTTTTTCAAAGTTAGCTATTTTTTGGGCCAGAGAACTGTCCAGAATTCCGGACAGATTATTGCTCTTAAAACTAGGTTCAAGCACTTCCAAGGGAAGGTGCTCCAAGTGGATGTCATCCCTCTCGGTCAAGCTGAGAGCCCTATCAATTACATTTTTTAGCTCGCGGATATTTCCCGGCCACTCGGAATTCGCTAAGGCAGCCAGCGCCTCATTACTTATTCGACATTCAGGTCTTCCTGCAGTATTTAAGAAGTGGCTAATCAAGATTGGGATATCTTCCGGTCTCTTGGAAAGAGGTGGAATGGTCAATATCATCGTGTTAAGTCTGTAAAATAAGTCTTGCCGAAACCCTCCCCGGCGAATCATCTCTTGCAGATCTCGATTGGTTGCAGCAATTAATCGGAAGTCAACCTCGCATGACTTAACGCCTCCGAGCTTGATTAGCCCCTTGTTTTCAATGACTCGCAGAAGCTTAGCCTGAGCATTCAGGGGGAGCTCGCCTATTTCATCTAGATAAAGAGTGCCCCCATTGGCCAGTTCAATTAGACCAGGCTTTCCGCCTTTTTTCGCGCCGGTGAAGGCTCCTTCTTCATAACCGAATAGTTCTGATTCCAACAAGTCCTTTGGCACCGCCGCGCAGTTAAGGCATACAAATGGGCCTAAGTTTCGGTTACTGGCACCATGCACTGCATGCGCGAATAATTCCTTGCCGGTGCCGGTTGGACCAAGAATCAAAATGGGCGAATCTGTCATAGCAAATTTTTGAGCAAGAAGTTTTACTTCTTTGATCGCCTTGCTTTCACCAATGATTGAGTTGAAGGTATATTTGGGGGCAAATATGGTTCCCAGGGCTATCTCCTGTTGTCTGACTTTCCGCTCCAGCAAATTAAGTTTCTTAACAAGATCAGTGAAGTCTTTATAATCACGAAAGACCGTCTGAAGAATGATACCCACGACTTTACCATTGTGTTTTAGAGGAAGGCGATTTACGAGCAACACCGTGTCTATTTTTAGAGCGCACCGCTGGCCTAGTTCTGGAATACCGGTAGCCATAACTTGAGAAAGCCTGGAACTAGGGAAATACTCTTTGATATGCTTTCCAACCGCCTCTTTTGGGTCCGTCTTGAGCAACTCACCGTAAACCTTGTTCATAAAAATAATGTGACAATGCTCGTCACAGACGATGATGCCAGAATAAACATTATCAAGAACCAATCTAAGAAAATCGACGAACTGTAACAAATCTTCTAACCCTTGCGGGCCATTTCTCTGTGA
>QYQD01000031.1 GCA_007280345.1 Deltaproteobacteria bacterium | reverse complement strand
GTTGCGGATGCCGGGCCACTAATCCATTTGAGTGAAATAGGCTTTTTATCAGTCTTACAGTTATTTGATACAGTTCACATCCCTGATGCTGTGTGGACAGAAATTATAGGTCATGACAGGGTTCGAGAATCTGATATTAAAGGAGTAGATAACATCCATATGCATACTTTGTCTAAAAATCTAATTGCCAATTTTGTCAAGGTATATCAATTTACTCATGGATAATTTGGGGTATTATGGCATTTGCTAATTATCAAAGCATCAAGATTTATAAGGAGGCTTTGAAATGAGACATAAAAAAGTGAAGAATTTATTCATATATTTTTTTTGTATTATGACTTTGGGGGGAATATTTTTTTGTAAGCAATTATTTGCAGATGAACTTTGGGCAAGTAATATTCCACACGCAATAATAGTATACCCAGGGCTGAGTGACGATGGAGTGACAGATACAAACTTGGTAGGTGTTGCAAAACAAATAAATCCGGATACTCAAGTATTAATAACAGTCACAAAGGAATTTGTGAAAATCAAAAGGGATTCTCAATCTTATAAAATTACAAATTCATACGAAGCTGAAAGTTTACTGCGTAATTTGGAAAAGCAGGGAGCAAGAAATTTTATTATTAATATTGATATGAAGATAGATTTTAAGAATTTTCCACTAAAACGCAATAGCGAAAGCAAATGGGCAACAGCCCAAGGATTGATGTGGACTGCTGCATATAAATCGGTTTTCAAAGATAGCATAGTAGGTTCGCTTTCGCACAGTTTTGGTAACACGCCGGCAGGGGATAGTATTAAGAATGGTGCAAAAATAGATTATGCTATTATGGCTTCTCCCGGTGCAAAGCGAAGCTCTTTAAATAAGATTGCTCAGAATATTCCATTTTCGAGACTTTTAGTTTTGACTGCAGAAGGTGATTTTCACGGACCTGTTCATTGGGACGGACCGACAAAATTTGATTACATAATCATAGAAAAAACAAAAGACCATCATAAAGCAATGGTGGATCTAAATAATATTGAAAACCCTAAGATCAAATATCTTACAAACATACAAAACAAAGACCATGGTTCTTCTTATGGTGAATTGTTAAAAGGATTTGTAAGGCAATTTAATAGCATTCCCTCCTACTTTGTTTCCACTGACTCCAAGTATCCAGGCAAATCCATGACAGAGGCACAGACACTGACAGAGACTGTTCATGATAAACATAAGGCCGTTATTGTAGGCAAAGGGCCAGAGGTAAATTTGATGTACAAGAACATGGTTAATAAATTAGGACAAGGCAATGTCAAGAGAATTGATCAATATAAAGATGATAAAACCTTACAGCTTGAAGCAAGAAAATTTGGGGCAGACGTTATATTAGGTGTTAAAGGATCAAAATTACCAGAAGCTCCTGATCTTGGTCGTGCAGATAAACGCAAACGAGATGATAAGTACTACAAAAGCAATGGTGGAAATCCTCCTCCACCGCCCCCTCCCCCTCCTCCTGGCGGTGTCTGGATTGACCCCAAGCCATCCAAGGCTGGAAAAGGTAGTTCTGAGACAAAAAAGAAAGTCCTTGAATCTCGGCCATCAAAGGATGCTCTATTCTGGGAAGTGAAATGATGAAAAAGTTACTGTCAACTGTCGGAATAATCATTCTGATTGCCATTACCTTAGTGATAATTCCTTCCTGCAATGGTAAGGAACCTAAAATAATAGAGAAGTTTGAAGGTCGTGCCGTCTCTTTAAAGGTCTTACAAAATAAGGTTAAAGACTGTATAGCAAAAGAGACATGCCCTGAAAACATCCTTCAGCTATGCGGTATAAAGAGAGTCATGGGTTATGTGATAGATGAGAAAAACAGAGATATTATACTGATTGGAAATATTGACGATTCAATGCCACCTCTTTATCTTGAAGACTTTGTAATTGCCCTCAGAAATACATGGATGATGTACGCAGAGTTAAAAGGAAATACCTATTATTATTCAAATCCAGGCTGTTCTATTGATCCCGATCCAAATGTATTAAATAACCTTCAGCAGATAGGCAATCAGATTTTTAGTAGCTCAAATCCTGATAAAGTTCAAAGGAATCTTACCCACTGGCATAATGTATGCCAACAGCCCCAACAGGTAAGGGTTTTGGGGATTCCTTATGATACGCGGTTTGGTAAGGTTATGGTTGAGGCAGATTATTATATGAAGAGACTCGTAGATGGTTCAGTAAGCCTTGATATTGAGGGATTTACCAGCCTCACTGATATAACATTAAATATTGCCCGCGAGGACATTGACAAAGGCGGACAAATATCTGTCCCTTTATCCTCTCTTAACAGGTTCTGGTTCTTTCCGGGAGAAAATAGTTTTTTTGAAGACAAGGGAGTTGTATACATCAAAAGGTCTGAGGTAAAACTTCTCACCGAAGAAGAATTCCTTACTAAAAAAGGAGAAGTAGCAGGTACCGGAAGACCTAATACACTTGCACAAAAATTTGCAGAAAGTTTTTCAACAAGATACGCAGAGATTGCAAAAAGAGAACCAATTTATAGTGAGCTTGAGGGACTATTTAGATTTGTTGCGCTAACAAGAATAATGAAACACAAAAATGCACTCTCAGGGTCAGGGATAAATCTTGATTATTTGATGAATCAATATCCTATAAAGAGAACTCCTGTTAACCACGCCCTGCCAGGTATTTCTAATATTAAGGAATTCAAGCATAAAAGTGAGATCCATGGAGGATATAGTATTCTTTACCTCTGGCTGCCAAGTTGTGGTGGGGTCTCTATTGATTTAGACATTAAAAATAGCTATTTTGCTTTGGATAGAAGTGGAAGCATTGATTCAATGAAAAAAAGTGTCCTTGATACAAGACCTTCACCTGATACACTCTATTGGGATTTTCTCACTATCTCAAAGGTATCCTCATCCCCGATAACTGGTAGAGAATCTAAACAGCCTGACAAGACAAATGAAATCCCTACGGCTTTGACAAGAAGATTGGAAGACATAAAAGAGGCCAGCCAGAACCTGAAAAATGGAATAATAATTGATCTCTTTATCGAAGAAAAGAATATTGTCCATGGTAATATAGTTGATGCGGCAGGAAGTCTGCATAAGATTGACAGTGAAACCTCAAAGGAATTAAGAAAGTTGTTAAATATAACGGCCTCAACACATGGCAAACTTGGAAGCTCACTTTTAAACCATTGGCAGAGATTCTATGATACTAACTTATCCCACCTGAGCAAACCAACATCCTGGACTTGCCCGGATGGTAGAACAGTTAAAATAAAGCCTGTTTTGATAATCAAATCGAATGAGGTGAGCTACAAATACGCAAATCTGGAGAAGGTTCCAGTGCTGGCAGATAATTTTGTTATCTTCATCGCCTCCAAAATCAAGGAATCGAAAGATGTTTCAGAGACTTCGGCTAAAGACCTTGTCAGTAAGATTAACGATGTTCCCATGCTAAGCAGAGATAATGTAGTTTTTGCTATCAGGCTTCCGGAGATGCGAAAAGAGGAACAGGCACGATGGGAGAATGAGATAACCGAATTGGAGAAGGTTGTGGGTAAGAAGAATGTTGTATTCAATCCATCTAAGAAGGATTTTAACCGGATGCTACAAAATCGGGGTAAGGAGATAATAGTTATTGAACTCACCCATACAGATAGAGGAATTACACTGAGAGAGAATGAGAGATATACATCAAAGGATCTATTGCAATGTGGTGATTTATCCCACATTAAATATTTAATGACTGGCCCCGGTACATGTTCTTTACCCCGCCTAGAAAAGGGCGATTTTGCTGCCATCCTTCGAGAAAAAGGTGTTGGCATAATGAACACATCTTATGGGGAGGTTTCGACTAAGATTGCATTGAAGAGGCTTAAAGAACTAATCCGTATCCTTAGGGATGTTGAGAAATACAATCTTCCAGCCTACTATTTACCCGATATGATTGATCAATTAATAGGGATTTCCAGTGAAGGCACGACCAATCTTGGAAAACTTAATTATCACGAAAGGCGCCTGTTAGGCTAATCAGGTAAATGCCACTTCTATAGCTGCCAAGGTCCAAAGATACTGCGAGCAAAGGATCAAAAAATGCCCCTGTGACAAAAATAGGCGGAGGAGTGACTGGTTATACTGGAATATTTGGGCCGATCACTATGCACTTATAACGCTTACCACCGATGAATATTGAAGCATAAGGAAAATTATGGCGCCAGTGATTCGGAATCTCGTCATAGGCATTATTACAAGCATCATAGCAGGGAAACTGCTTGAACTAATTAACCGGCTCATCGCGAATTATTATGAAGTTTGGAGTTCGGGTAGTGATCTTGCAATTGCCATTCAGCGGCCTGGGGGCTACATCGGAATCACGATATTCTGGATCATATTTGTATTCATCCTTTACAGTGTGGTCTATTTGGTTCCTTCGTTAACCAAACGAACCCGTATAAAATGGATGATTCGTGTCCCTGGCTTGTTCATTCTAGCTTTGGCCTTGGTGGCGTTTATTAATCTTACTATCCCGGCTCGTGTTGGCTCCTCTGAAGTGATTCAGGGTACGGTGACAAGAAGAGATTATAAGTATTGCCTTCTGGTCAAACCAGTGACTTTCGACCAGTGTTGGGTTCAAAACACGATTCTGCCAGATCACCAGGGCAATTGGGAAGCATTGGCATATTTTGGGGGATACGGCCACTTCGAGATCATCCTTGTAGCTGAAAGGGAGGGCTTCGATTTTCCCTGTCAGCCAGGATACACGCTCCCTTGCGAAGAAATCGCCAGATACGAAAATCGCATAAGTCGTCGTGTAATCAGAGTGGATTAGTTAATGATTCCTCGTTTGAAATTTATCTATTAACGTCTTTATGATAGGGAGTTGCGTGATGCAAAGAATTACCTGCTGTTACATGATCGTTTTCTTAGTGTTTGGGCTTATAACCCTCAGATGCTCTTCAGAGGAGCGTGAATCTTCCAGGCAACAGCAAGAAATAGCAGGCACCCTGAAGAATTCAGAGCAAGATGCCCCTAAACTTGAAATTATCAGCCCAAATGAGGGGGCGACAGTCGCAATGACAGAGTTGGTACGGGGAACAGTTAGCACTCCGAAATTAAACGTCTATGTTTTAATCCATCCCCTTACCACCAATCTCTGGTGGGTTCAGAACATTCCCACCGTTGGTCCGGATGGGAAATGGCAATCCTTCTGTTATTTCGGCGCCGAAAAATTGGGTATTGGAGAACCTTATGAAATTATTGCTGTTGCTACATCCAAGAAAGGGGTTTACAAACCGGGCGACACGTTGGAGATTGTTCCGTCGGACCTTCTGCGATCAAGGATTATAACCGTACGGAGAGCAAAATAGCAATTTTGTCTGGTCTGGAATGTGTGGAGACTACGATTGGCAGGTACGTGATGGGTATATTAAAATTCAAAAGCTTTGAAGATGTGGATAGGCTTGAGAGGGAGGGGAAAGGCATAAGCTGGCGATTTACACCCGATGAAGCCTATCTTAAGAAGGTTCTCAGATTTCAAATTAGAGTTCCATTTCCGGCCGGGGTCTATAAATTTAAAACGTTTGAAGAGGCTCAAGAATGGGAAAAAGATTGGTGGATAAGAAGTGGAGCTACTAAGAGAACTGGTTAAGTTATGTGCCGCCCTTAACCGTGCCGGGGTAAAATATGTGGTGGTTGGAGGATGTGCAGTTATCCTTCATGGGTACTACAGGACTACTCATGATATCGACCTCATTATAGACCCATCACCAAAAAATATGGAAAAAATGAAGGAGGCACTTTATGTAGTCTTTGGTTCTAAAGAGGTGTTTGAAATTCGCGATGACGACATAGTCCGATATGCAGTTGTCAGGTTTGCCCCAGAATCGGAGGAGGTAGTAATCGACCTCATAGGTAAAATAGGCGCGATTTCCTTTGAGGTAGCTGTTCGAGACATGGAAACGGTGGAGCTTGAAGGGGTGATGATTCCCCTGTGTGGGCTCCTTACGCTTATAGAGACCAAAAAAGGAATAAGGCCAAAAGACAAAGAGGATTTACTCTTTCTTGTGGGGAAAAAGGAATACCTTGAAAAGACAACATAGGACATATGGAGGCCATACCTTTAGCCAAGCAACTTTCATTCTTCAAACATTAAGGTATAATAGGCCTCCAACCAGTCTCAGCTTTGTGAGCCGGATTGAAGAGTGTTTACATGTCTGGTCAAACGCGAAATCTTGCGAGCAGCGTTTCTGTGATGGAGTGTCCCATGGGAAGCAGCCTTATTGATGACCGGAATAGCTTTAGCCAGGGACTCCTTGGCCTTATCCGGTGATTTTTCTGCCATGGCTGTCTGGACTGCTTTGATTACATTTTTAACCCGGGTCTTAACGGCTTTATTAATTTCCCGTTTTTTTTCAGCCTGTTTAGCCCTCTTAATCGCTGATTTATGATTAGCCAACTCCCGCCCTCCTTAGAAAATCCTGAATTATCTTGAAGTAAAGCACCTGTATAAATAATTGGTTAAAGGTATTATGTCAAGGTTTTTCCGACTCTTTGTTGGCGGCTTCGTAAAAAAGTCCCAAAATACCCCTTTTGTTAACATATATCATTTTGGTAGTGCATATACATATCCTGTGCTAAAATAATTTGGAACCAGAGATATATTTTCCGCTGTTTATAGGCATCATGGAGATATACAAATTGAAGGCGCTGGAGCGCAGAACTTAACATGCCGGAACTTCCAGAAGTCGAGAATATAGTAAGAGCCCTCCGGCCAAAACTCTGTGGTAAGCTCATAAAAGAGGTTGAAGTCGCTCACCATGGCATAATAGCAGGCCAGAAAAATAGTTTTTCAAGACTCATCAGGAATAAGAAAATCAAGGGCCTATCCCGGAAAGGCAAATGTATTGTTTTTGATCTGTCAAATGGCTATGAGCTTGGTATCCATCTGGGGATGACCGGTCAATTACTATACCGTCAGAAGGGCGGGGCGATAGACCGGCATACCCGCATGGTCTTTTATCTTAATGATAATCTACATGAGTTACGCTTTGCCGATATGCGTCGCTTTGGCTGGGTTTCCCTCCGGAGACCGGGTGAAGACAAAAATGCTTATCTGGATAATCTGGGCCCTGATGCCCTGACCCTCGATCTAAAAGGGTTCAAAACCCGTCTCTCTAACCGAACCGGCACAGTAAAAGGTTTCTTGCTCAATCAGCATATTATAAGCGGTCTGGGGAATATTTATACAGATGAAAGTCTTTACCGGGCCGGCATCCATCCGCAAAGAAAGGTAAGTACGCTCACTGAACATGAGATCAAAAGACTCCATAAGGCCATCGGGCAGATACTCAAAGAGGCTATTGTCTGTGGTGGTTCTACTGTCAGCACCTATAGACTGCCGGATGGAAAAGAGGGGGAATTTCAGAGACAGCATAAGGTATATCAGCGGCAAGGCAGACCGTGTCCGCAATGTAAGACGCCTATTGCCAGGATAAAGGTGGCTGGACGGGGAACCTATTTTTGTCCAAAATGTCAAGGTGAGAATTGATGCATTTGTAAAAAAGCCTTTTCACCGCTGAGCACGCAGAGTCCGCAGAGAAAAACTTCATTTACGGAACCATGTCCGAACCGGCCTATATAGAAACATATAAAAGAAATGAGCTCAAACGCCGCATTGAAAAAGCTAATAAAATACTTGAAGAATGCTCTTTATGTGCAAGAAAATGCGAAGTTAATCGCATGCGGAACGAAAAAGGGGTATGCCGGACAGGCAGACTTCCTATGGTCTCCAGCTTTAGCCCGCATTTTGGAGAAGAGGCCCCGCTTGTAGGTCGGCATGGCTCGGGAGCCATATTTATCACAAACTGTAATCTCCTTTGCGTATTTTGTCAGAACTGGGAAATCAGTCACCTCGGAGAAGGCGAAGAAATCTCCCTGGAACAATTTGCCCTGCTGATGCTATATTTACAAAATATAGGTTGCCATAACATCAATTTTGTCACTCCAACCCATGTCGTGCCTCAGATACTGGAGGCCCTATACATAGCCATTGAGGGCGGGCTTTCCGTCCCCCTGGTCTATAACACCGGCGGGTATGATTCCATCGAGACGATTAATCTGCTGGATGGCATTTTTGATATCTATATGCCTGATTTTAAATACTGGGATGAAGGGGTGGCCATAAGACTCTCCAAGGCGCCCGGTTATCCGGAGATAGCCAGACAGGCCATCAAAGAAATGCACCGCCAGGTAGGCGACCTGACTGTAGATTCCAGTGGCATAGCACAACGTGGACTCTTGGTGCGCCACTTGGTCCTGCCGGATGGTCTGGCCGGGACGCGGGATGTTATGCGTTTTCTGGCCCGGGAAATATCGCCGAATACCTACGTGAATATAATGGACCAGTATCGGCCTTGCGGCGAAGCGTACAAGTATCCCCCCCTTGACCGGCGTATAACTGCCGAGGAATACAGTGAAGCGATCACGATGGCCGGAGAAGAAGGGATAACCAGACTTGACCCGCGGAAACGGACATTTATCCTGTATTGATTTTAAAGGTTATGAGCAATAGACATATATTTGCGGTTGGGGATATTCATGGATGTCTGGATAAGCTGGAAGGGTTAATGGGTATCCTTCCGGTTAACCTCGACCAGGATACTCTTATCTTTCTTGGAGATTATATTAACCGCGGGCCGGCTTCCCGTAAGGTCATAGATTATCTCTTAGATTTAAAAAATAAGGCGAATCATATAGTATTTCTCATGGGTAACCATGAGAAGATGTTCCTCGATTATCTTGACCGGATCAATCCCTTTTTATTCATCCTGAATGGAGGCCAGAAGACCATCGATGCCTATAGCAAAAAGGGGGAGTTTTTCCTGCCCCCGGATCATAATGATTTTTTTCGTTCGCTGCGCCTTATACATGAGACAGAGGACTATATCTTTGTTCATGCCGGACTTCGGCCTTATTTACCGCTAGGGGATCAAAAAATAGAGGACATTCTCTGGATAAGAGAGGCCTTTTTTTCTTCTATGTACGACTTTGGCAAGAAAGTCGTCTTCGGCCATACGCCTTTTAGTGAGCCGCTGGTGATGGGAAACAAGATAGGCATTGACACTGGTGCAGTTTACGGCAATAAACTGACATGCGTTGAGCTGCCCGCACAGAAGTTTTATTCTTTTTGACCATATTTATACCCCGTTGTCGAGCTAGCGGCATGAAGCCGGTCCACCGTTCACTGTTGACCGTTTACCGAAAGAAAATGTCGGACAACGGTTAACGGATAACGGATAACAAACATGCTGACGGCGGAATGGCGGATAGCTGAATGCTTGAAGTTCGCCTCGGCGAATCTGCCTACGGCACGACCTGTGGCACGACCGGAAACAGTAGTTCCCGGATGAGTACTAACTATAACCCGTCAGGAATTTTCAATCATATTTAAGAAAAAAACTCTTCATGCCGATGCAAAAAAACAGTAGTAGTCCCAATATGTATAGTCAAATAAGGAAAACTCAGAGGGATAGAGATGGACACCGAACCCAAAACCTTACTGGAGATATTAGACGATATCGCGCTTAAGGCTATAATGCTGACACCAGACAACCTGGTTGAATTGGGGGCGCTTCTATCTAAGATCGAAGAGGTTATGGCCTATGAGGATCCAACCCTCCCGGCGGCTGTAAAAAAGATAGGCGGGGGACTCAAGCTTATTATAGAAAAGATCATATTGGGCGAGATACCCGACACGGACGTAGCCTATGAAAAAATAAGCCAGGCTATCTCTATGTTACAGCAGATGTTCCAGCGGCGATAGCAGATAACCATTGGAT
>QYQD01000049.1 GCA_007280345.1 Deltaproteobacteria bacterium | reverse complement strand
TCCACCACCTTGTGGCTGACGTTCCGAGGCCCCCAAACGAACGCAAAGAACTGGTTCGCACCTGGAAGGTGCATTGTTGACTCCCCCATCAAGCCACCGTGCTAAGTGAAATGCCAAGTCCCCCAAACCGCCGGAGACCCTGGTCCAAGTTCACCTAGTCAATGCTTTATCTCCTAATTATAGAGAAAGTAGGCTAATTAGTCGAGATGATACGTCAACCCAGGGTTGGCTGACTAAAGACGGTGCTTTGGAACTTCTTACCTTAAGTCTAAATAATAGCAAAGGATTTTCAAAAAAGGCAATGATTTTTCTGAATTCCAGGCATTTAGAATCATCGCCCCTGGTTTGGTCGACAATTCCTTTGAACCCCGATTTGGATAAAATAAGCTCATCCCGGGAGGCGTCGCCATGCCCCTGGCCAGAGGGGGACAAGACGCTTTTCCGCCCCGGCGACAAGTCGAGATCGTCTGGCGGTTGTGGCGAGGTTAAGACCTGGAGTTGCTTTCCCGGACCCGGTGTGACCGCGGCCGGGCTCTCCCGGTGGCGGGACCAATTCCTCAGCGCGGGACGAGCGGTGTGAAGAAACGTCCCCAGGATGGCCGCGGCCTTACGATCATGCGGCGGCGCCAGACGAAGCGGGCCGCCGCTCCCCTCTGTTGATGCCCCGATGTGGCGCGCCGGATTTCCCTCCGAAATTGGTTACTAGAATAATGATGAATTTGCTAACCAGATTGACAGGGTTGGGGATTCAATTCATAATGAGCTTAAATTATTTGGTTTCCCTGTCCCCCAATTCTCCTTTCCTGGGGCTCCTCTTGCTGGGGTCAGGAGAGGCCATAAAAAGGTTATGCCACTGTGGCCAGAGGATATCTGATGCAAAAAATGAGACTTCCCGATAGGCGCACCCTGGTCATCGCCGTCGTGGCGGTGGTTGCCGCCCTGGCTCTCCTGGGCTACCTGCTGCGCGGCAGCGGGAAGTCGGCCGGTTTTAAGACAGTCCAGGTGAAGCGGGGCGACCTGCAGGCGACGATCAGCGCCACGGGCACGGTGGAGCCGGAGGAAGTAGTCGATATCGGGGCCCAAGTCGCCGGCAAGATCGTGACGTTTGGCAAAGATAAGAACGGCAAAGCGGTGGACTACGGCTCCGTCGTCGGGGCCGGGATGGTCCTGGCCAAGATTGACGACGCCCTTTACGCCGCGGACGCGGCCTCGGCCAAAGCCCAACTGGCTCAGGCCAAGGCCGCAGTCCAGAAGGCCCAAGCCGATCTGGGGCAAATGCAGGCCAAGCTTTTTCAGACCGAGCGCGACTGGGCGCGGGCCCAGAAGCTGGGACCATCGGACGCCCTGTCGCAAACCGACTACGACGCGTCTCGTTCAGCCTTTGAAGTTGCCAAGGCCAATCTCGCCGTTGGCAAAGCCGCCATAGTCCAGGCGCAAGGCGCCGTGTCCCAGGCCGAAGCCACCTTGCAGCGGGCCCTGCAAAACCTGAGTTACTGCACCATTATATCGCCGGTCAAAGGGGTCATCATCGACCGGCGGGTCAACATCGGCCAGACCGTGGTGGCCAGTCTCAATGCTCCCAGCCTCTTTCTCCTTGCCAAGGATCTGAATCGTCTCCAGGTCTGGGTCTCGGTCAATGAAGCCGATATCGGCCATATCAAGCCGGGGCAGGCGGTCACCTTCACCGTGGATGCCTTCCCTGGTGAGGTCTTTTCGGGGGAAGTAGGCAAGGTGCGGCTCAACGCCACCATGACTCAAAATGTGGTCACCTACACCGTGGAGATTATCACCGATAATTCCAGCGGTAAACTGTTGCCCTATCTGACCGCGAATGTCACGTTTATTGTGGGCGAACGCAAGAATGTCCTGCTCGTCCCCAACGCCGCGCTCCGTTGGACGCCCCAGCCGGAGCAGATAGTGGGAGAGTTCCGGGAGAGCCCCAAGAAGTCGAAGGGGCCCGAGGCGCCAGCCCAGGAAAAGCCTGCAGCTAAGGCCGGTAAGGCGGAGAAGGCCCGCGGCCTCGTGTGGGTCCCCCAGGGAAACCTGGTGCGTCCGGTCCGGGTGACCCTCGGCCTGAGCGACGGCAGCCTGACGGAAGTGGAAAGCGCTGAACTCAAGGAAGGGACCTCCTTGGTAGTGGGCGGAATGGAAAGCCAGCCGGCCGGGCAACCTGCGCCTGGCGGCAGCCCCTTTACACCGCAAATCTTCAAGAAGGCCGCTGACGGCAAAAAGTAGCTTCACTTCCGGAGGGGCCTCCGGCTGCGAGGGTTGATAACGAGAGCCTGCATGGAATTTATCGAGCTGCGCGACTTATATAAGACCTATCACCTGGGCGAAATCGACGTGCCGGTGCTGAAAGGCATCTCGCTGACGGTTTCTCAGGGCGAGTTTGTCGCCCTCATGGGCACCTCGGGTTCGGGCAAGACCACGCTTATGAACATCCTGGGGTGCCTCGACCGCCCCTCTTCCGGGGATTACTGGCTGGAGGGGCAGGATGTGGTGGCGCTGTCAGCCGATGAGTGGGCCCAACTACGGAACCAGAAACTCGGTTTCGTCTTTCAGACTTTTAACCTGCTGCCGCGGACTAGTGCCTTGGAAAATGTGACGATGCCGCTGTCGTACACCGCGGCGCACCTCTCCGACCAGGAGGCGCGCCAGCGGGCCGAAGACTTGCTTCATCGGGTAGGCCTGGCGGGGCGCCTGGACCACGAACCCTCTCAACTCTCCGGCGGGCAGCAGCAGCGGGTGGCTATTGCCCGCGCCCTCATCAATAATCCCTCCCTCCTGTTCGCCGATGAGCCCACCGGCAACCTCGACTCTAAGACCAGTGATGAAGTCCTGGAACTATTCCGGAAACTCAACGAAGAGGCAGGGGTGACCATCATTCTGGTCACTCACGATGCCAACGTCGCCCGATTCGCCAAGCGGATCATCAGGATTACCGATGGGAGGGTGGAAGCCGAAGAACCCCAAACTCAAAAGGCTCAGGGGGAGCAGGTTGGTGGATCTCCTCCGGTGGGCTCAGAAGTCGTGACCAAGCTGCGCTCAGGATTGGCCTGGCTACGGCTCCAGTGGATGGTGCGGACCGCGCTGCACGGCCTGAGGCGCAACGTCATGCGAGCCGCCCTGACCACACTCGGCATCGTCATCGGCGTGGCCGCGGTCATCGCCATGATGGAGATCGGGAGCGGCTCTTCGAGAGCGATCCAGGCAACCATTGCCAGTATGGGGGCCAATAATTTGTTAGTCTTACCGGGTACGGCCTCCAGCGGCGGCGTCAGCTTCGGCGCGGGCAGCGTCATGACCCTCACCCCCCAGGACGCCGAGGCTATCCTGAACGAGTCCCCGGCGGTCAGAGGCGCGGTGCCGGTAGTCCGGGCCCGGACCCAGGTCATTTATGGCAACCGCAACTGGGTGCCCTCCTTTATTTATGGCACCACCCCCGCCTGGCTCGACGTTCGGGAATGGGGCCTGGCCGAGGGCGATATGTTTACGGAGCGGGATGTCCGCAATGCCAGCAAGGTCTGCGTGCTGGGCCAGAGGCTGGTCCGGGAGCTGTTCCAGGGCGAAAACCCCATTGGCAAAGAGGTTCGCGTCCAGAATGTCTCCTTCCGGGTGATCGGGGTCCTCACCGCCAAAGGCGCCAACATGATGGGCATGGATCAGGACGATGTCCTGCTCGCCCCCTGGACGACGATTAAATTTAGGGTGACCGGCGCTTCCGCGACCACCGCTAACCAGAGCGCCGCCGGCAGCGGCTCCGGGGCCAGCGCCTCCTCGACGGTGAATAGTCTCAACCAGATCTACCCTAATGCGCAAAACCAACTCTATCCCATACCATCGGCTACGCAGGCCGCGAATACTCCCCAGCCGGTGCGGTTTATCAATGTGGATCAGATCCTGACTGCGGGTCGCTCCACCCAGGAAATCCCGGCCGCCATCAAGCAAATCACCCAGATACTGCGGGAGCGGCACCGGATTGGCCCGGGGGAGCCGGATGACTTCAGCATCCGGGATATGACCGAAATGACCAAGGCCCTGTCTTCCACCGGCGCCATGATGACCAAGCTCTTGCTGGCGGTGGCCCTGATCTCCCTGTTGGTCGGGGGCGTCGGGATCATGAATATCATGCTGGTGTCGGTGACGGAGCGGACCCGGGAAATCGGCCTGCGCATGGCGGTAGGGGCCTGGAGCCGGGATATCCTGCAGCAATTTCTGGCGGAATCGGTGATTCTCTGTTTCTGCGGCGGGGTGGTGGGCATCCTGGTCGGCCGGGGGATTTCCCTGTTGGTCAGGGCATTTCTGGGTTGGCCGACGGAATTATCCCTGGGCGCCATCGTCGCCGCCTTTGCGGTTTCCGTGACGGTGGGCATGGTGTTTGGCTTTTATCCGGCGTGGAAAGCCTCGCGTCTGGACCCGATCATTGCCCTGCGCTATGAATAAATTTTTTGTGTCAGACTCCTGAGGCATACCCATTTCTCTGGAAACCATGGTCACCCTGAAAAGAACCATGCACAGCCTGGAAAGGCTGTGCCACCAAGAGCAATAGGGCTATAACCTAAGAAAATGGTATGAAATGAGGAAGAAGAAACTAATAAAGCCGGTAGCACAGGCTTTCCAGCCTGTGCTCAAAAAGATGAGTTGTCCATTAATCGCCGAAATCTGCCTCATTGGCAATTGTCCGGCAGCACTTATTTTATTACTTTCCGTTTTAAATCAGGGATTATTACTGAGGATGAGAGAAGAATTGTGCTGGATGCTATGAAACACTTTCACCAGATAAGATATTGGGTGACAACGGCATTGGTGATGCCGGATCATGCGCATGTAATATTGAAACCTGTTGTATTTAAATCAGAAATGGAATATCCGCTAAGTAAGATTTTGCAAGGCATTAAAGGTTATAGCGCCCGGGAAATCAATAAAGTCAGGGGCAGTAAAGGCTCTTTATGGCAGGAAGAAAGTTTTGACCGTATTGTGAGAGATCATGATGAGTATCTGGAAAAATGGAATTATATCCGCAATAATCCTGTCAAAACCGGATTATGCCAGTCTCCTGAAGAATACCCATTTTTATGGGAACCAGGGGAACCTATAGAAGAGTGATGAGCTCAATACGGCACAGCCTGGAAAGGCTGTGCTACCAATGAAAGTGAATGTACCCATGTCTATAATGGCTGACGGCAGCCCGAAACGTGGAAAACTTTTATTAATTGTAGGCCTGGCCCTTTGTCTGGTGGCCGGCTCAGGCTGTGCCGTGGGCCCGGATTACCGCCCGCCGGAGACCAAGGTCCCCAAAGACTGGGACGGCCAAAATGTCGTCACCCCGGCTCTGCCCAGCAAAACCACGCTCGATCCGGTTGAACTCGTGGAATGGTGGAACGCCTTTAACGATCCGACCCTGTCTTCCCTGGTCGAAATGGCCGTGCGCGCCAACCTGGATGTGCGCCTGGCCGAGGCCCGCATTCGCCAGGCCCGGGCGGCCCGGGGGGTGGTGGGCGCCCCCCTCTGGCCCCAGCTGGGTTCTTCGGCGCTTTACCAGAGGAGCCAGGGCTCCAGCGAAGTCGGCGGCGGCGGCGCCATCGCCACCGTCGGGGGACTCCGGAACTTGTGGCAGGCGGGTCTCGATGCCACCTGGGAAATCGATATTTTTGGCGGCACGCGGCGCAACGTCGAGGCCGCCACCGCCGACCTCCGGGCCGCGGAGGAAGACCGCCGCGACGTCCTGATCACCCTGGTGGGCGACGTGGGGAGCAACTATATCAACCTGCGGGGATTTCAACAGCAGATCGACATTGCCCGCAGAAACCTGAAGGCGCAAAAGCATAATGCCGCAATCATCCAGAAGCGGCATGACGCCGGCTTTGTGGGGGGCCTGGATGTGGCCAACTCCAGGGCCCAGGTAGCCACCACCGAAGCCACGATACCGGTTTTCGAGTCCTCGGCCCGGGCGGCCATCTACAGCCTGGGGGTGCTGCTGGGGCGGGAGCCGGCGGCCCTGGCGCAAGACCTAGCCAAGGCAGCTCCGATTCCTCCCACCCCCCTGGAGATTCCCGTGGGCCTGCCTTCAGAGCTGCTGCGGCGCCGCCCGGACATCCGCCGGGCCGAAGCCCGGATCCATGCCGCTACGGCCCGCATCGGGGTGGCCACCGCCGACCTGTTCCCCAAGTTCAACCTGGCCGGGTCCTTTGGCTTGTCCGCCAGTGACGTAGCCAGGTTGGATAAATGGACCAGTAATTTCTGGTCCTGGGGCCCCAGCGTCACTTGGCCGATTTTTGCGGGCGGCCGCATTTACTATAATATCAAAGTCCAGGATGCCCTCACGGAGCAAGCGCTGTTGACGTATGAAAAGACCGTGCTCACCGCCTTGAAGGATGTGGAAACCGCGCTGGTGGCCTATGCCAAGCAACAGGAAACCCGCAAATCCCTATCCGAGGCCGTGGTTAACAACCGCAAGGCCGTGGATCTCGCCATGACGCTTTACCTTGCCGGCAAGTCGGATTTCTTGAACGTCCTCATCGCGCAGCGCTCGCTGTTTACTACCGAAGATGCCCTGGCACAAAGCACCCGCACCGTGGATACCAACCTGATCGCCCTCTACAAGGCCTTAGGCGGAGGCTGGGAAAAGGCGGGCTCATCACCTGAGGGCGCGCAAGATAAAAAATAATCAGACAGGAAAAAATATTACCAGCTTACAGGGCGACCGCGTCGGTCGCCTTTTCTGTAAGTTCTTCCAAGTTTCAGGCCGGTTGAAATCAGTCTTATACCATTTGGCGATCAATGGACAATTTTTGCAGCGCGGTTGAGGGGGAAGATCGGATAAATCAGGGGGTTAAGAAAGCCCGAACGTCGACAGCACCCGGTCAACCGGAGGGAGCGGGGCTCTTGGGAGGCTGGTTCAAACCCAGACTTTTCACGGTGCCGTCCCGGCTGAAGGTCACGGCAAGCTCCCGGATGGTTTCGCCTAAAGAGGGGGTAACGGCTTTGACCACGGGCACAAAAGCGGTAGCGGTGGGGGCGGTGGTGATCCGGGTATAATGCCAGGTCTCCTCCCCCTGGTCGCCATAGGAGGCCGTGATCGGGTAACCCAGGAGGGCCGTGACGTCGGCCCGGGTGGACTTGCCCACCTCGATCTGGGAGACGACGCCGGCGTCGGTAATGGCCTTGGTGCCGGCGGAGACACAGGCGCTAATCACCAGGAGGACGGATACCGTTAGAAGTTTCAGCCATGCGGTCATGATTCGATCCCCCCATGGTGGCGTCAACCGGTTTACGCGCCGGCCCGCCACCCCCGCGCCAGGCTATAGGCGCTCATGGCCGCCGGAGGCAACCTGCCCGAGGTAGCGGCGGCGGTTGTTTGACATTTTCGCAGATTGCCCCGCGTTTTGCACCCCCAGGATTGGCCCCGGCCATCTTTTCCGGCAAAAAAATCGTCTCGGACCGATAATTCCCGCCAACCCATCAGGTAGTGCTCTCGACCGGCTCCCCCGATTCCTGAAAACGCCCGCCTTTCCCAAGTCCCGTTCGCCGGGAAAAGGCTCATGCTTCTTACGGCAAATTGCGGCAGATTACGGCAGAGACCTCAAGTTGACAGGCGGGTCTGGTTGTGGCATGGTGGACAGGGTAATAAATAAACCGGGAGGCCGCCCGATGAGGCCGTTCCCTGAAAAGAC
>QYQD01000005.1 GCA_007280345.1 Deltaproteobacteria bacterium | reverse complement strand
CCCGGGCCGATGGCTACCAGGCCCAGGTGGAAATCGCCCAAGGGCGTGAGGAGGTGCAGCATGAGGTGGAGAAGGTCGTGGAGGAGACTCGTCAAAAGGTCGAGGCTGGCGACGCTGCTGGCCTGTCTGGCGATTTTAATAATCTCAAGTAGCTGCGGTTCCCGGGGCGGGTATCTGACCCTCCCCAAGCCACCCATGCCGGAGGCGCCGGTCCTTCATTCCCAGCCGACCCCACCGCCGCCGCCCGCCGGGGAGAAAGGGGTTTGGTTCCCCCTGGCCGACGCTGGGGCCCTGAAAATTTATCTTGATAAGCTCAAGGGGAAGTGCCTGGAGGACGACGTGGTGATCGACAACGGGAATGAGTACCTGAAGAAGCATTAGTTGTGATGACCAAGATTTGAGGAACAACCATCAAATCGAGATCAGATCAAATCTGACATTGGGGGATAAAATTTTACAATTTACAAAAATTACAATTTGGTGGAAAATGAGTTCCATATATGGTAACCATTTATAATATCAATTAAAATTATTTGCGGTGCGGATAGAGGGCAGAGATCATTTCTATCTATTGTTCAAACTGGAATAAACCGCGCTATTAGGTCTCTCTAAAAGAAGAACCCGGCAATATACTTCAGGGCCAATCCAGAAATAACTATTCCCAGGCCGATGCGGATGATATTTGCCTTGATGAACTTTTGCATCCTGGCCCCGATATACATGCCGCAGAACCCGCCGACGCCGAAGAGCGCGCCCAGGGCCAGGTCCGGGGCCACCGCCTGGCCTGGGAAAAATGGAACCAGGAAGTAGTAAATCGCCACTCCAGCCACGGAGGTGATCAAGGTGCCCATGAGGGCGGCGCCGGCGATGGTATAAATGGGCAAACCGAAGATGGCCGCCACAAAGGGCGCGATGATGGCGCCGCCGCCGATGCCGTAGGTGCCCCCGATGAGGCCCACCGCCAGGGCCAGGGCGAACAGCGCGGGGGCGCTGAAAGAGAAGGTCTCGCCCAGAAATTCGTAAGATACTTCCCTCCAACTCCAGGCCACGGTCTTGACCCGGGCGGCGGGGGGCAGCCCGCGGCCGCTGCTCTGGCCGCTTGCCGCCATGACTGCCTTCAGCCTTTCCTGGACCTGGGCTTCAAATTCCTGGATCTTGGCCTTCTTGCGTTTGGCCATGGGGGTCTGGTCATAAAGCAGCCGGACGCCGATATAGAGAAGCACGCAGCCGACGAAAAGCTTGAAGTTTTTAGGGTCCGGTAGCCAATTGACGCGGATCAGGGCGCCGAACAAGAGCCCTGGTAAGGTCCCCAGGATCACCACCCAGGTGAGAGGCCAGTTCATGCGGCCCTCCCGGAGATAGCGATAGACACCGCTGGGAATGGCGACGACATTGTATACCAGGTTGGTGGGACTGACCGCCGGACTGGTGAAGCCCAGCACGCTCACCTGAAAAGGCAGGAGTAAAAAAGCCCCGGAGACTCCGCCCATGGAAGTGAACGAAGAGACTACCAGGGCGACCAGAAAAGGCACGACAGGATGCGTTTCAACGCCGCTAACGGGGAAGAACATGGTTGTTGGTCTCCTGTGAGAAATCCGGAAAAAAATTAGGCTGACACAATAGACACGAATATAATATAATTCATGTCAATATACCAAGGCGCCCAAAGATGTGTCAAGCAGATTAGGGTCGCCTTGCTAAGATTTTAAAATATGTTTAGAAGTACAGAGAAACTGCCTGAGAGGGGATATGGCGAAGGAAAAACCCACTTTGGAGCCCCAGGGACCGGATGATCGGCCTTTGTCGAGGCCGGGACGCACCAGTCACGCCCGCATCATTTCCGTACCGAACGGTAGCCGTTATCTGGACACGGCCCAGCTCAGTCGGCTGGAACAATCTTTCCGCCAATGGGCGGAGGGCGCGGCCAGGTCGGACGTGCGCTTGTCCCGTAAACGCATCTTGCTCATCTTTCTGCTGATCCGCTATACCGGCGCCAAGTTGAATGAGGTATTGGCTCTCGATCCGTTTCAGGACATCAATCATCAGCGGCAATCAATTCTTTTCGGCAAACCGGATGCTACCTCGGGGCGTCCCCCCCGGGATGTCCAGATACCGGAAACGCTTTCTCAAGAAATTCAGGCGGCGCTGGCTGATCCTGCTTTCCAGGAATCTCTGGGGAGTCTCTTTGACGTGGACCCCGGGCACGTCCGCCGCAAGTTCTATGAGCGGGCGACTACTTGCGGTTTTCCCAAAGAGTTGGGAGGTCCGGACGCGATTCGAAAATCGCGGGCCGTGGAGTTGATGCAGAACAATCTACCATTGCCGGTGGTGCAAAGAATCTTGGGGCATTCAACGCCCAATTTGACCGCTTCATTTGTCTCTTTTTCCGACGATGACATTCACCAAGTGACCAAATTTTTTCTAGAAAAAGAGTCCCGCAGAAAAACCAGCGCTCGTAATACTTTTTTTGGCAAAATCAGTGCCATCCAAAAGGGGGACATTCAGGCGAAAGTGGAACTGGTTACCATCGGGGGATATCCACTGACCACGGTGATCACCAATGACAGTTTAGCAAGACTGGGTCTCAAAGCGGGGACCCTGATCACGGCCGAAGTCAAAGCTCCCATGGTGGTTTTGCAGAAAGGGGATAAGGAACCCAAATGCAGCGCGGAAAATATGTTTCAGGGAACCATTGAAAAAATCATTAAGGGCAAGGTCACCACTGAGTATGTCGTAAGAATCGCCGATGGGACGCAGCTATGCTCTCTGGTAACCAGCAAAAGCGGCCGCCGACTCGAACTGCGCGCAAACGATCCGGTGTGGGCCGTATTCAATAGCTTTTCCGTAGTGTTACATCTTGATTAACAAAAATATTTACAAGATATAGATTAGCTGTAACTGAGTAAAAAAGAGGGCGCCATGGATCTAAAAATAGACCGCTTGCGAGGGATGATATCCCTTCCGAGAATAATCGCAGCTATCCTCTTCTGGGCTGTCCTTATCTCTATCTTGTTTTTCTTTTATTGGAAACAACTTAATCAAAGGGTAGAACTTATCCTCCGAGAGCAATTTAACCAGCAACAATTGACGATCGCACGAAAAGTTGCCGGTAACGTTGAAACTTATTTCGATTTTTTAAGAAACGCTCTCTCGGGATATGCCGGATTATTCCAGGAAACCCAGCCTGGACCCATGGGATTTGAAGCATTTTTAGGGGAACGGTTTGAAAGACACCGGCGGTTCGGCGTCTTAGAGATTCGCTGGTATGATACCCAAGGTACCTTGGTAAAGGCTCTCAGCGTCTCAGCCAACCCCCCTCCGCCAGCAAGCTTGTCACTGCCGCCTGCATACTTGGGGTGGGCCATGAATACCGCAAGCCGGGGCCGACTTTATTTGAGCAAGACTTTTTCTTATCCAGACGTTCCCTGGCAGGGCCGCAAATTGATGCGTTTATTGACCCCGCTTTATAGTGGCGGTCTTTCTTCCAAATTCTCCGGGGTCATGGAGCTTCTCCTTGATCCCATTTTTATTTCCGGACAGGCAATCGCCGATGTCCGTTCGGGCCAGACCGGGTATGCCTGGATCATCGACCAGGATGAAACTATGCTGGCTCATTATGAAAAAGATTTTGTGGGCCAGCCTGCCATCCCCGTTCGCATCGCCCGCAATCCTCAAATCATTTTCCAGGGGCTCAAGGAACTCCATGAGCGCCTCCTTCAGGGCCAGGAAGGCACGACGGAGTATCACTCCGGCTGGCATCGCCAGCGCCTGGGGCTTACCCCCAAGTTAGCCGCCTTCACCCCGGTTCGCTTCGACAAGGGTCTCATCAGGAGCGTTACCGAGAGAGAGGACCCTACCCACAATATCTGGGGGATAGCGGTCGTAGCCCCGGTGGTGGAGGTGTCCGGCCGGGTGGGTGAGGTCATGCACCAGGTATTGTTTCTGGTGGGGTTGTTTTTCCTGGTGATGCTCATCGCCGGCGGAGGGTTTACGGTCATGGCTTTAATCTGGAACAAGGCCCTGGACAGGGAAGTGGACCTGAAGACCCGGGAGTTAAAGGAATCCCACGACCGGCTGCTGCGGGCCGAGCATTTTGCGGCTGTAGGTGAGGCCGCCGCTTATGTGAGCCATGAAATCAAGAACCCCTTGATGGTTATCGGGGGAATGATTCGGCAATTGGAACGCCGTTTTGGGGAGGATCCTGCTGCAGGAGAGAAATTCACAATGGTTATCGATGAAGTGAGGCGCCTGGAAAGTTTCTTGGGAGAACTCCGGGATTTCACCCGCCCGGCGGTTCCGCTAATGCAAAAAGTCGATATAAACCAGGTGATCCAGGAGGTGCAGGCCTTGATGCAAGAGGCGGAAAAAGAAAAAGGAATAAGCATGACCGACCGCCTGCACCGGGACCTGCCCCCTGTTGAAGCTGATCGCAACCAGATGAAGCAGGTATTGGTCAACCTGATCAAGAATGCCATGGAGGCAACCGAAGGAGCAGGAATGATTACCCTGGCCAGCGGAGTAACCGATGGACAGATTTGGTTCTCCGTTCAGGATACGGGGAAAGGTATGGACCCTGAAACGCTGGAGAAAATCTTCAACCCCTTCTTTACTACGAAAGACAAAGGCACAGGGTTGGGACTGGCGGTCATCAACAAGATCGTCATCGACCACCAGGGCACCGCAGAAGTGGATAGCACTCCCGGAGGTGGGAGCACCTTTACGGTAAAACTGCCCCAAATATAACCGTCAATCTATCGGATAAAGCGAAATGATTCTCAGCAAGGAATCGGTGCCGGAGAGAGATTTTTTTACTGAGAAGGAGGGAGCCGGTAACCCTATGAACACACCATCGGTGTGGGAGATAACCCGGACCTTTCTCCATCTGGGCGCCACCGCCTATGGCGGCCTGGCCATGGTGGAACCTATCCGCTTCCGGGTGGTCCAGGAAAAAGGCTGGCTGCAACAGAAAGACTTTTTGGATGGCCTGGCGCTATGCCAGTTGGTGCCGGGGGCCACGGTGGTACAACTGGCCACTTATGTGGGCTTCCGCCTGCGCCGGGGCCGGGGAGGTCTGGCCGCAGCGGGTGCTTTCATTCTCCCCGCGTTTCTCCTCATGCTGGGCCTTTCATTGCTATATTTCCGCTATGGCGATCTCGCCTGGGTGAAGGCAGTTTCCCGGGGATTCAGCGCCGTAGTCATCGCCTTACTGGTTCAAGCCCTATGGCGGCTTACTCCCATCATCCGGCGGCACTGGATAGACCTCGTCATTGCTCTCCTGGCACTGGCGGCCCTCTGGATTAGGGTCAACTATCTTCTGGTGTTTCTGGCGGCAGGTTGCCTGCGGTTGGTTCTGGGGTTAAGGTTTGCCTGCGAGGAAAGATTGGGGACCGTGGCACCCACCGGCCCCGCCCCTGACCTCGGCCTCATTATCACCCAGATAACGGGCACGGTCACAGCCCTGACCTTGGGTGTCTGGGGCCTCTGGAACTTGAACCACAACCTGGGTCTGATGTCGTGGATTTTTCTCAAGATTAGCGTAGTGGCCTTCGGGGGTGGATACGCCATGATCCCCATCTTGCAATGGGATATGGTAGACCACCTGGGCTGGCTCACCTTGCGGCAATTTTTAGACGGCATTCTGTTGGGTTTTGTGACTCCTGGCCCGATTATCATCACCGCCACCTTTGTCGGTTACTGGCTCAAGGGATTATTGGGAGCTGCGGTGGCCACGGTTTCCATATTTTTGCCTCCGATCCTGATGATTATCTTTCTGACGCCGTTTTACCAAAGGATTAAGGAAGGCTGGTGGGTACGACCGATGATCCAGGGCATTCTCGCTGCCCTGATGGGGATGCTGGTCCTGGTGACGGTGCAGATGGGATTGGCTGCTCTCATCGATTTAAAGTGCCTGGCCATGATGGTCGTTGCGAGCACTGCCTTGATTGTTTTTCGGGTGAACCTCCTCTGGATTGTTGCCGCCGCAGCCTGCCTTTCCATTCTTCTATTTTAAGCCCTGGTAGCGAAAGCCTGCCTCTGAGTAAGAAGACGCCATTCAAGGCGAGTGAGAGAAAAGCTGTTCACTCCGTCATTTCCGCCAGCCGGTCCTGGTCCAAGATGTCAATGGTTTGTCCGGTAAACCGCACCAGACCATCATTTGATAATTCCTTGGTGGTTCGGTAGAAGGTCTCGTGGGTCATACCCAAGAAGGTCGCCAGCTCTTTGCGCGGCACGGGAAGGGTAATGGATCGAGAGTCTTGCATTTCGGCCAGGAGCAGGATGTAGTTGACGATTCTCTCCTTAGGGGGTTTGAGCGTGAGGTCGGCCAGGCGCCTCCGGAGGTGAATGATCATGCGGGACTGCATTCTGATCCATTCGGCGGCGAATTTTATATCACCGGTTACCAGGTCTAAGAATTCCTGCTTTTTTATCAGATAAAGCCGACTGTCTTTCAACGCCTCCGCAAAGCAATGGTAGGTCCCGGCAAACGGACTGGCTATGGCGAAGGCGCTCCCCTGACCGGCGATCTCATGGGTAATATCTTTGCCCTGGGAAGACATCCCGTAAACCCTTACCGCGCCGTCAAGGACCACAAAAAAACCTCGGGAGGAATCTCCGGGGGCAAAAAGCAGCGCTCCCTTGGCCAGAAAAATCTCCTGGGCCATCTCTTCCAGCGCTTGCAGATACTCCGGCGAAAGATTGGCGAAGATCGGTAACCCTGCCAACATAGCTCTACTCTCAAGATAATCTTAGAAAATCTGCTTTCATATGATTCAAATCATACTCCTTTATCAGCCGGTCTCCTATCATTTACTCTGGAAGAGGTATGAAGCTTTCGAATGAAGAAAGACCACACCGGCTTGGGCCAGGCAGGGGGAGAGTCCCTGAGGCACGCCGGAGTTCCCATCTCAGAAGTTTAGTTTACAGGTATTATGCTTTTCTCACTGGCGAGACGGCTGGCTAGCCCGATGATGAGACTTGAGAGAGGTTGATTAAAGAGAGGCAGGTAAATGATTAATCAGATTGCCAACATGGTAGCCATAATCATGATCATGGTTCTCATCCTTCCGGGCTGTGCCGTCTTGTCCCCCACCGATCCTTATGCT
>QYQD01000008.1 GCA_007280345.1 Deltaproteobacteria bacterium | reverse complement strand
CTCCGTCTATCTTTTATGGCATAGGACAAGGGATAAAATGGGGGTATTGACGGGGAAACTGAAATCAGCAAACAGGGCCAAAAAGGCAGAACCCTCTAAACCCGGTGAGAAAAAGGAGGCGCCGCGCATTGCAGAGCCTGTACACAGTGAGAAGACTGGGATAGTCTTGCCTCCGGTCCAGGAGGAGCTGCCATTTATGCGCGCGGCCGGTGATTTCAAACTGCCGCCCCTTTCCCTACTCGATGTCCCGCTTAAAGAAGAGCGGGAAAGAAACAAGGAGAGTCTCCTGGCCAATGCCCAGCTCCTGGAGAACAGGCTGGCCGATTTTGGCGTTGCCGGTAAAGTGACGGAGATATGTCCGGGGCCGGTCATCACCATGTATGAATTCGAGCCGGCCGCCGGTGTGAAGATCAACCGGGTTACCTCATTAGCCGATGATCTGGCCCTGGCTCTTCGGGCCGGAAATATACGAATTGTTGCCCCGATACCGGGGAAGTCGGTTATAGGGATTGAGATTCCCAATACCTATAGGGAATCGGTTTACTTGGGGGAAATATTAGGAAGCGAGGCCTTTTCCAGCGCCTCATCGAAATTGACTATGGCCCTGGGCAAGGATATCGTCGGCCAGCCGGTAGTGACTGACCTGGCTAAAATGCCCCACCTTCTGATCGCCGGGGCCACCGGTGCGGGAAAGAGCGTATTTCTCAACGCCACCATCTGCAGCATCCTTTTTAAATCCACTCCAGACCATGTGCGTTTACTGATGATCGATCCCAAGCGGATTGAGCTTTCGGCCTACGGGGATATACCGCACCTCCTGTATCCGGTAGTTACCGAACCGAAGAAGGCTACAAAGGCATTGGGCTGGGCGGTAGGAGAGATGGAACGCCGCTATGTCCTGCTTGAGGAGAAAATGGCCAAGAATATTGATAAGTACAACCAGAATAATGATAACCCCCTTCCTTACATTATTATTGTAATCGATGAATTGGCCGACCTTATGCTCGTTTCCTCACACGAGGTGGAAGGACATATAACCCGGCTGGCCCAGATGGCCCGGGCCGCGGGTATTCACCTGCTGGTGGCCACTCAACGTCCTTCAGTGGATGTCCTGACCGGTGTGATCAAGGCCAATTTCCCGACGCGTATTTCCTTTCAAGTGTCATCCAAAATAGATTCGCGTACTATTCTGGATACCGGCGGGGCTGAAAATCTATTGGGCGCCGGTGATATGCTCTTTCTCCCTCCGGGTACAGCTAAATTGCAGCGTATTCACGGGGCCTATATATCTGAGGTGGAGATCATGCGGGTGGTTGACTTCCTGAAGGGGCAGAAGGAGCCATCCTATGACGAAACGATATTGGAGGTAAAAGAAACGGAAGGGGAAATGGAAGACGGCGCCGACTATGATGAGAAATATGAAGAGGCAGTGAAGTTGGTACTGGAGACCAGGCAGGCCTCTATCTCTATGATTCAGCGACGTCTGCGGGTGGGTTATAACCGGGCGGCGCGCATGATTGAAACCATGGAAAAAGAGGGCATTGTTGGCCCGGCGGATGGGAGTAAGCCACGTGAAGTTCTTGTACATAAATTGGGTTAGCATGTATTTTTTCCATTTCTATAGGAAGACACACGGCCAGAAGGTACGCCTGGCCCTTGTCTCGCTCTTTGTTCTAGCCCTTAGCGCCGGCGAGGCATTTGCGAAGCCCTTGACCGTTGATAACATAGTGGCTCGCTTACAGGAGCGCTATAATACCATTAAGAGTATAGAGGCCGATTTTGAACAGGAGACCACGCTGCCGTCGCTCAATCAGCGGCGTCTGGCGGAAGGCAGAGTTTACTTTAAAAAACCGGGGTGTATGCGGTGGGATTACTTAAGGCCGGATAAACAGGAGATGGTGACCGACGGAAAGACGCTGTGGATTTATATAGCCGCAGAAAAACGTGCCTATAGGTGTGATGCCCGGGCATACCTGCAATCGCAGCTAACCATGGATTTCTTTTTAGGGCGGGGGGATTTTAAGAAAGATTTTGTTATTGTTATGGCTCCGGAGAGTAAAAAGGCCGGGGGGGAATTTTATATCCTGACGCTCCTGCCGCGCTACACCCACCCGCAGGTGAGTGAGATAAAGTTGTGGATAAAAAAAGATACATTCCTTATAGATAGCATACTCTCCAAAGACCATTTCAGTAATACTACTCTCCTTCATTTAAAAGGGCAGCGTATAAACGGACCCCTGGATGACCATATTTTTGCCTTTTCCCCTCCAAAAGGGACAGAGGTTATAGACAAATAATCCCCACAACGAGGTGTGGAAGTAATGAAAGGGTTTTAAATGTCTCTGGAAAAACTACAGTCGGAAGTCCGCAGACTCCTTAAAGAAAAAAATGCCATACTTCTGGCGCATAATTACCAGCTCCCTGAAATCCAGGATGTTGCCGATCTGACCGGAGATTCTCTGGATCTGAGTGTTAGAGCGGCCAAAACCGACGCCGAAGTGATCGTCTTTTGTGGGGTACGCTTCATGGCCGAGACCGCAGCCGTCCTTTGTCCGGATAAGACCGTTATTTTGCCCCGGCTGGATGCGGGGTGTGAGATGGCGGATATGATCGATGCGGATGCGCTACGCGACAGGAAGGCGTCTCTTCCCGGGGTTCCGGTGGTTACTTATGTAAACTCCACGGCCGAGGTCAAGGCCGAGAGTGACATTTGTTGTACCTCGGCTAATGCCATAAAAGTAGTCAATTCTTTGACGGATGCCGACGTGGTCTTAATAACCCCGGATCGAAACTTGGCTCAATATACCCAGCGGCATACAGGTAAGAAGATAATATACTGGGAGGGGTATTGCCCGATACATGAAAATTTAGGCGTGGAGGATGTGTTGAAGGCTAAGGCAGGGCATCCGGGGGCGTTGTTCCTGGCCCATCCCGAGTGCCGTCCGGAGGTTATTGACCTGGCTGATGCCGTACGCAGCACGACGGGCATGCTTGCTTTTGTGCGCGAGGCAAAGGCTGAAGAGTTCGTTATTGGCACCGAAGTTGGGCTTCTTTATCCGTTACAGAGACAAAATCCTATGAAGAGATTTTATCCGGCTTCGGATAAGATGGTCTGTGAACACATGAAGCTTACCCGTCTTGGGGATGTTATCGCGGCGCTTTCTGAGCTTAAGAATGTGGTTCACGTACCGGAAGAAGTTCGTATCCGGGCTAAAAAAGCAGTGGATCGAATGCTCGCGGTCCCAAGGGATTAAGGTGTTCAAGTGATATTCGGATTGAAGGCAATAATAAAGGAGGGAAAGGAAGAAGCCTTTTTATGGGTTTTAGCGCTCCGAGGGCGCGTATCGACGCACCATCTCCAAGACCAGCCTCATCCGTTCCTTTACCGGCATCTGCAGGTATAACGGGCTCAAAAGCAATATCCTGACAATCTCCCGTTTGTTCATAGGTTATGCCTTACTATTGAATTGCTGACCCCTTTACTATGTATTCGGCAGGATTCAGCCGCTGCATGAACGTCTCTGGGTAATTTCAAATAAACCCCCCGGCCTTAGATAACATCGGCCTAAAAGACTAAGGCATATCTACGTGCCTCAGTCCGGCATTACCGTAGATTCACTTCTTCATCTGGCGGCCCGCCCGCGCGCATCTTCGTTTACAATTCATACATATTGCCTGCTGTGTCGGCTTATATGGTTTTTTCAAGCAATTCATGTCTCCACCTCCTTATAAAAAATGTATGTCAAAAAAATAACATCTTATATAACTACTGTCAAGCTATTGAATAAGCAAAATATGTGCCATTATTTATTATAAACCGCTCAAGCATTTAACTTATCGATTTTATTATATTTATAGTTAGGGAGCGAGTTGGCTGGACCAAAAGTTTTTTTACCTGTGTCAAAAAAGTACCACCGAAGTGACGATTTTCACCCCACAAGGCCTTTATCAGCAGTCCATAGTCGGCAGTCAGCCTCAAACGTTCGATGCGAGACGTGAGATGTCGGACGTCTTTCGTCTCTCGTTTCACGGCTTCTGACTCCTGTATTCTGTATTCCATTTTCTGATTGCCGATCGCTGATAGCCCCAAAATGTAGATCATGAAAATTCAAAGCCAAGATGATTAAAGATAATGCCGGGGGAATCCGATGAATAACAAAGATAACAAATATAAAAGGTATGACCGTCGCTGGAGGAATTGGTGGATCCTTCCGAACGCCGTCGCGAAAAGCGTCACGAGATCTATCATCCGATAAGAATTTTTATAGTTGATCCTGAGTGGGTGCAGTATGGCCTTCCGGCCAGGTATGATGGGTTTGTCAGCAACCTGTCCAGGGAGGGCATGTGCATATATCTCCAGGAGGGTTATAATCCTTTGGACATAAACGATCTCCTGGGAAGACGGATCAAGATAGAGATAAACATCCCCTTCGTGAGTCAGCGATTTTTTTTGCTGGGAGAAGTCCGGTGGGGGACACGTGCAGGACAGGCCAAGCATGTAGTCATGCTGGGTATGCAATTCGTAGAGATGACCCGGTTCCACTTACAGAACATAGAGAAATTCCTGGCGGTCGATGCCAAAGACCATAATATGCTCTGGGATCTCTGGGATAGTCTCGGGATTAGCGAATAGCAGGATCATTAAATATGGTGCAGCATAAAATGTGGGCGATAGGAGGAGGAAAGGGCGGGGTGGGCAAAAGCGTCCTGACTCTGGCCCTGAGCATCTGGCTGGCCAAGCTGGGCAGGAAGGTAACAGTGGTTGACGCTGACCTGGGAGGGGCGAATCTCCACATTTTACTTGGCATACGTTATCCAAGTGTAACCCTCCAGGATTTTATCGGCAAGAAAGTGGATAAATTGAGTGACGTCCTCATCGATACGCCCCACGAAAATCTGAAACTGATCTGTGGGGCTGATGATATGCTGAGCCTTGCCAATCCTAAATATACGCAGAAGATGAGACTGCTTAACCAGCTAAATAATCTGCCTACTGATTTTGTTATTCTTGATCTGGGGGCGGGTACTTCGTATAACGTTCTGGATTTCTTCCTTTATGCGACAGGAAAGATTGCTGTATTTACCCCCCAGGCTACTTCTCTTCAGAACGTTTATGGTTTCATCAAAAGTAGCCTTCTAAGGCGGTTATCGCGGGAATTCTCCCAAAACGAAGCGCTTTCGTCCCTGATAACCAGGTTTGCCGGCGGCTCCGGAGAGGAAAAGATAAGCTCCATGAGTGAGTTGAAACATATAGTCCGGGAGGTTAGCGAAGAAAACTACTTAAGACTTTGTCAGATAACAGATAGCTTCGATGTCAAGATCGTGGCTAATATGGTAAAAAAGGATAAAGACCGCGAGGCCTCCAAAGTAGTGCGTACGGTCACGGAAAAGTATCTGGATATTCATCTGACCGATCTTGGTTTTGTGCAATATGATCCGGAGATCGAAAGATCGGTAAACAGAATGATTCCATTTCTTTTAGATAACAGTAAGAGCCAGGCTGCCCTATCCACATATCAAATAGCTTATCAGATGTTAAAGGAGACCGCTGCGAAATCTTCCGGAGATGAGCATACCCGCCCTGGGTCTCCATACACAACGCTGAGCCCTGCTGCTGGTTCGCCTGCCCTGCCCGTAATACACCGATGACAAAATTAGAATATCGAACCTGGCTCCTGACAGGACAGGTCTTCTCCCGGCAGGCCCAGGAGTTCAGAAATCCGAAGCTCGCAACAAATCATGGAAAACGTCTAACGGTCAACGTGCTTCGGAAGGACGATATGGAACGTCGAACCCTCCCCTGGTTCACTATCCACCCAGGCCCGGCCTTTATGCGCCAAAATTGCATGCTTGACTATAGAGAGACCCAGGCCCGTGCCACCGGCGACGCGCGAACGGCCCTTATCCACCCGGTAAAATCGCTCAAATATCCTCTCCTGATCCTCTTTGGGAATGCCCGGGCCCTCATCCCGGACATCGATTCTGACCTCTCCTTCGCATTCAGATAAGGTAATTGTGACCTTCGTATCCGGAGGAGAGTATTTTATGGCATTATCCACGATGTTCACAACGGCCTGAGATAATTTTTCATGGTCGCCCCGGACAGTAATATCTTCCGGCGGGAACTCCCGTGCGAACTTTATGCGCTTACTTTCCGCTTGAGGACCTAACTCTCTTAGTGAACCCTCCACTACTTCCTTCACACTTACCTGCTCATTGGATATCTCAGTTCCCTGGGCCTCAAGCCTGGCCAGGGCCAGTATGTCCTGAATCAGATTATCCATACGATTTGCATGTTCGCTGATAATTCTGATAAATGATTGGGCCTTCTCCTGGTCATCAATCCCACCATCCAGCAGGGTTTCCGCATATCCCTTGATAGCGGTCAGGGGATTCTTTAATTCATGGGAAACATTAGTCACAAAGTCTTTCCGAATCTGGTCCAACTGCCGGATGTCCGTCACATCATGGAAGACGGCAATGGCCCCCTGTATGGTGTCAGCAGCAAAAAGAGGAACGATACGGACATCAAATACCCTCTCTCTCGGATAAGCAACCGGGATTTCCAGCCTCCGCGCAGCGCGCGCCTTTAGTACAATCGTGAAAGCCTCCTGTAAGGGGATGCTCCTGATAACCTCAACCGGCGGCCGGCCGAAAACATCCAGATCTACAGCAAAGGAATCTCGCAGGGCCTGATTCAACAGGATAATCCGGCCTTCTTTGTCCACCGCCATTATCCCGCTGGATATCCCCCTCAATATGGCCTCGTTTTTGCCCTTTTCAGTCATTATCTCCGCAATCTTTGTCTTCAGCTGACTGGAAAGAGAGTTCAACGCCTCGGCCAAGACACCCAATTCACCCTGGGGAATCCTGCGAATCCTGTACTCAAAATCGCCCTCCGCCATCTTCCGGGCCGCAAAGGTCATTTCACCAAGGGGCCTGCTAAGCCCGTGGGCGATAACCAGATTGAGGAAAAAGGCCAGGATAAGCCCAACGGCTGCCGCCATTAAAAAGTAACTTTTGGTTGCCGCCACCTTTTCCTCAACGCCATCTAAAGGCAAGGCCAGGCGAACCACGTAAGCCGGAAGGCCGTCTTTTTTGGAAAGGGCGGCAGAGTATATCGACTTCTTCTTCAATGTGGTGCTAAAACGTATACAGGTGGCAAAACCCGTCTTCAGGGCCTGCATAAATTCAGGTCGATGGGCGTGATTTTCCATGGCCCGGATATCTTTCTGCGGCACTTCTGAATCCCCGATCACTACCCCGTCCAGGCCGATAACCGTTATCCTGGGTTGAATATCCCGCCCCATGTCTTTAACCATGGAGTCGATCCCGTAAGCGTGCAAACCCGGCCGGGGGTACCTTTCGAGGACGGTCTTTATCAAATAGGTCTTAGACTCCAGATCGGAGGAAACGCCGGCAATGAGCGTCTCCTTGAATACAAAACTCGCATAGAGCTGGGCAGCAGCAAATATCACCAGGATTACTGCCAGATAGGTAAGGAATAGTCTCCATTTAAACTGTTTCACCGGGAACTCTCTTCTTTAAAACGATACCCTACACCCCGTACCGTTTCAATGACCTGACCGGCGGCGCCCAGCTTTTGCCGCAGTCTTTTAATGTGGGTATCCACAGTGCGGGCATAACCGTCAAAGTGGTATCCCCACACCTGGTCAAGCAAAATCTCACGTGTCAGCACCCGTCCACGGCCCTTCAAAAGGGTGTGCAGGAGATTGAATTCGGTTACAGTGAGCGATACCGGAATCCCGTCAACCGTTACCAGGTGACGTTCCGGATCGACTTTAATCCCGGCGGCATCAAGTATTCTGGGAAGCGGCTCCCGGGGGCCGGTCCGCTGTAAGACCGCCTTTACGCGCAAAACCAGTTCACGCGGGCTAAATGGTTTTACAATATAATCATCCGCCCCTAATTCAAAACCTACCACCCGGTCTATCTCTTCACCCTTCGCGGTTACCATTATTACCGGAATATGGCGTGTTTTCTCATTACTCTTAAGACTCTTACAGATATCCGTGCCGTCGGCATCCGGAAGCATAAGGTCCAGAAGGATGAGATCCGGCAGTCTCTTTTGGATCAAAGAACGCGCTGTGCGTCCGTCCTGGGCCCTGGCCGCTTCAAAACCTGCTTTTTCCAGGTTATAGGAAATCAGGCCTGAAATATCAGGCTCATCTTCAACGACAAGTATAAACGCCTTTTTATCAGCCATACTGATAACCACCGATCGCAGTCATTATTTTCCATCCATGTGTCAACCAGGTGACAAAATCAAATCTTCTTCATAGCAGCTTATTCTCATTGACAACTCAGGCTAATTTTAGTTAGTTAGGATGCATTCTGTCAATAAGAGAGATTTTTTATGCGTTTTAATGGCCGGGCTGCGCACGAAATCAGGGATATCTCACTTACCCGTAATTATATCTCCCATGCAGAAGGATCAGTCCTTATTGAGATGGGAAATACCCGAATAATCTGTGCGGTATCGGTGGACGATAAGGTGCCAAATTTTCTCAAGGGAAGCGGCACGGGATGGGTCACGGCCGAATATGCCATGCTTCCCCGGGCCACCGTTACACGCAATTTGCGGGAGTCAACTGCCGGACGTGTAGGCGGCCGGACCCATGAGATCCAACGCCTTATCGGCCGCTGCCTACGTTCAGTGGTTGATCTTCCGGTCTTGGGGGAACGAACCTTCTGGGTGGACTGCGACGTCATCCAGGCTGACGGCGGAACACGCACGGCAGCCATCACCGGCGCATACATCGCCCTCTATGACGCCCTTTCCCATCTATATAACCGCGGTGAGATTATTGACATACCGGCACGAAACCACATAGCCGCTATAAGTGTGGGTATAGTGAAGGGAGAGGTCCTTCTTGATCTAAACTACGACGAGGATTCACAGGCCGAAGTGGACGCTAATTTTGTTATGACCGACGATGAAAGGTTCGTCGAGATCCAGGCCTCTGCGGAGAAAAGGCCATTTTCCGCAGAAGAACTCGAGAAAATGGAACGAATGGCCAGTCAGGGGATAAAAAAGATTATAGAGATGCAGAAAGAAATAATCGCCCAACCACGCCTGAGATAACACCAACAATTTTCGATCCTTCCGTAAGCCCTGCCCTTCCACACCTTCAAATGAACGCCCGCTTTCAACAATCCAGAGACCCTCAACGAGACAGGAATAAAGCATAATTTGTAATCCTCTGAATGAACCTGACCGATACGTTATAATAACGCGCTAAGAACCCGGCAATTCCCATCTTGATACACACGGAGGTGTCGCATGGAAGCCGAACAGAAAGATATCGAGGTAAAAGCAACGGTAACTGAATTTTTCTATGAACGGGTCAAAAGCGCCGTTCAGAAACAGACAGCATCCCTGTCTGAGACCTCAGAGTGGTATGCGGTAAATCTCCTCTCCCGATATGCGGCAACCTATGATTCAGGTGGGGAGGCCAACGAGCTTGACTTAGAAAAGACGCCGGTCTGTATTGCTTACTATGAACTATTGAAGCAGCCCTTGCTACAAAAAATAAAAGGCTATAAGGCCATCGGTGATTTTACCTTATTTACGTCTGGTTTTTTCTCGGACAGCTTAATGCTGAAGCCCTATGATATAGACTACTATATGGCCTTTGGCATAAAGTCTTACGGCACCCTCGCCTACATCTATAACGCCGGATATTGGGACAAAACCCAAAAAGAGCTGTTCATAGAGTTAACCCGGGAGTTCAGGACGATGGTTGACATCTTTGCAGACGTAAGGGAACAAACTGACATCGAAAGCCAGGGCGGGCTCCTGAGACTATACGAAAGATGGGTGAAAACCCAAAGCCGGCGTGATGAGGCCTTATTAAAGGCTCAGGGCATCATGCCCAACCAAGATATTAATCTGGCGATATTTCACTAACGTACCCATTTTTGTTATACTGGCGCTTGCAGCCCGCCTCTCCTGCTGCCAATAATCCGTCCGCTTCTTTGCTCAGGCCAGGATAGAGTAGCCGCCATCGACCACTATCGTCTGTCCGTGGATCATGGAGGCCAGATCACTGCAAAGCAAAAGCACTACATTGGCCACATCTTCCGGCGTCGTCAGCCGGCCGGCAGGCGTGCGCTGCAGGGTTTTCTCAAGGATAATTTCCCGGGTAGGAAAGTGCTTTAAGGCCTCGGTATCCACGGCGCCGGCAGAGACCACGTTGGCATTGATACCCCGCGGGGCCAGCTCTACCGCCAGATGGCGCACCAGAGATTCCAGGGCGGCTTTGGAGGCCCCCACAGCAGCATAATTCTCGATAGCCCGCACGGCCCCCAGGCTGGAAACGGCAATAATGCGCCCCCCATTTTGCATTAATGGTATTGCGTGTTGCGCCAGGGAGAGAAGGGCACGGGCGTTGATATTCATTGTCCACTGCCAGTGTTTTTCCGTAAGTTCAAGGGCCGGTTTGAGTACTCCTGAGGCCGCATTACTTATCAGTACATCCAGCCTTCCATACTCATTTTTAACCTGCTCGAATATGTTTTTAATGTCTTCATCGTCAGCCACATTAGCCTTGACGGTTAAACACCGCACCCCTTTGGAGCGGATAGATTTAGCGGTATTTTCCGCCTCCTGGCGATGGCGAAAATAGTTGACCACCAGATTAGCGCCATTTTCCGCCAGGCTGAGCGCAATCGCCTTGCCAATACCACGGGAACTGCCTGTAACCAGTGCAACCTTACCTTGAAGATCCAGCATATCCTACTCCGCTATCGTCCAGATTAAAAGTTCTGCCACTATACACCATCATGTGCCACGCAGCAATTTAATGAAAAAGTTCACACGATTTGATCTTCCTCAGGACAACGCCGAAGAGAAAATTAGACTCTCGGGAAGGTCCTAATCCTTGACCCTGCGCACTAGGAAGGAGAAGATAATAAAGCCAGTAAATTGACATAAATTCTAAAAACCTGTATATTCCTAGTCATTCCTTACGAATTTGAATCACATAAAAGCCAACTATGTCTGATGAGAATGTTCAGAAAATATTGCAACCTGTAATCCTGGCCGGCGGGAGCGGATCGCGGCTCTGGCCTCTATCCCGTCAGATGTATCCCAAACAACTCTTAAATCTCGTGGGCAACCGCACCATGCTGCAGGATACGATCCTGCGGGCAGTAAATATCCCCGGGGCGGTAATGCCTATGATCGTGGTCGGCAAGGAACAAAACTTTCTGGTTAAAGATCAGTGCGCCGAACTAAACCTCCCGGTCAGCCCCTATATTGTCCTGGAACCCCTTCCCCGCAGCACAGCGCCGGCCATAGCTGCAGCCGCCCTGCTCTCCCGAAACATCTCCGGCGATGACGCCGTACTGCTCGTCCTTCCCGCCGATCACCTTATTAAGAATATACCGGCATTTCATGAGGCAGTAGCGCAGGCCATGGATCTGGCTTTGAAGGGAGATTTAGTCACCCTCGGCATTAAGGCTGACCGGCCGGAAACCGGCTACGGTTATATAAAAAAGGGGGAAGGCTTTAAGGTGAGCGCCTTTATCGAAAAGCCGGATATAGCTGCGGCCGAGCGCTATGTAAAAGAAGGCAACTACTACTGGAACAGCGGCATGTTTGCCTTTTTAATCGGCCACTTCCTGGAAGAAATGGAAAAACATGCCACTGACATCCTGCGCCAAGCAGAATTATCCGTGGCCCGGTCCGAAAACGACGACGGATTTATCCATCTGGACCTGGAGGCATTTAATAACTGCCGCTCTGAATCCATCGACTACGCCCTGATGGAAAGGTCAGACTGCGTTGCCGTCGTACCGGCGGACCTGGGTTGGAGCGACGTAGGCTCCTGGGCAGCCCTGTACGAGGTCTTGAATAAGGACACCCGGGGGAACGCCGTCCATGGGGATGTGATCCTGAAAGACGTGACCAACAGTCTCGTTCGTTCTGAAGGGAGGCTGGTAGCCGCCATAGGTCTGGAAAACATCCTTGTGGTCGAGACCCACGATGCGGTCCTGGTAGCGCCCCTGGACCGCTCGCAGGAGGTCAGAAAGATAGTCCCGGACCTAAAGGCCGCAAATCGCCAGGAATATCTCCTGCACCAGACCGCCCACCGTCCCTGGGGGACTTACACGGTGCTTGAGGAACATCCCGGTTTTAAAATCAAGCGTATTACTGTAAAGCCCGGGGCACGGCTCTCACTCCAGATGCACCACCACCGCTCCGAACACTGGATTGCAGTACGGGGCACAGCCCGGGTGACCAGGGGCGAAGAGGTCTTTCTGCTGAGGGAAAACGAATCAACCTATATCCCGGCCGGAGAAAAACACAGGCTGGAAAACCCCGGAATCATAACCCTCGAACTAATAGAAGTGCAAAACGGCTCTTATCTGGGCGAAGACGACATCATCCGGTTCGACGACCAGTATGGCCGGCTGTCCAAAAATTGACACTATATCTCATTTCTCATTCGCACTACTAAAAATCTTTACTCCAAAATAGATATAATGTAATCCGGACAGCACGGTAAACACCGTGGTCAACCATACCAGGGTATCCCGCATCTGCCATATAACCGCCCAGAGATCCCTGCTCAAGATAACAAAAACAGCCATTATCTGTAAAAGAGTAGTGATCTTGCTTATTATGCTCGGTCTTATAGGCACCTCGGAACCATTGACAAATAACATAGCTATACCCAGGACTATAATCACGTCCCGGCTGACGATTATTACAGTCAGCCAGCTCGGTACAAGCTTCAGGGTGGCCAAGGTTATAAAAGTAGCGGACAGGAGCAGTTTGTCTGCTATGGGGTCCAGGTAAGCGCCCAGAGTGGTTTTCTGTCTCAGGTAACGCGCCAGAAAGCCATCCAGTCCATCGCTCAAACCGGCGAGCGCAAAGACAGCCAGCGCCTTATTAAAAGAGGCGTTTAAAAGAAGTATGATTAATACGGGCGTTAGTAATATGCGTATGACTGTTATCAGGTTGGGCAGATTCATGGGGCTTTATCTTCGTCTTTGGCCGCATTGGGCGACAATCGCGCCACAGAACAGGAGCACACACGCCGAATAGTAAAAGGCAAACAGTATTACGACGGCCGTCTTAAATGAACCGAATACAGTACCGTATGTCTCAGCGGTCAGGGCGTATGAGATAAAAATGCGCATGGCCGTCTCCCACAGAACAGTGCCAACTACACCGCCTAATAAGGCATACTTAAACGGCACCTTGGCCGCCGGAACGAATTTATAAAGGGCGGTAAATGAAACAATCACCAGTAAAATGGGTATCACGCGCCCTATGCCCATCTCCAATATTGAAGGGGTCACAAGAGATCCTCCGACAATCTCCACCTGAAACTGGCTCATGGCCTTTAAGATAGCAATAATAACTACAGCCCCAAAAAGGAGGGCTCCCATAATAGGGATCATAATCAGAGAACAAAAAACCGAATGAATAAAATGACGCCTCTTGTGAGTCTCAAATATCTCATCAAAGGCCCTCTCCAGCGAATGAAAGATCAAGGTGGCTGTCCATAGAAGAAAGCCAAAACCGAACCAGCCCAGCGAACTGCTATGAACGGTAATGTTTCTCAATTCTTCAAGGAAAAAGTCTGCCAGATACGGCCGTATCTGCTTCAAGAGCACAGTTACGCCGCGGACGAATTCCTCAGAGGCGCCCAGGACCACGCCAACTATATAAATCGCTAAAAAAAGGAATGGAAAGGCGGATAATACAGAATAAAATGAAACAGATGCGGCGAGATCGAAGCCGTCCTTTCTGAGAAAAGTCTTAACTGCGCCACACAATACACGCCATCCCGTATAAGCTATGCCCATCAAATCGGCCTCTTATTCCAAGCTGTCAGCTTTCAGCAGGCAGCCATCATCTGGCGTTCGAGCTGTTCGAGTCGTTTAGTCGTTCGAACGTTTCAAACGTCGAATATTCTGACGTCTTCTTTCTTCTGATCCCTCATCTCACTTCACCCGTTCTATATAGGTATGGCTGCGCGTATCGACCTTCACCTTATCACCTACATTGATAAAAAGCGGTACCTGTATGCTCGCGCCGCTCTCTAAAACAGCCGGCTTGCTGCCGCCGCTGGCAGTATCACCCCTTAGGCCCGGTTCGGTGTCGGCCACAGTCAATGCTACAAAGGTCGGCAGATCCACACCGATAGGTTGGTCCTTATAGTAAAGCACCTTGACTACAATCCCATCATGGAAAAACTCCCTGGTCTCGCCCAACTGCCCTGCTGTTAAAAAGGGCTGCTCATAGGTCTCATTGTCCATCATGTGATAATTATTTTCCTCATCTTTATATAAGAACTGCATCTCCCGTTCCTGCAGGTCCGGACGCCCTACCCGCTCCCCCGAGCGGAAATTCTGGTCAACGACCCCTCCGGTCAGCATGTTTCGCAACTTAGTCCGCACGAAGGCGCCGCCCTTGCCTGGTTTGACATGCAAAAAATCTACGATCTCATAAGGTTTGCCTTCCCATTCGATTCTCAATCCCTTCCGAAAATCCGATGTCGAATACATTATTCCCTCTACCTTTTTCCTTCAGATTTTCCTTTCTTTTCCTCAAAACTATAAATAATCTCATTCGGTCTGACAAGCCCCAAATCCCTACGGGCGATCTCTTCCCGATAGCTGCGGTCTGTCTTGATGCGCCCTATTTTTTCACTTAGCCCTTTGTTTTCTTTTAATAATTCCTCGTTTACTTTTTGCAATTTCTTATTTTTCTCCTCCAACTTCTGAAGATAAAAAATCCCCCTGGCTGAAAATAAAATATAGGCAAAAAAAAGCACCAGGCAGAATACCGCCAGGAACCAGCAGAGCTTATTGCCCGTGATCCACTTCTGGTAGAATCTCTTCCGCATAGTTAACCCGCTATCTTACCCTTCAGGCCCATTTTGCACTTTAGCATAGATAGCAGATTTGAGAAACCTTCTCTGCCCATCAATACCTCAATAAAAAGGCCTATCAATTCCCTGTACTTTCCAATGAGACGAAAGTTTGCCCGGGGATGGCCGTAGAGCAGCCTGGCTACGCGCTCGGCCACCGCAAACTGGGGATGGAGTTCTGTCCTTATCCGGCGCTCATAATTACTTAAGGCCCGGGAAAGGTCTTTACTATGCTCAATAAGACAGGTGGCCAGGGTCAGGCCGCTCCACAGGTCTTGGGCCGTGGATGTATTCGCTTATCCAGGGCCAGAACAGACCACCCGGCCCGGGCCAGGGTATGGGCAGTAATGGCCCCCGCCGGCCCCAGACCCAACCACTACACAGTCAAAAAGAGTCTCTCCCATGCGCTCCTGTACGACATTAAGTAACATAAAACTGTATATCTGACAATTACTTCTTGGCATCGGTCTTGTCATTCCCCCCCGTCTGCGGCGGATAAACTCCAGCGGGAATCCAGGGGCTATGGTTACAGAAAGGGAGAGGCTCCTGTTAAAACAGGAGATAAAAGTTTAATAATTCACAGATTAGTTCCGATACGGTCTTATATAACAGATGTTCCAGCGGCGATAGCAGATAACCATTGGATAACACAGCAGAAAGGGATTTTTGGGTGCCGGGTATGTAGTCACTAATATAACCGAGTAATACGGTAATATTTATTGACAATACTGATGATATGTGATTT
>QYQD01000188.1 GCA_007280345.1 Deltaproteobacteria bacterium | reverse complement strand
GCATTCGGGGACGGATATGGTTTTTCAAGCAGTTAGAACCAGATTCCCGCTCAGAATCGCTGCGGGAATGACAGAATTGGGACTTTTGCAAGAGCCTCATTATACCAAAAAATAGACGAGGCGGTTTCAATGCCTACACGAGGAATTTAAACTCGCCTTTCCCCAGCAGATCATGGAGGTGGAGGATTCCCTTTATATTTTTTCGGGTGTCAACTATTGGCAACACGGTGATTTCATGTTTTTGCATTATGCTTAATGCATCGGCGGCCAGCATATCAGCGCTGATGGCTTTGGGGCCAGCGGTCATAATTTCTTCAACCTTCATGCTATCGAGACGGTCGTACTGTAAGATGGCGCGTCTGAGATCTCCGTCGGTAATGATACCGGCAAGCTTTTGTTTTTCTCTGGTTATAAGTACCGCCCCGATATTTTTTTTATTCAACTCTTTTATGGCTTCGGAAAGGTGAGTACCTATGGGAACCACAGGAATCTCCTTACCTTTCAACATGACTTCACCGACCAGGACCTTCAGTCTGTCGCCCAGGCTGCCGCTGGGATGGTAGCGGTAAAAATCCCGCTCGTTGAAGTTACGTTTATGGAGGAGGGTTACAGCCAGGGCATCACCCATAGCCAGTACAGCCGTAGTGCTGGCTGTGGGGGCCAGCCCCAGGGGGCAGGCTTCACGTTCTACACCGACGTCTATGGCTACGTCACTTTGTGCGGCCAGTGTGGATTTAAGATTCCCGGTTAAGGCCACAATCCTGGCTCCCAGGTGTTTGATCTGTGGGATGAGGGCGGCTAATTCCTTTGTCTCTCCGCTGTTGGAGATGGCGATTACAATATCGTGTTTGCCTACCATACCCAGATCTCCGTGCATGGCTTCTACCGGATGCAGAAAAAGGGCGGCTGTGCCTGTACTGCTCAACGTAGCGGCAATTTTCCGGCCCACAATCCCGGACTTGCCGATACCGGTGACAATGACTCTGCCTTTTGTTTCGTAGATCAGCTCTACGGCCCTTATAAACTCATTATCAAGTTTATCTATGAGCTTTAGAATGCCTTCAGCCTCGATCTGGAGAACTTCTTTTGCCTGCCTAAGCGTCATAGTCAAATTGGCCCCTGGTTCTAAGATTCGTGTTTTTTGTGGCAAAAGATCATATCCGGGTTAGGTTTTTTCTTTTTCCAGGCAGTATTTGGAGAATTCTTCTTCAAGCAGCAGGGGATAATTGCCGTCAAAACAGGCCAGACAAAAACGGTTTTGCTTACCATTAACCGACTTCAGGAGTCTCTCCAGGCTAAGATAGTGCAGGCTATCCAACCCGAGATAACGGCGAATTTCTTCTACAGAGAACCTGGAAGCGATTAATTCTCCCAGATTGGAAAAGTCGATGCCGTAATAGCAGGGAAAGCGATGGGGCGGGCAGCTTACCAGCATGTGCACCTCTCTGGCCCCGGCTCCTCTGATGGTGTGTACGCGGGTACGCGATGTTGTGCCCCTTATGATGGAGTCTTCAACGATTATCACACGTTTGTTTTTAAGCAGACACCGGACCGGATTGAGTTTTACCTTCACTCCGAAGTCACGCATGGTTTGTGATGGCTGAATAAATGTCCGCCCCACATAATGATTGCGGATTACACCTATCTCAAAGGGTATGCCCGAGGCCTGGGCCACACCCACAGCAGCATAATTACCTGAGTCAGGAAAGGGCATAACAAAATCGCCCTGGACTTGTGCCTCCCGGGCCAATAACTCCCCCATGCGTTTACGGGTCATATAAACATTGGCGCCGAAGATATTACTGTCCGGCCGGGCAAAATAGATCAACTCAAATATACAGAAAGAGGGCCTTACTTCAGGAAAAGGTTTTATAGAGCGGAGCCCGCTTTGATCGATGATTATTATCTCTCCCGGTTCTACATCGCGCATATAGTGCGCTTCGATGAGGTCCAGGGCGCAGGTCTCAGAGGCTAATACGTAGCTGTCATTTAATTTACCCAGACAGAGAGGACGAAAGCCGCGGGGGTCGCGGATAGCGATTAACTTATCTTCCGTCAGTAAGACGATAGAGTAAGCCCCCTTTAACAGAGAAAAGGCGTCTATAACAGCTTCTTCCAATCCCTTGTGCGCCGACTTGGCAATCAGGTGGAGAACGACCTCGCTGTCCATGGTGGATTGGAATATAGAACCTTCATTTTCCAGCTTACTGCGGATGCTTCGGGCATTTATCAAATTGCCGTTGTGGGCGAGGGCTAAGGTCTTTCCCTTATGGCAGACAGTAAAGGGCTGGGCATTTTTAAGGAGGGAAGAGCCGGTGGTAGAGTAACGCACATGCCCTACTGCCAGGTGGCCGGGAAGATTAGAGAGGATGGCTTCATTAAAAACATCGGGAACCAGCCCCATGGCCTTGTGTTCCCGGACCTTGGATCCATCTGAGACTACAATACCGGCGCTTTCCTCTCCCCGATGTTGCAGGGCATAGAGACCAAAGTAGGTCAGCTTTGCCGCTTCCGGGTGATTATATATGCCAAATACACCGCATTCTTCACGCGGCCGGTTAGGGATACACAGATTCATTTTTTACTCCGGGTTAATTCCTGTACCGGTCTTTAATCCGGCATTGTTTTGCAGGCCATGATACTCTTGAATAGGGCGTACCTGCAACTTTTTTTGCAGCATGGCCTCAATGGCCGCGGCTATGGCCTTGGCCCCGGCTATGGTAGTAGTATAGGATATGCGGTAATCAAGCGTGGCCCGGCGGATTTTATAGGAATCCCGGGTAGTGCTGGCTCCCAGAGAGGTATTGATTACCAACTGAATAGCGCCGTTTTTAATGTGATCCACCACATGGGGGCGGCCCTCCGACACCTTGTGGACAGTTTCGCAGGCAATTCCGTTGGAAGCCAGAAACGCGGCTGTGCCCCGGGTGGCCAGGGTTTTGAATCCAATATTGGCCAGCTTTTGGGCGATAGGGACAACTGCCATTTTATCTTTGTCACGCACACTGATAAATACCGTGCCGGAGAGAGGGAGATTCTGGCCGGCGGCCAACTGTGCTTTGGCAAAGGCCAGGCCGAAACTCTCGTCAATGCCCATAACCTCCCCGGTGGATCTCATCTCCGGCCCGAGGAGGGTATCTACCCCTGGAAAGCGGTCAAACGGAAACACGGCCTCTTTCACCGCTATATGCTTTATTTCTTTTTCGGTGGTAAGCCCCAGCTCGCGGAGCGTTTTCCCGATCATGACCTTTGTGGCCACCTTGGCCAGTGGAATGCCTGTGGCCTTGCTCACGAAAGGCACGGTCCGCGAGGCCCGCGGATTGACCTCCAGCACATAAATATCCTTATCCTTTATGGCGTACTGGACGTTCATGAGGCCAATGACATTTAGTTCTTTGGCCATGGCCTTTGTATCCTTTTTTATTCTATCGATTAAATCAGGACTCAGGGTATGAGGGGGGAGGACGCAGGCGCTGTCGCCGGAATGGATACCGGCCTCTTCAATATGCTCCATTATCCCGCCGATGATGGTCTCCTGACCATCGGAGACGGCATCTACATCGATCTCGACAGCGTCTTCCAAAAACTTGTCAATAAGTACCGGATGTTCGGAAGAGGCCCTAACCGCGGATTCGATGAAATCCTCCAGCTCCTGGTCATCATAAATAATGCGCATGGCCCGTCCGCCCAGGACGTAAGAAGGACGTATGACCACCGGGTAGCCGATGCCCTGAGCCACGGCCAGGGCCTCTTCCCTGGCAGTAGCCGTGCCGTTGGGCGGCTGCTTCAGGCCCAGCTTTTGCAGCATGGTCTGGAAACGCTTCCGGTCTTCCGCGCGATCAATACTGTCGGGGGATGTCCCCATTATCCTTACTCCGGCCCGGGCCAAAGGTACGGCTAAATTAAGCGGTGTCTGGCCGCCGAATTGTACAATGACACCCATTGGTTTTTCTTTAGCGATGATATTCAGGATGTCTTCTTTGGTTAGAGGCTCAAAATAGAGCTTATCTGACGTATCATAATCAGTGCTCACGGTCTCCGGGTTGCTGTTGACCATGATACTCTCATAGCCTTCTTCGCGCAGGGCAAAAGAGGCGTGGACGCAACAGTAATCAAATTCTATCCCCTGGCCGATGCGGTTAGGCCCTCCGCCCAGGATCATTACCTTGGGGCGTTCGGAGGGGCGGGATTCGTCCTCCACTTCATAAGTGGAGTAATAATAAGGGGTGTATGCCTCAAACTCCGCCGCACAGGTGTCCACTAGTTTATAGACCGGTATGATGCCTGCCTTTTCGCGTTGACTGCGGATTTCATCCTCAGTCCGGCCGGTTAGGTAGCCCAGTTGATAATCGGAGAACCCTGTTTTCTTGGCCTGGTGCAGAAGGTCTTCACTAAGTTCTTTATCTGCGGCCTGAATCTTACGTTCCACATCCAGTATCTGCCGCATATTTTCCAGGAACCAGGGATCTATCTTGGTCAATCCGTGGATTTTTTTAGTATCCAGGCCGGCCAGCATGGCGTGACGTATATAAAAGATGCGCTGGGAATTAGGGATGCGGAGCTTTTCTTCTATTTCGGCCATAGAGGGAAGAGTTCGGCTGCGTTCGTAACTATCCTTCCCATCGGCTCCCCATCCGTAACGTCCGATCTCCAGGGAACGGAGCCCTTTTTGCAGGGCCTCTTTGAAGGTGCGTCCGATGGCCATGGTTTCGCCCACAGACTTCATGGCCGTGGTAAGGTAGTCCTCGGCGCCCGGAAACTTCTCAAAGGTCCAGCGCGGAATTTTTACCACACAGTAGTCGATGGTGGGTTCAAAGGAGGCCATGGTCTCCCTGGTAATATCATTCGGGATTTCATCCAGGGTGTAGCCGACGGCCAGTTTGGCGGCAATCTTGGCGATGGGGAAGCCCGTGGCCTTGGAGGCCAAAGCCGAACTGCGTGAGACGCGGGGATTCATCTCGATGATCACCATCTCTCCGTTTTCCGGATTTACGGCGAACTGGATATTGGAACCGCCGGTCTCCACACCTATTTCGCGGATAATAGCGATGGCCGCATCGCGCATCATTTGATATTCCCGGTCGGTCAGGGTCTGGGCCGGGGCCACGGTTATGCTGTCGCCGGTGTGGATGCCCATGGGGTCGAAGTTCTCGATCGAACAGATAATGACCACATTATCTTTAACGTCGCGCATGACCTCTAGCTCGTATTCCTTCCAGCCGATGACCGATTCTTCCAGCATAACCGCATGTATCATGCTGAGGTCAAGGCCCGAGGCCGCCATTTTTTCCAGGTCTTCCCGGTTATAGGCCACACCGCCCCCGGTGCCGCCCAGGGTAAAACTGGGCCGGACGATGAGCGGGTAGCCGATCTCAGCGGCAATGCGGCGTACATCGTCCATATTGCGGGCGATGCCGCTGTTGGGTATCCGGAGGCCGATATTGCGCATGGCCTCCCGGAAGAGATCCCGGTCTTCGGCCTTTCTGATTACGGAGGCCGAGGCCGCGATCATCTCTACGCCGAAGCGGTCCAGGACACCCATATCCGCTACTTTGATGGCCACGTTTAACCCCGTCTGCCCGCCCAGGGTGGGCAGTAAGGCATCCGGTCTTTCCTTTTCAATAACCATGGCCACCATCTCCGGGGTAATAGGCTCTATATAAGTGCGGTTGGCCGTCTCCGGGTCGGTCATGATGGTAGCCGGGTTGCTGTTTATCAGAATAACCTCGTAGCCTTCTTCCCTGAGGGCCTTGCAGGCCTGGGTCCCCGAGTAGTCAAACTCGCAGGCCTGACTGATAATGATGGGGCCGGAGCCTATGATCAATATCTTTTTGATGTCATTTCTTCTGGGCAAGGTATCTAGCCTCTTTCTTTCATCAGGGCCGCGAACTGATCGAAGAGATATGCGGCGTCATGAGGGCCGGGGGCGTTTTCCGGGTGATACTGTACCGAAAATACAGGATAATGCCGGTGTCGCATTCCCTCCAGGGTCTGGTCATTTAGATTGACGTGGGTGACCTCTACCTCTTTTTCATCTAAAGAGCTTACGTCCACACAGAAGCCGTGATTCTGCGCCGTGATCTCCACCCGTCCGGTAAGCAGGTTCTTTACCGGCTGGTTCCCTCCCCGGTGGCCGAACTTGAGTTTATAGGTCTTGCCGCCAAAGGCCAGGCCCAGCAACTGGTGGCCCAGGCATATACCGAAGATAGGCTTTTTGCCTATGAGATCGCGTATGGTTCCGACTACACCGGGTATGCCCGCCGGGTCACCCGGGCCGTTAGAGAGAAAGACACCGTCCGGCTCTAAGGCCAGGATATCACGGGTGCTCGCTGTGGCCGGAAGGACTATTACCTCACAGCCGCTATTTTTCAGGCAGCGCAGGATGTTAAATTTTATGCCGTAATCCAAGGCTACCACCCGGAGGGCGTTTCCTTTTGGCGCAGCCGCTCCTTCTACCGGGCAGTCTTCCCAGATATAGGGCGCGGAGCAGGTCACTTCTCTGACCATATCCCGGCCCACCAGGCCGGGTGAGTCCTTGGCCTTTTTTATCAGGGATGCCGGGTCAAGGTCTTCCGTGGAAATTACCCCCTTCATGGCCCCGGCCAGCCGTATGTGTCTGGTAAGGGCGCGCGTATCCACATCCTCGATGCCTAGTACATTATATTTCTCCAAAAAGTCCTTTAAGGTCTGAGCGGATCGCCAGTTACTGGGGACGCCCTGGTATTCTTTGACAATAAAGGCCTCGGCCTGAATCCGGCGCGACTCCATATCTTCGCTGTTTATGCCATAGCTGCCGATCAAGGGGTAAGTCATGGTGACTATCTGACCTTTATAGGAGGGGTCGGTCAGAATCTCCTGATAGCCGGTCATGCTGGTATTAAAGACTATTTCGCCATAGACTTCCCCGCGGCCGGTAAAAGATCGACCGCTAAAAATCCTGCCGTCTTCGAGTGCAATCAATGCCTTCATGCTGCTTCCTTACGGCCGGCGCCTTCCAGAACTTCTTTAATGAGAAGGGCCTGCTTTTGTGCCGTTCCTTGATTGGCCTCTACGGCCTTTTTTCCTTGCAGCCCACGTGCCTGTTGTTCGTCCGGGTTTTCTAAAAACCAGAGGGCTTTTCCGGCAATATCGCGGGCATCCTGGACTTCCACACCGGCCATAGCCGATTCGAGAAGAATTTTAGCATCCAGAAAATCCCGCATGGACGGCCCATAGAAGACCACTTTCCCCCAGATGGCGGCCTCCAGTATATTATGCCCTCCATACGGTATAAGACTGCCGCCGCAGAAGATAATCGTGCCTATGCTATAGAGATGAAACAAATCCCCTATCGAATCCACCAGGATGACGGATTGTTTTGTCTCAGGGGCAAAGTTACTCCATTTGGTGTATTTCCATCCATTCTTTTTAAGCAGGGATTCGATCTCGGAGACCCTTTCTATATGCCGTGGGGCAACGATCAGCAGCATAGCCGGATATTTCCTTTGCAGGAATTGATAAGCCTGCAGGATGATCTCCTCTTCACCCGTATGGGTGCTTCCGGCGATAAAGACGATATCATCAGGCGTAATCCCCAGCCGTTTCCGCATAGCCTCTTTAATTTCCGGTCTGGCCTGCTGGGATAGGAGGTCATATTTGGCGTTGCCCTGGACCACGACCTTATGCCTCTCTGCCCCCAGGGCCAGGATACGTTTGGCATCGTCTTCTCGGATCATGCTTAAGTAATCAAATCTTTCAAGGACAGGCCGCATAAATGACCTGATTTTTTGATAACGGGCAAAGGAACGCGTCGATATACGTCCGTTAACCAGTATAATTTTGCTGCCCTGGCGGTGTGCCCGGTAAATAAAACCCGGCCAAAGCTCTGTTTCCAGGCAGATTACGGCCTCCGGGGAGACTAACCGCAAGGCCCGGCCTACTGCCCAGCCGATGTCTAACGGGAAGAAAATGCAGAGGGCCTGATCCCCTAATTTTTTCCTGGCTATTTGTTGTCCCTGCTCAGTAACTGTGGAGAGGACAAACAATAAATCAGGAGGCAATATCTCCTTCAGAGAGGCTATTAAGGCAGCCGCTACCCTTACTTCGCCTACGGAGACGGCGTGAATCCACAACCGGCGTGGGCTTAGTTGCAGCTTTTCCTTTAAGGAAGCGGGGTAGAATCCCAGGCGTTGCCAGAGGCCCCGGCGGTATTTGCCGGTAACCAGACTATAAACTAAAAAGAGGGGAAAGAAAGGAATGAAAAGTGCGTTGACTAAGACGTCATAAATTTTATATGCCCAGGGCATCTTTCCCCATAATTATATGCTGTGAAATTTGTGGGTAATATAATCAATCTCAGGCGTTAGTCAAGTTTTTTGCCGTAATAGCGCAGGGCCTCAGGGAGGTGCGCTTTGATGTTTCGAATACGGGTTTCATCGGCAGGATGGGTGGACAGGAAGGCCGGGATCTTGTCCTTTTCAACCTGAGACAGACGCTGCCAGAAGGCTACGGCCTCTCCGGGATCATACCCGGCCTGGGCCATAAGGATGAGGCCGATGCGGTCGGCCTCCAGCTCATGCGTGCGGCTGAAGGGCAGGATAAACCCGATTTGCGCCCCTACCCCATAGGCCATGCTCGCAGCCTGTACGGCTACAGCACTTTTCTCGCTTATGGCGATATTCATAGCCTCATGTCCTATCTGGGCGATCAGGGTGGTGGTCATACGTTCGGCCCCGTGGCGGGCAATGGCGTGGGCCACCTCATGGCTTATTACGGTGGCCAGGCCGTTTTCGTCTTTAGTGTAGGGCAGTATGCCCGTATAGATAGCGACTTTACCGCCGGGGAGACAGAAGGCATTCGCCGTCTTATCGTCCTCGATGACGTTAAATTCCCATTCAAAGTCAGATCGGTCAGATGCAGCGGCAATACGTGTTCCGACCGTTCTTACCTGACTGATCAGTTTTTCATCCCGGGACAGCTTGGATTCGCGCAGTACTTGCCGGTATGATTTTAGACCAAGGGCTGCTTCCTGGTCTGCGCTGATCAGGATGAGCTGTGAACGTCCGGTAAACGGGGCAGCGGTACAGGCGCCTAACCAAAGGCAGATACAGAGGCAGAAAAGATTTGTTACCAGTCTATGGAGCCGTTTTTGGTGCGTTAATCTCATGGGGGCCTCCTAATTTATTCTTTCCAGAAGATGCATTGGCCGGGGCAGTTATCCATAGCCTCCTGGACCTTTTCCTCGGGGCAGTCAAAACTGGTTACCTCTGCATGTTCCATAGCCCCTTCTTCAAAATGGAAGCCATCAGACACTATTTAAGATCCAGGCCGGATGTAGTCATGGTTAACCTACTATGTTTGATGCCCTTAAGGGCATTGATTTTGTCTGCCAGTTGACGCACCTTTTCCGACTCGCCACGCACTATAATAACCTCCAGGCAGTTGTGGTGGTCGAGATGAATATGTTGTGACGAGATGATATGTTCATGGAAATCGTGCTGCAGGTCTGTCAGTTTATTCAGTAATTCCCGCTTGTGGTGGTCATAGACAGACGTGATGGTTCCGATTACCTTTTTGCCTTTGATCTTCGCATCCCATTCCCGTTTTACTAGTTTGTCACGGATCAGGTCGCGGATGGCCTCGGAACGGTTTGTATAATGTCGTTCCGCTGTAAATTGATCGAAGGAGGCAATCAGATCGGCCGGAATGGATATTCCAAAACGGACGATGTCACTCATAGTTGAATCTCCGTATCACAAATTTTACAAATAATAGCACGAAGATATTTATTGTCAATTGTTATTGATGGCCCAAATCCACCGCCTAATAACCCGCTCTGTGTCGCAGCAGGGATGCTGCTCCTACGGAGAGAACGATCCCCTATCCGTAGGAGCGGCTTCCAGCCGCGACTGGTGCGGTGACAGGCTTGGTTAGCTCAAACCCATCTATC
>QYQD01000056.1 GCA_007280345.1 Deltaproteobacteria bacterium | reverse complement strand
TCATATTTCTTCTTTATTAATTCCTTGTCGTTTTCCAGCTCTCTGATGCTGTTTTCCAGGATCTGCCGTGCAGAGTTGGCCTTGAAAAAATAATCTTTAAGAAGAAAAGATCTCTTTTCCCACGTTATATGGTATTCGCAACACTCGTCGCCCTTGAAAAAACACCTGGTCTCTTCAAGATGAGCGGGCGGCAGACCCCAGATCACAGGGACGGCAGTGTATATGCCCTTATTTACTGAACAGAAGTCTTCGGAAAGGGGAACGTTACGGAACCAGTGCAGTTGCAGGATCGCGCCTTTTTTATTAAGATCAACCGTATGGATAGTCTTACTCCGGTTAAATTTATCATTTAGGGTCTGAATCTTCTTGACAGCCTGTTTTGGACCTCCGAGGGCGAAAAAAAGGATTTTTTGTATGTAACCCAGGCGTTTTTTGATCACTGAATCAAAGCCGATCTTGAATATAACATCATCGCCCAGGAGCCGTTTGGCATTTCCATACATATTAATCAACACGTGGCCGGATACCCAGTTGTTCGGGTCCATGAGGAAGTCCTTGACATCTGGAAGGTTGTCCACCTCCGGGCCTAAATGTTGAAGCAGTTTATCTACAAGCCCCGGAGCGTAGTCTTCAAAATATCTAATAGCGACCGATGTATTGATACAGCTATGATGTTTTTCCATATCCACCTACATAGCTATGCCGTTAAACAAGCGTTCCCCTATGTTCTCACTTATAATATACTGTTTCACCTCGACCGGCTCAACATAAAAACATATCGACAATATTTCAATACTTAACTTTTCATGATAGTATTTTAAAAAATCGTCTAAATAAATCAAAGACATAAATCTTCCGTGGCTATCGACAAGGTGTTACTTATAGAGCAATACCTGAGAACCGAGCGGATTCTCCGGGCATTCTTTGACCGCTACACCGTGCCCGTCTGTGTGGGTTATTGTGTAGAAAATGAGGAGGAGCATGATTGCTGCATAGATCAGACCTCGCGCATTACCGAGATCAAAGTCAACGGCATCGCATCAGAGATTTCCACCCTGAGAGCCGCAAAATATTCCCTGACCAGCGGAAATGGATGCGGATACCTGACCTCCACCGGTTGTGTCTTAAACGAATACAGGTCCCCTGTCTGTAATACCTTTGTGTGTCAGGTATTGGTGGATCATCTAAACTTAATCAGTGATGGGCTGGGACAGCAATTGAGAGAGATTGAAAAGTTATCTGTGGCGATATTCAAGGGATTTCCTGAGGCGGCGAACGAAAAGATTCAGGAGCTTAAAGAGAAAGCCTCTACTCTTTCAGAGGCGCTGGACACCATTCTGCCGTCAGGGGTTAATACCTGGGAGTATATTACGAACTATCGGAGATGAGACGATTAAGCGCACCCTGAGGCAGCGCTCGCCCTGGTTTTATTTTATCATCCCTCCATTAACATTACCGCCTTGACCCGCTCTAAATCCGCGGGGGTATCCACCTCGATGGAATCGTGCGGGGTCAGAACTACCTTAATGCGATAGCCATGTTCGAGGGCGCGGAGCTGTTCCAACCTTTCGGATGCCTCCCAGATTCCCACCGGCAGGGCGACAAATCGCGTGAGGAAGCTCTTGCGGTAGGCATAGAAACCGAGGTGCTTGTAGTAGTCAGGTGGTGCGCCTTCTCCGCGAAAAAACGGGATGGTGGCCCGGGAAAAATAGAGGGCATAACCGTGGTTATCAAATACCGTCTTTACATGATTAGGATCGGTAAGCTCTTCCGGCCGTACGATCTTATAGATAAGGGTGGACATGGGAATGGCTTTATCGCCCAGGAGGGGCGCGGTGAGGTCTTTGATAATCTCAGGCGGAAACAAAGGCTGGTCGCCCTGGATATTGACGACGATGTCCTCATCGGCCAGGGACAGTTTATCCGCGGCCTCAGCGATCCGGTCTGTGCCGGAGGGATGACTGGCAGCGGTCATAACCGCCTCGCCTCCAAACCCGAGCACAGCATCATAGATGCGCTCATCATCCGTAGCCACGACCACCCTGGCCACTTCCGGAACCTGTTTGGCCCGCTCATAGACATGCTGGATCATGGTCTTTCCCAGGATGTCTGCCAGGGGTTTACCTGAAAAGCGCGTCGATGGGTAGCGGGCCGGGATTATGGCCACGATTTTCATAGGACTTTAGCGGCCTTTTCAATAGCGCCTAGAATCTGGGCCAGGCGCTCTTTGGGCATCTTTACCGGGATGGGATAGACCAGACACCGTTCCACGATCCTTGCCGACTGGGGCAGGGCATCGGGCCGGTATTTAAGGTCGCGGCCGGCCTCTCTGTGCTGGAACGGCCAGCCGCTCGCCGCCAGCGTGGAACCAGCCAGGAGATGCTCCCATTTCGGGTAGTAATGCCAAGTATTTTCGGCAAAATAGATGGCCCCGGCGCCATTTTCTTTGAGAACGGCATTAAAAGCCCGTGCCTTTTCTGCATCCGGCAGGAAAAAGGCCAGAAAAGTAGCCGTATCCCCGGCCTCATCGATGAGCCTGCGAAAGGTTATTCCCTTAATTTTCTTAAGGGCCTTCTTTATACGGGTCTTGTTTTTCCTCTGCCGGGCAATGATGCTGTCAAGCTTTGTCAACTGGGCCAGGCCGATGGCTCCCTGGAGTTCCATCATACGGTAGTTCGAACCGATAAAACTCCGCCCTTCCCCTCCCCGCCCGCCGGGATTGGGCACATGATCATGGCCGTGGTCGTGATATTCGCAGGCCCTGCGGTAGAGTTCGGTGTCATTGGTAATGACCATGCCGCCCTCACCGGTGGTGATGGTCTTAACCGGATCAAAGGAAAAGGTCCCCATATCGCCGAAGGTGCCTACGTGCTTGCCCTTTATCCGGCCCCCGGCAGCCTGGGCGGTATCTTCTATCACCTTCAGGTTATGGCGGCGGGCGATGGCCACGATCTCTTCGATCCTGGCCTGCGCCCCTAACATGTGCACAGGGATAATAGCTCTGGTGCGCGGGGTTATTTTTTTCTCAATGTCTGCCGGATCCAGATTCAGGGTCTCATCTATCTCTGCGAACACCGGTATAGCGCCGATGTCAAATATGGCCTCCCAAGTGGCCACAAAGGTAAATCCCTGGGTTATGACCTCGTCGCCGGCGCCGATACCCAGGGCGGCCAGGGCTACCTTCAAGGCCGCCGTACCCGAGGAGACGGCCTGGGCTTGGGCTACGCCACAGTAGCGGGCAAAGGCCTCTTCAAATTCTTTAACTTTATAGATGCCCTTGCGTTCATTAGGAAACTCATATCGAAAGAGGACGCCTGTTTTCAGGACATCCATTATCTGTCTCCGTTCTTCTTTGCCAAAGACTTCATATCCAGGCATTGGTCAGTCTCCTTTCTTTGAGACCTTTGCAAAAGGGGATGTTTTGCAAAGGTCTTTTTTTTGGTGCCTTTCCTTTAATCGAGCCCTTCGTAGGCCATCTCATAAAGTGCGATCACTTCGTCCACGGTCACGGTGCGCGGGTTATTGGCAATAGGCCTGGCCACGGTCATGGCGATCTTGGCCATCTTTGGTATCTCTTTTTTAGGGATGTTAAGGTCTTCAAGAGATTCCGGGATGCCCACATCCGCGCACAGAAGGCGCACCGCCTCGCAGGCCATCTCGGCCGCCTCACGCAGTGAGCCGTGTGATACATCTTCTCCCATGGCTTCGTTAATGGTAGCGAACTTCGGAAGGTCTCCGACCAGATTATAGACCATTACATAAGGTAACAGCACCGCGTTGGCCAGACCGTGCGGTATCCGGTATAGCCCCCCCAGAGGATAGGCCATGGCATGGACCAGCCCTACTCCGGCCGTGGCCAGGGCCAGTCCTCCGTAAAGACTGCCGAGGAGCATATCGCTTCTGGCCTCCAGGTCATCACCCTGGCAGTAGGCCCGCCGCAGACTTCCACTGATAAGCCTTATTCCTTCCAGGGCCCAGAGGTCGGAAAAAGGTTGGGCGGCTCGCGAGACAAAGGCCTCGAGGGCGTGGGTAAAGGCATCGATACCCGTATAAGCGGTCACGGAAGGAGGCACAGAGGCAGTCAGCGCCGGGTCGAGAATAGCCAGTTCCGGATAGAGGAAATCAGCGTTTATCCCTCCCTTAGACCTGGTCTTTTCATTGATGAAGACCGCCGTAAACGTTACCTCGCTGCCGGTCCCGGCCGTAGTGGGCACCATGATCTTGGGGACACCTGGCTTTTCCACCTTGTTAAGCCCGACATAATCGACTGCTTTCCCCTTGTTTGTCAGAAGAACAGCCGCTGCCTTGGCTATGTCCATAGCCGAGCCACCGCCGGCCCCAATAACACAATCACACCCGTTTTTGCGGGCTATCTCCGTAGCCCGGTCAGCCAGTTTCAGACCCGGTTCAGGATCGACCTCTTCAAACAGTGCATACGAAATGCCTGTTTTCTTGAGAGGTTCTTCTAACTTGTTTAATAAACCGGCCTTGCGCAGGGACGGATCGGCAACTAAAAGCGGCTTAGTCCCTTTTAGTTTTTTGACGGCATCCGGCAGTTCGTCAATCACTCCGGCCCCAAATCTTATAGATGTCGCAAGCTTAAAGGAAAAAGAGGCCATCGTTACTCCTTTTATTGTAATTTCAATAAGTTATAAATAGCAAGTCGCCATCAGTATAACAGAGTCCCCTCCGCTTTTCAAACAATTTAGCTGAGTGCTGACAGCTTTTCACATTTCCCTTGACTATCCGGTAAGAATCAGATATTAAAAAGAAACTTCCTAAATTATCCTAAAGTAATTTCTTTAAAGCTCGATAAGTATAAATAGAAGCTAAATGTAAAGTCGAACATGGAGGTACGAATGAGCTTTCCATGGCAGGAAAGCATAGCCAAGAGAAAAGATAAGTTCTCATTTATCCGCTTTATTGTAGTGATTCTTTCCGTTATTAGTCTCTGCCTGGTATTCCCTGTATCTGACGGACTTGCTAAAACTAAGAGGCCACTAATTGTTAAGGCTAAAGCCAAAAAGATAGTAGCTCATAAGAAGACTTCCAGGAAGAAATTAAAATCTCGCCATGCACGGAAAAGACTAAAAAGACATATCGCCTCCAACGTCTCGGGCGCTAGGGCATCTAGCGTAGTTCAAAAAGAAAATTTTGTCCCTGATCGCAAGCCCCTTATGAAGGTCATCCCCCTGGAAAATGGGGATTATCTCCTTAAACCTCTCGAAGATACGCCGCGGCGTGTTGATGGTAGTAATGTACAGAACAAGTCTCAGGAAGATACGGAGGGTAAGAACTCTATAGCAGACTCCCTGAACTCTGGCGGCAGTTCAAAACCCTCCCAAAATCCCGTATCTTCCCGGGTTGACCCCATTTCTTTAAAGGCGGCCAGCCCCGAGCCAACAGACCTCTCGCACACAGATAAGCCCAGAGAAGAAGGCTACTGCAAGCGTTTTGCCAACCTGCTGCTGACAACGGCAAAGCAACTGTTAGGCGCTCCTTACAGGCTGGGTGGTGTGTCGGGGTTAAGTGGCATTGACTGTTCCGGATTTGTACAAAAGGTTTTTGCTAAATTCGGCGTGCACTTACCCCGCTCCAGCCGGGAACAAATAAAAGTAGGCATGCTGGTGACAAATAAATTTGACTGGTCAAAGCTCCGAATCGGCGATGTCCTGTTTTTTAGGCGATCTCCATCGTCAGGGCAAATTGGGCATACTGGAATTTACATAGGTGACGGCAAGATGATCCATGCCGCCCGTAGGGACAGGAGTGTGACCATTTCTTCTTTGGAAAAGCCTTACTATAAGAAGACCTTTGTAGCAGCGAAGCGATTTTTTATCTTCTCCCCGCCCCAAGCTAGTAACATTTAAAAAAAGACTAGATCAATTATTCCAAGTAACTGCCTATTGTGAGGCACCACCCGCAAACCATGAAAATCCCCCTATATCCCCCTTTTCCAAGGGGGGACTTTAAGTTCCCCCCTTTAGCAAAGGGGGGCCTGGGGGGATTTGGAAACGCTTTTTGCACCATAAGCGCTCCTTAATTCAACAGTATTGTCGCAAAGGGGGCTGGGGGAATTTAAAAAGTATTTGCCCAATTTGTTCCATAGTGTTTATATTTTAATATATGGGCGACGAACTTATTCTCTTAAAAGAAAATTTAAACGAACGTGAACGACGGAATCTTTCCCCTTATGCCACATTGAGCACTGAGGCTCTGCGCCGACAACCGGAAGAACGCTTACTCCATGGCCATAGACAGGAATTTTCAGTCGATGCCGATCGCATCCTGCACTCCCAGGCTTATACCCGCTATATTGATAAGACACAGGTCTTCTCTCTTATCAAAAATGACCATATTACGCACCGCGTCCTCCACGTCCAATTGGTGTCAAAGGTAGGCCGGACTATTGGCCGGTATCTGGGACTGAACGAGGACCTTATTGAGGCTATAGCCCTGGGCCATGACATCGGGCATCCTCCTTTTGGCCATGATGGAGAGGGTTATCTCTCTGAAATATGTGTAAAGCACGGTATAGGTGCGTTCCAACACAACATCCAGAGCGTGCGATTCCTGGAAAAGATTGAACGTAAAGGCCGCGGATGGAACCTATCCTTACAGGTTCTGGACGGCATATTATGCCATGATGGTGAAGTGCACAGCGCCCGTCTTGCCCCGCAGAAGGAAAAGACATTCTCTGCGTTAGAACAGGAGATGGAGAGTAAAAGAAAAAATCCCATGACGGAACTTATCCCCATGACCATGGAGGGATGTGTAGTGCGCATGGCAGACACCATTAGTTATATAGGACGGGACGTAGAAGATGCCATCCGCCTTAATCTTATCCGGCGTGAAGATATCCCTGAGCGCTGTAAAAAAAGATTGGGTGATACAAACGGCTCGATAGTCTATAACTTAGTAGAAGATATTCTGCTGTCGAGTATGGGGAAAAACTTTGTTGTCTTCAGCCCGGAAGTGGCCGATACCCTGAAGGAGCTGAAAGATTTCAATATCGAAAGGATATATCGAAATCCGGCCATAAAGACCCAGGCAGCAAAGATCAAACGCCTCTACGCCGATCTCTTTGCAAAATATCTAAATGATATCCTGGACAACGATCAAGAATCAGGCATCTTCAAAGACTTTTTAGATGGGATGAGTTCCTCCTACCTGGAAGAAACAGAGCCGGCCGAAGTAGTGCGCGACTTTATCGCCGGCATGACAGATGAGTATTTTCTGGAGCAGGGGCAAATAGCCTTCATGCCTCAACCCTTACCGCGTAAATTTTGACAGAACCGGATAAGCAGCTCTTCACCATTTGCATATCCTGATCCGGATGGGCCGACAACATAATAAGCGGAAAGAGTCCGGCTTTCCAATTTTGCTCTTTATAGTTAGACACCTTACGGCATCAAGGAAAAACAATTGACTAATGGGGACTCTTTGGCTAAATTACTAGGCATCATGACGTTCAACCCCACCTATAGCAACTCTATTTTATTTATAATGGCCGGGATAATAGTGGGTATAGCGGCCAGTTTTACCGGACTGGGCGGGGGTTTCATTATGGTTCCGCTCCTGATCTTTATCGGCTTTTCAGCCCAGGAGGCGGTGGGGACTTCTTTTGCGGCCATACTGGTTATTTCCCTCTCAGCGGTGTTTGCGCATAGTAAGTTTCAGCACGTGGATTTCAAGGTAGGAGCTCTGCTTGGCCTGGGGGGAATTTTAGGCGCCCAAGTCGGGGCAAGACTATTACAAAACGTTTCTACGGGTACCTTTAAGAAGATATTTGCCGTCGTCTTGCTGCTCCTGGCGGCAAAGATATTTTTTCAGAAATGAGCGCCAAAATGACCCAGGGACTGCACATCGAAAATATTGAGGCCCGGGACCTGCCCGATGCCTGGTTCCAATGTGTCTATCATATCATAGAAAAGGGACACACCTATACCATCGAACGCGGCAGTTACGAAGGACAAAAGCGGCTGGAGTTTGACTTTGTGGTCGTGCGTATAAAATATCCCGGCGTGCAGCCCCTTATTCCAGACATCCCGCCATCCTTAGGCATACCAAATCCTGTAGCGCCGGGCTATGTAGAGGAATATCTCCCTTACCTCATGACCTCGGCCCGCAGGCCAAACGAAGAATATACATACGGTCAATATCTGGAGCCGCAGATCCAAGAAGTCATTCGCATGTATAGAGAAGACGGCCACGGCACCAATCAGGCCTATATGACCGTGGGCGACCCCTCTACCATATACCTCAATGACCCTCCCTGTTTGCGCGGTATTGATACGCGTATCCGCTACGGCAAACTCCATTTCATGGTCTATTTCCGCTCCTGGGACCTGTGGAACGGCTTTCCGGCCAACCTGGCGGCCATACAGATGCTTAAGGAGTATATGGCCCAGGAGATCGGCGTGGGAGACGGAGAGATCATTGCCAGCAGTAAGGGTCTCCATCTGTATGACTATGCCTGGGAACTGGCCAAATTGCGCACCATGAAAGTGGCCAAATCATAAAATCCGAAGCGCGTCCGACAGAGGCCAATCCGCCCACGGCGGGAAATCCGAAACAATACTCAAATCTTAAGCTCAAATATCAAAATACGTGTTGAACATAAAGTGCCGGCAAAGATCATAGTCATTGGCGGCGGGGCATCGGGTCTTATGGCTGCAGGCAGAGCAGCGGCTTGTGGGGCCAGTGTAACCTTGCTGGAAAAAATGCCGCGGCTTGGCCTAAAACTGGGCATCACAGGTAAGGGACGCTGCAATGTTACCAACATCGGCGCTATCAACGACTATGTAGCCAACCTTACACCGGATGGCCGCTTCCTGATAAATGCCCTGAATCGCTTTTTCCATCACGATCTCACGGACTTTTTAGATGCCCAGGGAGTGCCGACGGTGGTGGAACGCGGACAGCGCGTCTTTCCGGCCTCCAACCGCGCCCTTGATGTGGTTAGCGCCCTATTGCGATTCACCAAAGAACAGGGCGTGTCCATCATTAAAAACTGTGCGGTGAAACATATCCGGATGGAGAATAACCGGTTAGTTGGATTAGACACGAGTTGCGGCTATCTCGCCGCCGACCGGGTCATACTGGCTACGGGCGGGGCCTCGTATCCCCAAACCGGTTCCACCGGGGATGGGTTTCGGGTGGCTCAGGAGTTAGGGCACACCATAGCCCCCATTAGGCCTTATCTCGTGCCCCTTTTGATAAAAGAACCTTATGTCAAGGAACTTCAGGGGCTGGCTCTTAAAAATGTCCGCGCCTCTGTCTATGTCCAGGGGGAAAAGATCGACGAAGAATTCGGGGAGATGCTTTTTACCCATTTCGGCATCTCAGGCCCGATCATCCTGAGCCTGAGCCGGGCGGTGGTGGACCACCTGGATAAGGGCCGGGTAGATATCTCCCTCTGTCTGAAACCAGCCCTGGATGCCAGGACCCTGGATGCCAGATTGATAAGGGAATTCCATAGTCAGGGGAAAAGACAGTTCAAGAATATCCTGTTAGCGCTGCTTCCCCAACGGCTGGCGGCTATTGTTCCAAATCTGCTTGCTATTCCGGGAGAGAAAAAAGGCGCAGAGATTACCATAGAAGAGCGGCGCAAGTTGGCAGATTTCCTGCACGATTGGCGGCTTACCTTAACCGGTGTCCGGCCCCTTGAAGAGGCTATTGTGACCGCAGGCGGGGTATTGACGAGGGAGATCAATCCCGTTACCATGGAATCAAAAAAGATCCGGGGACTCTACTTTTGCGGTGAGATTATAGACCTCCAGGCCAAGACCGGCGGTTATAATCTGCAGATGGCCTTCACCACCGGCTGGGTAGCAGGAGAATCGGCTGCTACGAGTCACGGGTTGTGAGTAACGAGTTTCGAGTAGGGCTGTACTGTTAATGATAAATCCCTTAGTATATGAGAAGGAACGGAAGTGAATTTACAGCCAAAAACCGATAACACGCAACCCGGGAAGGTTGACCTTCGAGATATGAGCTTATCCGAGCTGTCCGGATGGGCATCATCCCTGAGCCTTGAATCCTTTCGTGCCAGGCAGATCTTCCGCTGGCTCTGGCGCAGTGATGTAACGTCCTTTGACCAGATGACCGACCTCCAAAAGGAGCTCCGGCAGAGACTATCCGAACTTTATTATATCAGTTCACTTCGTCCTGAGAAGATAGAGAGATCGCAAGACGGCACAAAAAAATTCCTTTTTGCGCTTTCCGATGGCAACCATATCGAGAGTGTTCTCATCCCGGAAAAGGGGCATTACACGTTGTGCCTATCATCCCAGGCAGGCTGCGCCATGGGATGCCGGTTTTGTCTTACCGGAAAGGGCGGTTTCAAACGTAATTTAAAAACCTCGGAGATCGTAAATCAGGTCTTGGCTGTTCAAGGCGCGCTACCGGATGAGAAGCTATCTAGGCCCTCCGCCTCAGGCGGAAACGAGGCGTCCCCGTCTGCCCCAGAGCGGGACGCCGCCCCTGGCGGGCTGACTAATCTGGTCTTTATGGGTATGGGCGAGCCCCTGGCCAATTACGAAAATCTTATAAAGAGCCTGCAGATACTGCTGGCAGATGAGGGCTGCGGCTTTTCCAGCCGCAGGGTGACGGTATCTACCTGTGGTCTTGTCCCACAAATGGAGAAACTGGGCAGGGATATTACGGTTAACCTGGCCATTTCCCTCCACGCCCCGGATAATGAGACCCGCAACTTCCTCATGCCCATCAACCGGACTTATCCTCTGGAGGTATTAATCGAGGCCTGCCGGCGCTTTCCCCTGCCGCAGCGGCGTATGATAACCTTTGAGTATCTTCTTATAAGCGGGGTCAATGATTCCCCGGAGCAGGCCCGGGCCTTAGCTAAGCTATTGAGGGATGTCCGGGCCAAGATCAATCTTATACCATTCAACGCCTATCCAGGCTCGGAGTTCAAACCACCGCCACCGGAAAGAGTTCTGGCCTTCCAGCAAATACTAATAAAAAACCATTATACGACGATGATCCGTCAGAGTAAGGGCGCTGACATATCGGCGGCCTGCGGGCAACTGCATGCGCATGTTGTATATGGAAGCCAGAGAGGCGAAGAAGTTGTATAACTAAAACCCATCAAAAATAGACAATGCATCGGCATTTTCTATTTGACTGCATGACCGTTTTTGTAGATATTCACCAAATGTTAAGAAGACAGGAGCCAGGAGTAAAGGAGAGTATTTGTGCAACAATCCATTGACTGTCGCGGGCTGGCCTGTCCGCAGCCTGTTCTCCGTACCAAGCAGGCCCTGGAAGAAATAGCCGCCGGAATAATCATAGTTATAGTTGACAATGAAGCCGCTAAAGGAAATATCACCCGCTTTGCGGAGAGCCAGGGATGTAAGGTCTCTGTTGAAGAAAAGGGAGGAGTTTTCTATCTTGCCGTAGAAAAAAAAGAAGAGAGTAAGGCAACCGCTATAACGCCTCCTGAAATTGTTACCTGTCAGCCGGGCCAACAGAACATACCCTCAAAAAAGGAGACCGTCTTTGTCTTTAAATCGGATCAAATGGGCACCGGAGATGCAGCCCTGGGCAAGATACTCGTTCAGGCCCTGCTTAAGACCCTACCCAGCGTGGACGCCAAACCAAACAAGCTGATCTTCTACAATCGCGGTGTGTACCTAACCACAGAGGATTCAGAAGTCCTCCCGGCACTAAAAGACCTGGCGGCAAATGGCATGGAGATATTGGTCTGCGGCACCTGCCTGGATTATTATCACCTGAAGGAAAAATTAGCGGTCGGCACTATTTCCAACATGTTTTCCATCCTGGAAACCATGCTTAAGGCCGATAAGGTCATTTTCCCGTAAGCCATGGCGCCTATTTACTGTGATCAGGCCGCTACGTCCTTCCCTAAACCCCGGGCAGTAATCGAGGCCGTTTCTTCATTCCTTATCAATACCTCAGGGAGTCCGGGACGCTCGGCACACAGATATGCTATAGAAGCGGGAAGGGCAGTCTTCGAGGCCCGCGAGACAGTAGCGGATTTCTTCAATTGTCCTTCTTCCGAACAGGTCATCTTTACGGCTAATGTCACTGAATCCCTGAACCTCGTCCTTTTGGGCCTCCTCCAAAGCGGCGACCACGTGGTTACCACCTCTATGGAGCATAATTCGGTTATGCGGCCGCTGCAATATCTCAAGGAGTCCGGCAAGGTAGATTTTACAGTGGTTTCCTGTGACGATCAGGGGCGGCTTGCCCCGGAGAATATCCAGAAGGCTCTGCGGCCGGAGACCAGACTCGTTGTAGTCAACCACGCATCTAACGTGACCGGAACCATACTTCCGATTGAAGCTGTGGGCGAAATCAAAGGGAATGCCTTTTTTCTTATAGATATGGCGCAGAGCGCCGGGGTAATACCCATTGATATGCAGAAGGCCAAGGTCGATTTTCTGGCCTTTACCGGCCATAAATCACTCTTGGGCCCTACGGGCATCGGCGGGCTCTGCCTGTCTAAAGATATTCGCCTAAATCCCCTTAAGAGAGGTGGAACCGGAAGCCGCTCTGAATCGTGGGTACATCCTGATTTTCTCCCGGACCGCTATGAAAGCGGCACGCCCAATAGCTTGGGCATCGTCGGATTGAATGCCGGGATAAGATTCATTCAAGACCTGGGACTCGAACGCATACGGGCACACGAGTTGCGGCTCATCCGGCAAATGACGGAGGGGCTAAGCGCCATCAAAGGCGTAAAAATTTATGGCCCCCGGGCTGCCGATGAAAAGACGGGTATTGTCTCTTTGAACATTGAGGGTAAAAGCCCCTCTGAGGTGTGTCTGATTCTCGACAGGAAATATGGTATAATGACCCGCGGCGGACTGCACTGTGCTCCTATAGCCCACAAGACCATCGGCACGTTCCCGAACGGCACTGTCCGTCTTTCCCTTGGTTATTTCAATACCATGGAGGAAGTTGACCAGGTCATAAGGGCGATATACGAGATCAGTCGCATGTAATTTTACCTAATTATTCAGCCACAAAGTCACCAAGGCGCGAAGGATGAATTTGTTTGCTGACAGGCGGTTGACATCAGTAGGACAGGCGTCTCGCCTGTCATGTTATTAGGAAACGATATACTTAGTGACTTTGTGTATTAGTGACTGGACAGTATAATTTTACTTAATAACAAAATGAATGACCCTAAAATCATTTTTATCTTTGACTCCATCCACTATGTCCTCAAGGCGGAGAAGGCGCTCAAAAAAGAAAATATCCCCTGTGAACTCATACCCGTCCCGCGTGAAATCAGTTCAGACTGCGGTATGGCGCTGGCTATAGATGAAAGCGCCGGCGGTGTCGCCAGGGAGAGACTGGCAGAACACCATCTGGAATTTTCTATCTTCAGAAAAGCCGGAAAAGGCTATTTCAAGGCCCCCGCATAAAACCTTTCCCAGAGATACTACCTAGTGTTCATCCGAAAACCCCTATATTCCCTCCCCCTTTGACGGGGGAGGGTTAGGGTGGGGGTGAAAAAGTGGGCAATTTCAAGTTGTTCCCCCTCCCCTTTATCCCCTCCCGCCAGGGGAGGGGGAAGTTTTGGAGGACTTTTTGGATGGAAGCTAACCTGCATCCCCGAACAACAAAAATCTTGCCAAGTAAGACCAACTGCGCTACGCTGATCGAATAAAAAAGAACAAGCTCATGGCAATGGTTAATGACCAATGACAAACATGGGTTAGAAAGCGACGTACATGGATCCCGAAGAAATATTATTTACCTGTCAGATGTGTAATGACTGCTGTTATGGCGAGAATACTATATGCCTGACTCCGGCCGATGTTCGCCGTATCGCCTCCGGCCTGGGTCTTCCTGAAAGCGGATTTCTGGAAAGATATTGCGTCTCCAAAGGCCCCCACGTCCAGATGAAAGTAGTGAATAACCACTGCATATTCTGGGATGGGCAATGTTCCATACATGCGTTTAAGCCCGGGCGTTGCCGTGAATGGCCTTTTGTCCCCAGCCTCCTTGATCAGACCAGCTTTCTGATAATTCAACAAAATTGTCCCGGGTTTAATAAGGACATTACTTTTGAAGATGCCCTGCCCTATGTCGAGGCCGTCCTTGGCAGAGAACCGGCGGCAAAGGAATGAAACCGGTGGTAGAAATCCAGGATGAAGGGAGACCCACTTCATGGACAAAAAAATACTCGTGGCCACTGATGGTTCCATACATTCAGAAAGATCTATAGCCTATATCGGGCATCTCTTTGGTAAGGATTCCAGTATCCGGGCAACCCTTTTTCACGTTCTCCCCCCACTGCCGCCTGTTCTCACTGAGAAAGGAGAAGGGTACGGCGACTGGCAGGTGTTAAGCCGGAAGGCCCAGCAGTTGATGGATATTCACAGACGCAAGGCCCAAGCCATCATGGATAAAGGGAAAGCCATTCTTAGGAAGGCAGGTCTTGGCGAAGAAGACATTAATACTCAGATCGTGGAGAAAAAGATAGGGTTGGCCAGGGATATTATCTATGAGGCCGAAAAAGGAAATTATGACGCTGTGGTCGTTGGACGCCGCGGTCTATCTAAGTTGGAATCGGCTATCATGGGGAGTACATCTACAAAGGTTGTACAGGCGTTGCAAACACGGCCTGTCTGGGTGATAGACGGGAAGATAACCTCCCATAAGATCCTGATGCCGATGGACGCCTCGGATACATCTCTGAAAGCCGTCGATCACCTGGGTTTCATGATTGATGGCCTGCCCGGCATAGAAATCATGCTCTATCATGTCCTGCCCGGGCTTGGTTTTTTCAGCGCTGAAGAGGAAGAGGTTGATCTGTCGGATGTAGAAGATCTGTGGATGGAAAAGGAGGCCGAAGAGATATACGCAGTCTTCGGCCAGGCGAAAAAGATGTTGCAGGATGTGGGCCTCCCGGAAAAACAAGTCAAATGTAAAATTAAAAAGGGGCCAACCAACATAGCCAGAGATATTCTTCGTGAAGCGCAGCGGCGGGATTTTGGCACGATTGTTATGGCCAGGAAAGGGGTGTCCAAGACCCGGGAATTTTTTATGGGAAGCGTTTCCAGTAAGATTCTGGCCTCGGCTGAGAACCTGGCCGTCTGGATAGTATCGTGAAGATCAAATGCCCGGTCTGTCATAAATCAACTTCGTGGGAAGGGAATCCCTTCCGTCCCTTTTGTTCCGAGCGCTGCAAACTGATCGATCTCGGTAAATGGATTGACGAAGGTTATCGTATCCCGGGTGAACCGGAGATTGCAACGGCTGATACGGAGAAGGAAGATGGGAAGCGGTGAAAAAATATTAGGGAGGATTCAAGTGCCGTCGCTCAATTACGATATTGTTATCCTGGGAACAGGCCCGGCCGGACTGCAAGCGGCTATCCATGCGGCGAGGCGCAAGGTCTCTGTTTTGGTCATGGGAAGGTTGGACAAGAGCAGTCTTTTTGCCGCTGCCCATATTGAAAACTATTGTTCGGTCCCAAAGACCAGCGGCGCCGAGCTGCTCGAGACGGGGAGAAAGCAGGCGGAGGCCTTCGGCTCCCATCTTCTGGGAGAGGACGCCCTGAAGCTGGAAAAAACCGACCGGTCTTTTGTTGTTCAGAGTGAAAGCGGCAAAGAGATACAGGCCCGGACCCTTATTCTGGCCACGGGCGCGGCGCGCAAGAAGTTAGGACTCAAGGGGGAAAAAGAATTGTTGGGGCGGGGGATAAGCTACTGCGTCGATTGTGACGCCAACTTCTTCCGCAACCAGGTGGTGGCCGTTATTGGAAACGGATCAGCGGCCGCCACCGGCGCCCTTACCCTCCTTAAGTATGCGTCAAAGGTCTATCTGATTTGTAAACAGCTCTCTGTCGTCCCGTCTCTGGAACGCCAGATTAGAGAAAGCTCAGTTGAACTCCTGGAAGGGAATTGGATTAAGGAACTTAGGGGAGAAGATGAGCTTAAAGAAGTCGTGTTGACAGACACCCGCACCTTACCTTTAAACGGCCTTTTTGTCGAGTTGGGCGCTAAGGGGATCATGGAACTGACACTTAATCTCGATATAGCGCTCGATCCCGAATCCTTCCGATTCATAGTAACGAATAAAAAACAGGCGACAAATGTGCCGGGCATATTTGCGGCCGGGGATATCTGCGGTCCTCCCTTCCAGATGGCCAAGGCGGTGGGCGAAGGTTGTGTGGCGGGCATAAGCGCCGCCACCTATGTAAAAGGACAGGGCAAGGAAGGCGCTGAAGGTCAGGAGCCCGGGCATGCTCATTAAACAGATGATAGTCGGTCACATGGAGGTCTGTTGTTACATAGTTGGCTGTCCTCAGACGAAAAAGGCGCTTTTCATCGATCCGGCCGGGGATGAAGATGAAGTTGTACAGGCCGCGAATGGCCTTGGGCTCGAAGTTCAATATGTGGTCAATACGCATGGTCATCCTGACCATACCTGCGGCAACAGACGGATAAAGGAATTAACCGGGGCACAGATAGTCATGCACGAGCTGGATGACGATCTCTTTTCCGAACCGAAGATTCAGATGTTTTACCGCCAGATGGGATTTGATCCGGCTCCCCCTGCCGACATCCGTGTCAAAGACGAAGATATAATAACCGTGGGTAACATTTCGCTCAAAGCTATCCATACACCCGGTCATACACCCGGGGCTATCTGTCTTTACGGCGAAGGGAATCTCTTTACGGGAGATACCCTGTTTGTTGGAGCGGTGGGGCGAACCGATCTGCCTGGCGGCTCATTTGAAACTCTGCTCCAATCCATAAAAGAGCGGATTTTGCTGTTGCCGGACGAAACCATCATCTGGCCGGGACATAATTACGGAGACTCACCTGCCTCGACCCTGGGAGAGGAAAGAGAGACGAACCCTTACATTACGGACTTCATCAAGTAATAGTCATGCGTATCATAGCCTTCGGCGATATCCACGAACGCACGGAAAATATAGAAAAAATTAAAGACCTCTCCCGCGCTGACTGTGTCATCATTACGGGTGACTTGACGAACGTGGGTGGAATAGATAAGGCCAAAGTGGTCTTGGAAAACATCCGAAGATATAACTCTAAGGTTTATGCTCAGGCCGGTAATTTTGATCAGAAAAAGGTTCAGAATTACTTGACTGAACTTGATATAAATCTTCATGCCAATGGATTTTTGATAGAGAATGTAGGCATTTTTGGTGTGGGCGGTTCCAATTATACGCCATTTAACACCCCGATTGAATACAGCGAAGAAGAGATTAAGAACTTCATTTACCAGGGGGTTACAAAGGTAAAAGACGCGGCCCTGAAAATCTTCGTTACCCACGCTCCCCCCTTTAATACCAGGATAGATGCGGTTGCCGGTGGCCGGCATGTAGGAAGCAAGGCCGTGCGCTCCTTTATCGAGGAACACCAGCCGCAGGTATGTATCACCGGCCACATTCACGAGGCCACAGGCAGAGATACCATAGGCCAGACTATTGTCATAAATCCCGGGATGCTGAAAAATGGCGGATATGTAGAGATCTTAATCGATGCCAAGGATATCAAGGCGGAGCTTAAGAGGATTTAAGCGGGCAAAAGGGGCGGGGATAACAAAACTGATAACAATTACCCAAATCCACCGCCTAATAACCCGCTCTGTGTCGCAGCAGGGATGCTGCTCCTACGGAGAGAACGATCCCCTATCCGTAGGAGCGGCTTCCAGCCGCGACTGGTGCGGTGACAGGCTTGGTTAGCTCAAACCCATCTATC
>QYQD01000093.1 GCA_007280345.1 Deltaproteobacteria bacterium | reverse complement strand
GCCACCTTCCTGAGATATTCCTGCTCGTCTTCAGGCAGGCTATAGTGATCCATATCTATTTTAGTGCAGTAAATCCGGCTGAATGGAAAACCGGTGACCTGGCAAAGGGCCTCGAGATATGGTTCATAACTGGTACTTATAATAAATGTGGGCATAATCTCCATGACCTGATGCAGGGTCTCTTTGGCCCCAGGCAGGAGTACGAGGTGAGAGCGCGAATAGTCTATCATCTGTTGGTGAGTCAGGCCAAATGCCTTCAGAAAGGGCAGGATTAACTTAAGGGTGTCACCGGCCTGATAGCCCGGCTTCTTCTCAATGTCCGCCAGAAAGTCATCGTACTTACTAATGAGAGCGAATAATTTATCCCCCTTCGGGACAAAGGCCTGGCATAGCTCAAAGGCATTGTCGTTTTTGGTGATGGGGCCTTCACAATCGATGTTCAGTTGGGCGGTTTTCATATTTGTTTCCCTAAATATCCAGCCACTAAGACACCAAGTCACTAAGACTAAAAATTATTCTTAGGAGCAAAACTCATATCTGTCCCTTGTGTCCTGGTGTCTTCTTTGTGTCTTCGTGCCTTGGTGGCTGGCTAAGTTGTAAATAGGCTTCGATTTCCTCATTTAGACAATACGGGGCAAAGGCGTCTTTCTCGCTTATTTCTATTTTTCTTTCGGCCAGAGTCTTCAGGGTCAGGACAATTAAAGGTATCTCCCGTCTTACCCCTTCCTGCCGGATGCGTTGAAATAGTCTGTTAGATTCTCCCTCTGTGGCTATTAGTTCCTGTAAGGTATGAGTTCTAAGTTTGTTTTGTAGCTCAGACCAAAGGGGATCAAAGCCTTCCCCCAAAATCGGAAATGTACAATACGTTATAGGAGGGCCTTCGTCAAGGGTCTCGGTAACTACGTGTATCATTACCCCGGTTTCACCCGCTTTTTGATTAATGAGCTTCCAGATGACCTCCTGCCACGTGCCGGCCGGTCCCTTAGGGGCCGCAGGATGAAGGTTGATTATGGTATGTCTCCGGCACATTTCCGGGCTGACAATAAGCATGTATCCGGCCAGCATGATGAGATTGTTCTGGAATTTGCTGATCCGTTCCATAACCGCCTGGTGGTAAAGGGCCCGCCATCTTTCCATGGACTGCCTTTTCTCCTCAGGCAAAAAATCTCTGGATGAGAAGGTAACTGTCTTAAGGCCAAGATTCCGAGTGAGTTCCAGAAACTTGTCGCTTTCAGCGCTTTCACCCATATTGCGGTTGCAAAAGACATACTCGATCGCGGCAGGGATAAAACCGCTTCGCATATTCTCATAGGCCGTGCTGAGCAAATCCCTGGCCGCCTTATCCCGTCCGGTAGAAAACCAGCCTATTAAGTGAGACACGAGATATTCTCCCTTTTACCGAAAAATTATCAAGAAATAACCGCAGAGCACACAGAGGAAAAGCCGTTCAGAGTTTACAGAGAAAACAAAATCCTATGAATTGCTCATTTGTTCTTTTTAATGCTATCTCTTTCTCTGTGCCCTCTGTGGCTAAATCCGAAAAAACTTGTCAGGTCCTTGTAAGTAGGATACCTGCTCCGCCCATAGCCGGTTATGCTTTTGGTCGCCATTCTGGCAGCGAAAAGGCCACACGGCCTCAAGGGCTGCTCCATAAGAAGTCCGGCCAGAAAACCGGCATTATATACGTCGCCCGCCCCGGTGTTGTCCACTACCGGGACCTCTTCCGCCGGCACATTAAATTCCTCCTCGCGAGAGAGGACATACGACCCTTCTCTTCCCCGCTTGCAGACCAGAATAGAAGGCCCCATGGTCAAAAGCTCCCGGCAGCCTGCTTTGTAGCGCTTCCCGGTCAGTTTCTGTATCTCTCGATCCGTCAAAAAGAGGACAAAACTCTTATGAATGATAGGGAATATCTCTTTTAGCCCCTTGCCGGCATAAATCTCTCCTGGATCGAAACTCAATCTCACCTGTGAAGGGAGATTTTCGACCAATCTGATCTGGGATGAGAGCGATTTTTGTCCTACAAAAGAGGAAAAATGTAAAAATCTTGCCTTATTCACGGCGGTTATGTCTTTCTTCCCTATGGTCACAGTCTTATTTGTATTGGGAAAGGCTATTATAGATCGATCTTCACGCTTATCTATGATGATGAGACAGGCCCCGCTTTTACCCTGCCGCCGGATGTGACGGGCATCGACTTTGCCGAGAGATTTTAGCAGTAGGTCTCCGGCCTCATCCCGGCCTACCTTCCCGATAAATCCGGTTTTAAAACCCATCCGGGCCAGGGCAAAAATGGTGTTGGCGGCCGAACCGCCGCCGGAAGTCCTCTTCAATTTGCCATATTTTTCTATCAGGGCTTTGATCCTGGGAAAGAGGCGCTCACTATAAAATATCTCCTGCCCGGGCTGCAAAAGAAGTTCATGTGAAAGGATACTTAGACTACCTACGGAATAGATATAGTCGAGATTTAAGGCCCCAAAGCCAATCACGTCAAACATAAGGGTTCCAGCGTTTGTAAAGGTACTAAATTTACTATAGGCAACGTCACTGGTCTTTAGTCATCGGTCATTGGCTAACTGTGGAAGACTGATCAACTTTTACCAGTGACAAATGACTATTGACTAATGACATTCACTATAGAACATAATGAATTGCCATTTGAATTATATCAAGCTCTTTTATTATTTTCCAACTATTCTGATTGATAATGAAAAAGTTAAAAAAACCACATGGGGGGGAGTAAATACTTGCACAATAATGCGGTCATCATTATAATCAGGACAATTTTTGCCGATAAATAAAACAAAATGGACTCTCCTTTAATTGAATTAAAACATGTCTATAAGTCTTACGAGCAAGACCTCACCATCCTTGAAGACATTAATCTCCGTATAGGCAAGGGGGAATTTGTCTTTGTCAACGGACCGAGCGGGGCGGGAAAGACGACACTGCTCAAGGTTATGCTCTGCCTCGAGCGTTCCACCAAGGGCGAGGTCTGGGTAGATGGGATAAACCTTAAGCGTCTGTCCAATTCCAAAATACCGTATCTCAGGCGACGGATGGGAATGGTCTTCCAGGATTTTAAATTGATAGAAAATTTAACCGTCTTTGAAAATGTGGCCCTGTCTATGGAGGTATGTGGCATAAAAAAATCGGCCATAGAACAGAGGGTCGATCAGGTATTGAAAAGCCTGGGATTGGAAATAAAAAAACGCATATATCCCCGACGGCTCTCCGGGGGCGAGCAACAACGGGTAGCCGTTGCCCGGGCCGTAGTAAATGACCCTTTAGTGCTTTTAGCAGATGAACCGACCGGGAACCTGGATGCCGGACGCGCTGCGGATATCATGTCACTTTTTAGTGAAATCAGCGCCCGCGGCACTACGGTCATCTTTGCTACGCACAACCAGGAATTGATTCGTTCCACGGCCAAAAGAGTGATCATTCTGGATCAAGGCAGGATCGTAAATTGAGCGTCATTACGTATATAATCCCCAGAACCTTCTCCAACATGCGGGGTAACTGGTTATCCCACTTAATGACCGCCCTGACCATTGCCTTTGTCGTCCTCATCTTCGGCCTATCAACCCTGATTTACTTCAACCTTCACCGCCTGGCGGAAAACTACAGCCGCGAGATACGCATCGTGACCTATATCGATCCGGCTTTCTTTCCTGAGGACATCGAAAATCTCAAGGCAAAAGTCCTTAAGCTGCATGGGGTGGCCAATATACGACATGTTACTAGTCAGGAAGGATACCAGAGGCTTGTTCAACAATTTCAAGATGAGAAGGATATCCTGACCGGCCTGGGCGAAGATTTTCTCCCCCCCACCCTGGAAATTGAGGTGACGGGAACCATGCATAATCTGGAACGCATCCGTCCGTTAGTTTCTGAGTTAACCTCCCTGCCTGGGATAACAGATGTATATTACGGGAAGGAATGGGTGGAAAGATTACGCCAGGCAGCAGATTTTACCCGGCTTATAACCTTTGCTATAGGGGGCTTATTACTCCTCACCACCATATTTGTAGTCTCTAATACCATCAAGTTGACCATCTATCTGCGGCGTAATGAACTGGAAACCATGAGACTGGTTGGCGCTACCAACTTCTTCATCCGGGGGCCCTTTGTCCTGGAAGGTATCCTGCAGGGACTGATGGGATCAGGGCTGGCTATGCTGGCTTTATTCGCACTCTTCGAGTTTTTAAAGACACAGGTCAACTTCCCTGGTTTTATACGATTTTTTAGCCCGATTTTTTTACCTATATCCGTTGTAACCGGTATCATAGCGGGCAGTATAATCCTCTGCGCAGTGGTGAGTGCATTTTCCATGCGTCAGTTCTTACGGGTATGAAAGCGATAACCTTTATAACCATACCTCTCTTTGTTTTCTGTGCGCTAACTCCGGCCCTAGCTAAGGATAACCTGAAAACTAAATATGAACAGGAACGCCAGAAAGTCGATAATATCCATACACAGATACAGGAAAGAAAAAAGGAGGCCTCTCGCCTTATAGAAAAGGAACAGGGAATTCTGTCTGCTCTGGGAAGACTTGAAGACTCTATAGACCGTCAAAATGCCCGCATGGAAGATTTGGCTTGGAAGCTTAACCAAAAAAGAGAGTATCTCGCGCAGGCGGAACAGCGCTTTAAAGAAACCGAAGATGAAGTCCGCCATCTCAAAGAACAGGCCAGACACAGGGTAGTTTCTTATTATAAATTCGGCCCGGTAGGCCTTATGAATATGGTATTTAGTTCACACTCCCTCCCGGATCTCTTTGCCCGTCAAGAAGCTCTCAGATTTATGTTACGCAAAGATGGAGAGGCCATCTCCACATATCAGGCAAAGCTTAATGAGCTATTGCAGATAAGACAAGAGATACTGGCTTCTAACCAGGCCTTGCAACAAATGAAAGAAAAAGTACAAATTGAAGCCCTCCATCTTGAAAAATTGCGTCAAGAAAGGGCTGATCTATTGGCCGCGGTCTGCCGGAAGAAAAGAGAGTGCCTTCAGGATATCACAGAGTTGCAAGAATCCGCAGAAAGGCTCAACGCCACTATCCGGGCGCTACAGCGTAAAATGGAAGAGGAGGTCCGTCAAAAACCTGATACACAGCCACTGCGGGGCTTTGCTGCCCAAAAGGGCAAACTTGACCCGCCGGTAAAAGGCAAGGTAATCGGATTATTCGGTCGGGTAAGACGCAGCAAGTCTGGAGCTACTATCGTCCGCAATGGAATCGATATCCAGGCCCCTGCCGGCACGGAAATACGTTCCATTTACACCGGACGGGTCATTTATGTTGGCAACTTAAGAGGATATGGTAATATAACAATTTTAGATCATGGGGACAAATACTACAGCCTTTATGCGCATGCCTCTGAATTCTTTAAGGAGGTCGGGAGCCTGGTGAAAAAAGGTGAAACCATTGGGTTGGTTGGCGCTGTAGGATATTTACTTGGAGAATGCTTATATTTCGAAATAAGAAACGGTGGAAAACCGGAAAATCCATTGTCGTGGATAGATGCAAGAAGGCTTGTTTTTGAATAAATGAGAGATCACCGCAGAGCCGCAAAGGACGCAAAGGGAAGCATTTCTTATCGTTTAAAGCCGTCTTTCTCGGCGTGCTCCACGCTCTGTGATAAATATATAGGACCCTAAGGAAGGAGATACTATGTCAATCAAGCTATCGCGAAAAAAAATCTGGCTGGGGGTAAGCGTCGTCCTTATTGTTGCGCTTTTTACCTGTTTATACAATGGGGTAATGGCCTCAGCCGCTACCAGGGAAGCCTATGAAAAACTTAAATTGTTTGCCGATGTACTGGATATCGTCGAAAAAAATTATGTAGAAGAGGTCAAGACAGGGGACCTGATCTATGGATCCATCAAAGGCATGCTGGAAACCCTCGACCCCCACTCCTCCTTCATGACCCCCGATGACTTTAAGGAATTGCAGGTAGAAACCAAAGGGGTTTTTAGCGGAATTGGGATCGAGATAACATTAAAAGATGGCATACTGACTATTGTATCTCCTATTGAAGGGACGCCTGCATACAACGCAGGCTTAAAGGCCGGGGATCGCATCCTGAAAATCGATGGGAAAACGACTAAAAATATGTCTCTGATAGAGGCGGTTAAAAAACTACGCGGGTCCAGGGGGACAAAAGTAACCATATCTATTCTCAGAGAAGGATGGTCAGAGATTAAAGATTTTGCGCTCGTTCGTGACGTAATACCCATCCACAGCGTCAAACACAAGACCTTAGAAGAAGGTTACGGGTATGCGCGTATTATTAACTTCCAGGACAAAACCAGTCAGGACTTAAAGTCCGCCCTGGATGACCTTGAGCAACAAAATAAGCCGCTTAAGGGATTGATCCTGGACTTAAGAAATAATCCGGGCGGACTCCTTGATCAGGCGGTAAGGGTGGCTGATGAATTTATAGAGGACGGGATTGTTGTCTATACCGACGGTCGGATTAAAAGTCAAAACGTACGTTTTACTGCCCATAAAGGAGAAAAACCTCATTCTTATCCTATAATCGTTCTCGTAAATGAAGGCAGCGCCAGTGCCTCGGAAATTGTAGCCGGGGCGCTTCAAGATCATAAGAAGGCTATTATATTAGGGGCGCAGACCTTTGGTAAGGGCTCGGTCCAGACCGTTATTCCGCTGGATGACGGCTCCGGCCTCCGCCTGACCACAGCTCTCTATTACACACCAAGCGGCCGCTCCATTCAGGCCAAAGGTATCACTCCAGATATAATAGTAGCCGGCCAGTTTAACCTCCACAAAGAGAAAATGAAAAAAATAAAAATATTACGTGAGAAGGACCTGGAACACCATATAAAAAATGACCGGGAAGAGGCAGAGCCTGAAACACCGCCGGATATCGGGGAAGAGGAGGAAAAGCCGGATACGGATAAGGACAAAAAAGATGACAAAGATGCCGGGGAAACTTCAGAAGAAGATATACAGCTCAACCGGGCATTACAAATCCTCAAGAGTTGGGAAATATTCTCTAAGGTAAAAGTAAATTAAAGGCGCCGGTCGGATTTGGCTTCACGTTCCGGTAACAGAAGAAAACGGCCTTCGGGCAAGGCCCGGAAAAAACGGGCTTCGTCCGGGGGCCTTTTCCGTTTACTGGGTATCCTTTTCATCCTGGCGGTCGCAGCAGGAATTGTATATTTAATTAAGTCTGAACAACCTGAAACGCCTCCTGATAAAAAGGCCATAGAAAAGCCGGTTATCATCTTTGAAGAGCCTGCCCCGCCGGAAAAAATACAAGTGGAAAGACGCACCAGGCCGGTTCCCATCCCTTTGCTTCCACAGGTGGCCATCATCATAGACGACCTGGGATATAATCTCCGCATAGACGCTGCTTTTATAAAACTGAATGCGCCTATTTCTTTTTCATTTTTGCCCTTCGGCCCGCACACCAAAGAAACAGCTACGCTTGCCCATAACTGCGGAAAAGATGTCCTGCTCCACCTCCCTATGGAGGCCGCTTCGTCTCCGGAATCTACGGTCGGCCCGGGGGCGCTTTTTTTGAGCATGGATAGCGACGCTATAGCTGCGCAGATACAGGCTGATATGGAGGTCGTTCCTTATGTAAAGGGAATTAACAACCACATGGGTTCAAAGTTTACGGCAGATGCCGGCAAGATGGAGATTGTCCTTAGAGAGATAAAGAAAAAGGACTTATTTTATCTGGATAGCCGGACAACGCCCCTCACCAAAGGTCTGTCCGTGGCCCGGTCAATGGGTGTCAGGAGCGCAGAACGGGATGTATTTTTGGATAACAAACAGGAGGCGAATGCTATTCGTGCACAGATCGCCCGCCTCATCTCTGAAGCCCGCACGCATGGATCAGCCATAGGCATCGGGCATCCCCACCCGGCAACCTATCAGGTCTTAAAAGAGGATCTGCCGGTTTTAAAAAAACAGGTGGAAATTGTTCCGGTCTCCGAGCTGGTAGAATAGGAGAAAACAGCCATGAAGATTACTGCAACTGCGCCTATGCGGGTCGATCTGGCCGGCGGCACCCTGGACATATACCCGCTCTATGTCTTTGAAGGCGGCGCCTATACTATAAATACGGCCATCGGCATCCGGAGCCGTGTGGTAATGGAAACGCGTAATGATCATAAGATTATCATTTATTCCCGTGACCTCGATATGAGGCTCTCTGCCCCGAATGTGGATAAGCTGAGGCCCGAAGGGCCGTTAGACCTCATAGCCCGTACCGTAAAATACTACCGGCCCACTGCCGGGCTGACTATTACCACAGAAAATAACATACCCAAAGGATCGGGTCTGGGGGCCTCCTCCACCCTCCTTATGGCCTTATGCCATGCCCTCACCCGTCTCTCCGGTCAAAGGCCGGATAAAGAGAAAGTGATCGACATTGGAGCAAACATCGAGGCCCAATCCATAAAAGTCCCCACCGGGAAACAGGATTACTACCCGGCCTCTTACGGCGGGATAAACGCCATCTGGTTCGGCATTGACGGCGTAAAGCGCTCGTCAATAGATGTCCCCGGAGGTTTCACCCGGGAACTGGAAGAACGTACGGTCCTTAGTTTCGTAGGTGCGCCGAGATTTTCCGGCGCCACGAATTGGAATATGATGAAGGCCTATATTGATAACCAAAGCCAGACTGTAGCCAACATACGCCGCATAAAGCAAACTGCCCTCAAAATGAAGGGGGTCTTGGAACAGGGCTGTTTCCACGCCTTGGCGCGTCTCCTGCGTGAAGAATGGCAAAACCGTAAAAACCTGGCGCCGGGCGTAACCAATCCGCAGATAGACGGAATTATGGCTGCTATCGAAAAAGAAGGGGCACTGGCCGGCAAGCTCTGCGGGGCAGGCGGAGGCGGGTGTATGGTTACCCTTACCCGAAAGGGAGCGAAAGCCGGGGTAGAACGTTATTTACAAAAGGCGGGCATACCGGTGCTGCCGTTTAAGATAGAAAGGCGTGGGGTAATCGTCTCTCCGGCCCCGTCAGACCGCAGCGGATCAGATTAACATCAGCGCCTTACCGACCACTTCTTCCGGATCGCGGCCCAGGATGCGGATCATGGGCTCTTTACCCACATCCCCGCGGTCGTAAATTATATCCGGTATCTTCCCGGCATCCTCCAGGGCTATATCTATTCCCCATCTCAGGGAAGCCCCTTCCTTACGCTTGACGCTGGGTGGCTCTTTTCGCCGGTCGAAGGAGGCCACACCCCACTTCAATTGACGGCATTTCTTTATGATGTCTTCCCCAAAACGAATATTCATGGCGGAACGATATACAGGGTCATGGCGCATGACGGCCAGGATTATACGGGCCATGTGATGGGAAGCCCCGAAACCCGGAGCGGCTAGCGTATCTACAGAATCCCCGATCCCGATAATCCGGCCCGGTATAGCGGCAACGTCGCTTTCATCCTCAGCAAAAGGCAGGGCATAGCCGAGGTTGGACTGGACTTCGGGTATGAGATGTCGTACAGGCCGGCCCTTAAGCGTTGCCACCGCCTTCTCCATGGCGGCGATAACCTGATACCGGGACATCTCTCTATCCACGTATGCATAAGGATTGGCCGGCCACGCACCTCTGCCGATCGGAAAAGAAGACCTTATGGCCAGGGTGACAAAGGACTTGGCCCTGGCTACAGCATCGACTAAGTCATAACCCTGGGCCAGAAACGTAGCCAGGGCAGCGGAAAACGTGCAGCCGGTGCCGTGTTTATTTTCGCCCGGGACTCTTTCCGCCCGGAAGTGAGAAATGCCTTCACCGTCAAAAAGGATATCAACCGGTTCGCCGGCAAGATGCCCGCCCTTAATGAGGACATTGGCCGGTCCCAATTTGGCTATGGCACGAGCGGCCTTTTCCATATCCAATGCAGTCTTAACCCTTAATCCGGTTAAGGCCGCGGCCTCAGCCAGGTTAGGCGTAACCACATAGGCCAGAGGCAAAAGCTCTGCCTTGAGGGCAGGGAGTGCCGCAGGTTCCGTCAGTGCCTCACCGCCCCCGGCCAAGAGTACCGGATCTACGACAATTTTTCTTATTCGGCAGGATTTGAGCCGGGCGGCGACAGCAGAGATGATCCCGGCATTGGCCAGCATTCCGGTCTTAACCGCGTCTGCGCCGATATCGGAGAGGATAGACTTCATCTGCGCGGCCACAAAGACTGGAGGTACAGGATGGACTGCCTGTACCCCTCGTGTATTCTGGGCGGTCAGGGCGATGATAACACTTAAGCCATATCCGCCAAGCACAGTAATCGTCTTCAGGTCGGCCTGGACACCGGCGCCGCCGCCAGGGTCGGATCCGGCTACGGCAAGAATTCGTTTCATTTCTTTCTCTTGGAGGATCGTTTCTTGAAGGCTCGCTTATAGACCTTAATGGCGCAGTACTCGCCGCACATAGTACAGGTCGGGCCGTGATAGGCCCCGCCTTCCTCCCGGTAGGTCTTGGCCTTTTCGGGATCAAGGGAAAGACTGATCTGACCCTGCCAGTCAAGATTACTCCGACATAGGGCCATGCGCTCGTCAGCCTCCAGCGCCCCCGGGACTTTTTTGACAATATCGCCGGCATGAGCCGCAATGCGCGAGGCCACCACACCTTCTTTAACGTCCTCCAGAGAGGGGAGTTTGAGGTGTTCGGCCGGTGTTACATAACATAGAAAATCGGCCCCGGCCGCAGCCGCAATAGCGCCCCCAATGGCACTGGTGATATGGTCATAACCGGGGGCGATGTCGGTAACCAGAGGCCCTAAGACGTAAAACGGCGCGCCGAAACATAGCTTTTTCTGAAGAAGCACGTTCGCCGCAATCTGATCCATGGGCATGTGTCCGGGCCCTTCAATGATGACCTGGACTCCGGCATCCCAGGCCCGCCGGGTCAATTCACCCAGTACCACCAGTTCCTGTATCTGAGCGAGATCGGTAGCGTCGGCCAGACATCCGGGCCGCAGCCCGTCACCCAAACTGAGAGTGACATCATGTTCGCGGGCGATGGCCAAAAGTTCATTAAAATGCTCATAAAGCGGATTCTCTTTTTGATTATACTCCATCCATTCCAGGGTGAACGCTCCACCCCGGCTCACTACACCCAGGATGCGCTTGGCCTTTTTTAGCCGCGCCGCGGATTCCCGGTTTATCCCGCAGTGCACGGTCATGAAATCTACGCCTTCCCCGGCCTGCCGCTCGATGGTCTGCAAGATGTCCTTCACCCGCATGTCCACAATGGATTTCTTCCTCTTCTCCACCGTTTCCACTGCCGCCTGATAGATGGGCACAGTGCCCAGTGGCACCGGACAGTGCTCCAGTATCACCCGCCGGATCTCATCTATGGGCCCGCCGGTGCTCAGATCCATAACCGCATCTGCGCCCATGGAAAGGGCCACTTTTAGTTTCTTCAATTCATACTCGATATCCACATGATCTTTGGATGTGCCGATATTGGCGTTGATCTTTGTTTTAAGACCCTGGCCAATACCCACAAACCGCTTCAATTTACGATTCTTGTTGGCCGGGATGGCTATACAGCCGGAGGCGATGCCTTTGCAAATTTCCGCAGCAGCAACGCCTTCCTCCTGGCCGCACCTTTTCATGGCCGCAGTAATCTTACCCTGGACCGCCGCTTCTCTGAGGGTCATAGACATAATTAAAAATCTCCCGGTTATGAGATAAAATTAGGTGACGTGCATGATAACCGTCTCGTCCTTTTCTTGTCAATGATAAATGAATTTTATCCGGCCGGTGCGATTGCCACATCCGGTAACGGTTACCTCTGCATTACCTGTTTACTCACTTTTTACGTTGGAATAACAGCCCGTAAAAATACTCGCTGGGGGCAAATTCTTTGGCGAGTTCATAACCGTGCGCCCTGAAAAGGTTCTGGATTAACTTCTTTACCGGCCGCGATTACGCCGGAAAAATAAAAAAGCAGAAAAGATAGTGAATAGTTCGCGGCGTCCGGGAAAAGCCTATCAGACCAGAAGGAGGTCTTGCCCGGCCGCCTTGTCTATTTTATCTCCCACCGAGGTACCGCAATAGGCGCACAGATATTCATACTTATCCCCTTCAGGCAGAACCAAGAGGAGCCGCTTCCGCACGGGGACAGCTTCTTTGCATTTGGGACAATAAAGCGCGGTAGCCTCAAACTGGTCAAAACTGCTACCTTGCATCGGGGGACGAGAATTAGAGTTCACGGCCTGACTCCCTGGGACTTATCTTGCATTTACAACATATATAAATCGTTCCTCTAATCTGTCAAGGGTACGGTCGATCTCTTCATCATAAAAATATTCCAAGAATCGTTTCAGTTGAAAAATTGCATGCTGCGCCTGGCTCGTTTAGCAAATAAAAAGGATAGACTCACTGCAGCCGATGTCTGGGTGACGGAAGTAATCGACCACGGCTTTTTCCACTCGATCTACGCCTTTGACCCCAACGGCATCCCCATTGAGTTCAGCCATAACGTAGAGGGTATAGATATTCGGAAAAATCCGGTGATGGCAGATTCCGCCCCCTCTGCTGTAACCCGGGAAGGCGCAGAGCCTCAACTTGATAAATGGCCACAGGTAGAAAGTCCAACCACTCTGGAAGATCGCAGGGTCTATCCTGGCGATGGGAGCGAGCTATGGCATAGAAAGAACAGCCTTGAAAGCAGGGGCTAAAGGTGGTAGTGTCACTAACATTAGTCCAACTATTAATTGTCGCAAGGGAGTAAAGCATGAATGATTTTTGTATTATCTGCCATGACCGTGAGGACCTGAGCGACTGGGTCCATCCGGTGTCAAAAGAGCAATATAAAATCTGCGGCTATTGTGAGAAAAACATTATCGGCCTCTGTCAGCATTGCGGAGAACTCGTCTTCAAGGCAGACCGCTTTGGTTATGACGATTCAGGAAATATTCTGTGTTCTAAGTGCGTCCACATGGCCGAGCTTTCTGAAGACAGTTGTTCAAGATAAATCCCTTCTACCGTCGTTCAAAATATTGGCCTGCCATGCATATGTTCAGCGCCATGATAGTGGCAGTCGATACAAGGGCCCATTGAATGTGAATGGGTATGGCATTTACTGCAAAGGGTGTTCCAATCACTATTAGTGTTGGCGCTTACATCGGTAATGCCGCCATTAACCTCCCCCCGTATAAGATAGCCGTAATTAGGCGAACCATGAGGCTCATGGCAATCCGTACAGGCCAGGACAAAATTCGAGCTTACGGTTATATCGTAAGGCGGTTTCACTATTATCTCTCCGTCCATAGAGTGGTCACTATCTCTACTTCGCTGACCATGCACATTACCTGACGAGCTCCAATCAATCTTTCTCACGGCCCTCCCCAAGGTGGTGCTCTCGATTGTATTTGTGGCGTTGTGGCAATCGGTACAAAACGTGACGTAATCGGGTGTCTTTGCCGCCTGGATGGCCCGGTCGCTACTTGCGCCATCAGGCTCCAGATTGGTCAAACCCCGATAGTATGGGGGTTGATAATTGGTCCCGTAAGTGACACTGCTCATCCGTTCCGCAGGATCATCACCCCAGAGACCGGCATGCTGCGAAGGGCGAGAGATGGCCGTATATGAAGGGTTCCCCGGATACGCCTTGTTTCTCTTGGCAATATGGACGTTATGGCAGCCGGAGCATGGGTTACTGTCAGCAGGGAAGTCGGCAAAATTTATATGGCTGCCGCGGGCGCCGGTGATGAAGTCATATATATCCTTCAGATTATGATAAGAAGGGCTATAAAATGCGTCGAAGATATTGTCAGGGTTTGTAAGGCTTACTGCCCCGCCAAAGGTATAGCTGTAACTGTAATTATTAACGGCCTGATTCTGCAAAGAACCGGCCCCTGAATAATGGCAAAAGAAGCAGAGATTATCCCTCTGCCAGTACGGTTTTGAAATGGCGCCCGTATTGAAGTTATTGGCAAACAGACACCATTTAGAAGGCTCACCATCCACCGGTTCCGGCTCATTTCCGTCTATACTGGCGTGTTGCTCATGGCAATGCGCACAATGTCCCTTGCCATATTGGGATGTGCCCCTCCTGCTCACACCATAGGCGCTATCGCCGTGTGCTGAACTGGTATAAGGACCGGCATAGAGATTACTGGAGGATACTAAAATCCAAATGACGAGCCATACAAAAATACGCTTCATTCAGTCCTCCGGACCCAGCTATGCTTATTATAATGTCCAGTAGGATGTGTCAATAGACAGATAAATAACATCACGATCAGAGTAATGCCGATGCCCATAGTTTATATCGCCCTCCGGAAAGGATCGTAATTGGCCGGATATCCTTATTTTCGTTTTAATTATTCGGCCAGGCTTAAGGTATGTAGCAGCAAAATAAATGCCACATACTTTTAAAAATTATTTATTCATAAATTTTAAATCATTCCAGATAGATACAGACTATAATCTGCGAGAAAAGGTAAATCGTCCTCCTTATCTGTGAGAACTATTTTTCCACTCTTTGAAAGAAATTGTTTTCCACTTTATGGTGTTAGCCGCGATTTTACGGGAGAGGGATTACATTTTCCCTTGACAATAGCCCGGGCTTTCAATATATAGTGAACATATGTTCACCTGAACATGCGTTCACCCTTCCGGGAAGATGATTTACCAATACCCTGATAGCTGAACGATTACACCTTATGTAAAGTCAAAAACCGGGGCGGAGGCAGTCCGCAAGCAGCATGAACAGACGTAAAGCACCTGAATCGAAAAAGATTATCCTTGAGGCGGCCGGCGAGGTCTTCGCAGAAAGGGGTTACTCAGGGACCACTATCCGGGAGGTCGCCCGGCGGGCCGGTATAAGTATCGGGGGTATCTATATTTATTTTCAGAATAAGGAAGAGCTTTATCTCGAACTCACGCGCGACCACATGGAAACCTTCCGGAAGCACACTGAGATGCTCAGGGATAAAGAACCGCTCGCCGCCCTAAAGGCCTTGATAGAATACCACTTGGATTACGCTATCAAAAATACCGGCCTGATCTCCATGCACATCAAAGAGTACGACCTGGAATTTAAAAAAACCCTCAAAAAAACCTTCTTTGACTCGCAGCAACGGCTGGTCACGGGCATACTCAAAAAAGGAGTCATGAAAGGAATATTTAAAGATATCAACTGCGAAGAGACGGCAGAGGTAATACTTGTCAGCCTGAAAGGGGCCACTATGGATTATCTCTTCGGTCAGATCAGAGACTTAAAAAAATACGGGGAATCTCTTTACCAGTTAATACTAAACGGGATAAGGAGAAAGGCGGCATGATCAAGTTAAGGCTTGTTTTCCTGGCGTATGTATTAACTCTTCTGGCGGCGGTTATGACAGTTAACAGCCCGGCCGCGGCCCAGGAGTATTCACTCGACGACCTTTACCGGATAGCGCTGGAGCGCGCGGAAAGGATAAAGATATCAGAGGAAGACCTCTATATAACAGAAAGAGGTAAAGACAAGGCCCTTGCCGTGCTGCTGCCCAGGCTTTCTGCCTTTGGGGATTACACTCGGTATAGCGATGACAAAACCTCGGCCTCAGGTTTCATCATCCAACCCGAAGATTCTACGTCATGGGGGTTAAGACTCGACCAGACGTTATCTTTAAGCGGCCGGGAAGTCACCGCCTTTAAAATATCAAAGGAAAACATAGAAAAAAGCCAGCATGACCTTTATGCAGCGAAAGAGGAATATCTTTTTGGAGTCTCCTCGGCCTATTACGATGTCCTCAAGGCCCAAAAGGCCGCGGAGATCGCCAGGGCCAATGTGGAGAGGTTGACCACACACAGGGATGCCGCCTCCACAAGACTCAAGGTAGGCGAGGTAACCAAGACCGCCCTCCTCCGGGCAGAGGCAGAGCTTTCCGGCGCGCAATCGGAACGGGTGAGGGCAGAAAACAGCCTCAGACTGGCAAAGGCGGTGCTGGCCCGGCTGGTGGGGATGAACGAAGACTACGACCTTAAAGAATCCGGGGTCAAAGCCGAAACCTTCAAAGACCGTTCTCTCGTCTCACTAAAAGAAGAGGCCATTGTAGAACGCTCAGAGGTAATATCTCTGGATATCCAGAGGAAAACGGCAGAAGACCAGGTCAGATATGTACGGGGGGCCTACTGGCCGACCGTTTCTATCGAGGGTGTGTACAAACGGAAAGAAGACAGCCCGGCCTCCACTTTTGTACTGGAAGAAACCGCTTATGGGGGGCTCAGGCTAAACTTCCCTTTCTTTGAAGGCGGACTTAGAAGGGCGGAGGTGAAAGAGGCAGAGGCCAAACAAAGACAATCTGAACTCATCTATGAAGATTTAAAGAAGACCATAAATATAGAGGTTGAGAATGCCTACCTGGACCTGATAACCCAAAGGGAAATCTTAAAATCCCTTGAAGACCAGCTCGCCTTTGCCAGGGATAACTACAATGCCACCTCCAAACAGTTTGAGTTCGGCCTGGCCAATAGTATAGATGTGATGGATGCCAACACCCTGCTGGTTACCTCAGAAAGACAGTTGGCAGAGGCAAGGCTTAACTATCAGTTGGCAGACTTGCGACTAAAACGGGCCACAGGGACACTGTTAACGTCGATAGCCAGTGGTCAGTAGTCAGTGGTGGTTGACCCGTGATTATTGAAGCTCCCCGCTGCAAGCAGCGGGGAATGCGCTTGCTGTGCATGTTCATGGGGACTTGAGAACTCAATCCGCTCATCATCGATATTTGGAGGATCTCTGATGCAACTCAACGGAACTGTTTATGAACCACTTAAGTGGAGTGTGGTTTTGGCGGCACTGTTAGGCGGCCTTTTGCTGGGCGGCTGCGACCGCCGGCAGCAATCTCCGCCGCCCTCTGTCCCGGAAGTAGCCACGGTGACAATCCAGCCACAAAAGGTCGTGCTGACCGCTGAATTACCGGGCCGCACATCCGCCTATCTCATCGCGGAAATCCGGCCTCAGGTCAGCGGCCTCATCCAGAAACGTCTGTTTAGGGAAGGTTCCGATGTCAAGGCCGGACAGGTGCTTTACCAGATCGATCCCGCCCCCTTTCAGGCGGCGCTCGACAATGCCAAGGCCGCCCTCGACAGAGCCGAGGCCAGCCTGCCCTCGATCCGTTTGAGGGTCGATCGCTACCGGGAATTACTCGCCGACAAAGCAGTAAGTCAGCAGGACTACGACGACGCCTCGGCTGCCCTGAAGCAGACCGAGGCTGATATTCAGTATTGTAAGGCAACCGTAGAGATGGCCCGTATCAATCTGGGCTACACCCGTGTCATCGCCCCTATCTCCGGCCGCATCGGCAGATCCAACGTAACGGATGGGGCGCTGGTGACGGCGCATCAGCCACTAGCCCTGGCAACCATTCAACAACTGGACCCCATTTACGTGGATGTGGCCCAATCCACCACCGAACTGCAGCGATCGAGGCGCCGCCTGGAGGACGGCCGCCTCAATCAAAACGGAACGAACCAGAACAAGGTCAAGCTCATCCTGGAAGACGGCACGGCGTATTCATGGGAAGGGGCGCTCCAGTTTCGCGACGTCACGGTGGACCCTACTACCGGGTCCGTCATCCTGCGGGTTGTCTTTCGCAATCCAAAAGGCGTTCTCCTGCCGGGGATGTTCGTCCGGGCGGTGGTGAAAGAAGGCGTCAATGAACGGGCCATCCTGATTCCGCAGCAGGCCGTGTCACGCGATCCAAAGGGAAACCCCTTCGCGCTGATCGTGGACGGCGAGGGAAAGGTTGGGCAGAGGATGCTCTCTCTCGACCGAGCCATCGGCGACCAATGGCTCGTCTCAGCAGGGCTTGCACCCAACGAG
>QYQD01000025.1 GCA_007280345.1 Deltaproteobacteria bacterium | reverse complement strand
GTGCATGGTTTGTTGACGGACAACGGTCAACGGATAATAGAATTTGCGCGCCTTGCAACTGGAGCTTTTTACTGTGCCGTCCAAACTTTGACTTTTTACAAGTTTATCAAGGAAGGCAGCGGGTAGAAGTTTATGAAGAAAATAAAGGTCCTGATAGTTGATGATTCAGCCCTCTTCAGACGTTTTCTTTATGACCTGCTCGCGCAGGATCAAACGCTTTCTGTAGTCGGGACTGCTGCCGATGCCCATGAGGCCGGCGATAAAGTCGCCAGCTTGAGGCCTGATGTCCTTACTCTCGATATAGAAATGCCGGGGATAAGCGGCATCGATTTTCTTCGGAAACTTATGCAAACCAATCCCTTACCGGTGGTAATGGTAAGTTCTTATACTGAAGAAAATGGACTCCTGACTATCGAGGCCTTAGAGGCCGGCGCAGTGGACTTTGTTTTAAAACCGGTTAACGGCGGGAACCGGGATAAAGAGAATTTTGCCGGAGAGGTTGTGCAGAAGATAAAAACAGCCGCCCTGAGCCGGATAAAAAAAACTACCGGACTGGATCAGATACAAAAAAAAGAGATATCCCTGCAATACGAACAACGGCCTTTTTCCAGGCAACTGGTGGCCATAGGGGCCTCAACCGGCGGCACGCGGGCTGTGTATGAGGTATTACGTGTCTTGCCTCCGGATACCCCGGGTATAGCCGTCGTTCAGCACATGCCGCTCAAATTTACCCGTCTTTTCGCCCAACGCATGAATGAGTTATGCCCCTTGTCCGTTAAGGAAGCCGAAGATATGGATTATATTCAGCCCGGGCATGTCCTCATAGCTCCGGGCGACAGACATATGAGGATAGAAGGCACCGAATCAGGCTACCGCGTCCGACTCTTAGACGGGCCGCCGGTCAACTTTTACAGACCTTCTATCGATATATTCTTTCAATCCGTGGCTGAAATCGCCGGGAATAAGGCGGTCGGGGTTATATTAACAGGCATGGGGACCGACGGGGCAAAGGGCCTCTTAGCCATGCGCAGAAATGGCGCCTATACCATTGCGCAGGATAAAGAGACTTCTTTAATATTTGGCATGCCGGGTGCAGCTATAAAGCTGGGTGCCCCCTGTGAGGTAGCGCCGATACATAAGATGCCGGAGTCCATATTGGCCGCTTTGTCCACAGGAGCAATCTGATGGCCAGGGTCTTGGTTATAGACGATAGCCGCCTGATGACGGAGTTTGCAAAGAGCATCTTGGTAAAAAACGGCCACGAGGTATTTACGGCCCCGGACGGACCTTCTGGAATAGAAATAGCCAGGGCGGAAAAGCCCCAGGTGATTCTTTTAGATGTAATAATGCCGGGGATAGATGGTTATGAGGCCTGCAGCCGGTTAAAGAATGATGAGGACACTAAGGACATAGCCATCGTAATGTTGACATCAAAGGCGGAGCCGGCTGATAAGATCAAGGGATTGGCCTTGGGGGCGGTGGATTATGTGACCAAACCGTTTGATGCCGGGGAACTGATTGCACGGGTGAACACCCAGGTCAAATTGCAAGAGCTGTACAATGCCCTACAGGAAAGAAATCGTCAACTGGAAGAGATGGCTATCCGCGACGGGTTAACCACCCTTTACAATCATCGATATTTTCAGGAGCAACTGGCTACGGAATTTGCGAAGTCAATACGTTACGGCGATGCATTGACCTGCATTATCATAGATATTGACCACTTCAAGCAATTTAATGACACATACGGACATCAGACCGGAGACGCCATCCTTTCCGAGATGGGCAGGCTGTTAAGGCATTTAACCCGTTCCGGCGATGTGCCGGCACGTTACGGCGGCGAAGAATTTGCTGTTTTGCTCCTCAGGTGCGATAGAACTACGGCCCAATCCTGTGCGGAACGGTTAAGAAAGGCGGTAGAAGGTCATGAATTCATATTTCAGGACACTACCTTTCAAGTTACGGTTAGCGTGGGCGCAGCCAGTTCTCCAGATGAACGGATATCTCTGGCCAAGGAACTACTGGAAGGGGCAGACAAGGCCCTCTATGCAGCCAAGAGGGGTGGGCGTAACAGGGCCGAGGTCTTCTGATTACATTGTCGCGACTTAGCACTTCCACTTTTCCACTTTTTGTATTACACTAAGTAAAATGAATTCGTAAAAAAGGCTTTTCACCGCTGAGTACGCAGAGCCCGCAGAGAAAAACTTTAAACTGTTCAATATGTTATCTCGGCGTTCTCGGTGATCTATGCGGTAATTTTGACTTTTTACGAGGTCATCAAAAAATATTAAATCTTTTTGTCTGTATCACAATGGAAATTCCCCGGGAGTGAGGAAGTCATGAATCGGACACCAATTACCAGAGAAGGTTACGAGCAACTGCGGCGTGAGTTAGAAAAATTGGAGAAGATCGAAAGACCGGCCGTAGTCAAGGCCATTGAGGAGGCACGCGGCCACGGAGACCTTTCTGAAAATGCCGAATATACAGCAGCCAAGGAAAGACAATCGCTCGTCGAGGGCAAGATACGAGGTCTGCACTATAAGCTGGCTACCTCAGAGATTGTTGATTGTAATAACCTGAATTGTGATCGGGTTGTTTTTGGAACAGTCGTGGCCTTAACTGACCTGGAATCGGGAGAAACAGTAAAATACCAATTGGTTGGTCCGCATGAATCAGATGCCTCCAATGGCCGGATTTCGGTCATTGCCCCACTCGGGCGGGCGCTTATTGGAAAAGAACCGGGCGATGAGATTCAGGTAAAGACGCCGGGGGGGCTTCGTAATTTTGAAATTATGGATATTATGCCTGAGTGGCCAGCTTCATAATGTCTCCGGGAGAGCGACCATGGAAGATTACAAAAAGATACTGTTTGGGACCGACTTTTCTGAAAATGCAGATGTGGCCTTTGAGCATGCTATTAACTTGGCGGGCAAATACAAGGCCCGGTTATATATTGTGCACGTGATCAATATAGCCCCTATGGCTACCTATGAACCTTATATGCCGGTAATCGATTTTTCTGATTTCAGCCGTAATGTCGAGGCCCGGTTACAAAAAGACTATATCCCGCGCATTCCCCCGTCAATCACTGCCGAATCAAAAGTCCTTTCCGGTTACCCGGCCGTTGAAATGGCCAATTTTGTGGATCAGGAGGGGGTTGATCTCATCGTCGTTGGAGCCCATGGAGAATCCGGCCTGGTCTATACGCTTTTTGGCAGCGTAGCGGATCGGCTTGTGCGCAAGGCCAGATGCTCAGTACTTGTTGTCCGATCGTTTTCTGCTACCCATAATCAAGAGTAAATAAAGACCAAGGCCGAAAGTAATTAGTTCTGCCAGGATAGCGCCTGTAGCAACAGCCCGTTGAACCCCGATATATTGTGACAGACTCCCTGAAAGCAGGCTTCCCACCGGCATCATTCCCAGAAATACAATACTGTAGAGTCCCATAATCCGGCCTCTCCGGTCATCCGGGACATTAAGCTGAACATAGGCGTTAGCGGTGGTGAGAAAGCCCACCATGGTCATGCCCGCCAGAAAAAGCAGGAACAATGCGAGATAATATCGGTTGCACAGGGAAAAGGCCAAAATAAGGGCCCCAAAGAGGAGGGCATTACTCCAGAGATAAAGCAACTTGTTTCTTTGCCCGGCTATAGTAGCCACTATGATCGCTCCGATTAGGGCGCCCAGGCCCATAGCGGAAAAGAGAAATCCCAGCCCTTTAGAACCTACCTTAAGGATGTCACGGGCAAATATAGGTAGCAACACCGTATAAGGCAGGACAAATACACTGAAGGTGGCCACCAGCAAAAGTAGCATGAGTATCTCTTTCTGCCCGTGGATGTAATATGCCATATCCTTTATACTACCCCTTTTTTTAAAACCTACCATGTCCGTCTGTTGTACGTTTCGCATACGTAACAGGCTGACGATTACAGCCAGGAAACTGAGGCCATTAATTAGAAAGCATATTTCAACCCCGAAGTAGGCAATGACGAAGCCTGCTATTCCCGGGCCGATAAGTCTGGCCGCATTGAATATAGAAGAATTCAGACCGATGGCATTAGTCAGGTCCTCCCGGCCGACTAACTCTATGAGGAAGGATTGACGGGCGGGGAGATCAAAGGCCGTAACCGTACCCATGAAGAAGGCCAATAAGGCCACGTGCCAGGTCTTAATCAGGTTAAAGATGACCATGAAGGATAAACTGAAGGCAATACACATAGCTACTGTCTGGGTAGTAAGCACAATACGGCGCTTACTCTTACGGTCAGCCACACTTCCGCCCCAGAATGAAAAGAGCATGGTGGGTAAATATCCGAAGGTCCCCACCAGCCCCAGGGCAAAGGCAGAGTTACTGAGCTGTAAGACCAGCCATCCCTGGGCCACAGACTGCATCCAACTGCCGATAAGAGAGGTCAACTGTCCAAAAAAGAAAAGACGGAAGTTACGATGCCGCAAGGCCCTAAAGGTTCTGTTTCTCATCATTGCGAGACCTTATTTTTGCATTCCTTGTCTTTTTGCGCTACAATCACTTCATGTAAAAAGGTATTATATTGAACGCAAAGCGGATTCCAAGGAATAGTTTTCTCTCTATAACAACTTATGGATAAGAAATACAGAATAGAAAAAGACCCCCTGGGCGAAAAGATGATCCCCGAAGACGCCTATTATGGGGTCCAGACCCAGCGCGCCATAGAAAACTTTCCCATAAGCGGGCTAACCATGCATCCTCTCATGGCCGAGGCCACGGTTATGATTAAACTGGCGGCAGCCAAGACTAATGTGGCGCTGGGCGGGCTTAAAGCAGAAATCGGAGAGGCCATTATTCAGGCCGCCCATGAGGCGCTGGAGGGAAAAATTACCGGACAATTTGTGGTTGATGTCTATCAAGCCGGCGCCGGAACCTCCCATAACATGAATGTAAATGAGGTCTTAGCCAACCGGGCTATTGAGATCCTCGGCAAAAAACGGGGGGACTACACAGTAGTTCATCCCAACGATCATGTAAATATGGGCCAGTCAACAAATGACGTATTCCCCACGGCTATGAGGCTGGCCACTCTAAAGGCGCTGGAGGGCCTCTATCACGTGGGTATGTATCTGGCACAGGCCCTGAAAGATAAAGGAGAAGAATTTTACTCCATCATCAAGGCCGGACGCACGCACCTTCAGGATGCCGTTCCCATGCGCTTAGGCCATGAGTTCCGCGCCTATGGCCAGGCCGTGGAGGATGATTTCGAGCGGCTGCGCCATGCGGTGAAGGAACTGGAATATCTGGGCATAGGGGCCACGGCAGTAGGGGCAGGCACAAATACCCTGCCCGGCTATAGGGAGATGGTGATAGAGAGGCTCTCTACCTTAAGCGGATTTGACTTAAAATCCAAAAAAGACCTGTTTGAAGCCACCCAGAATATGAATGTCTTTGCCTCGATCGCCGCTCAATTAAAACTTGTCGCACTGAATATCAGCCGTATTGCCAATGATCTCCGGTTGCTGAGCTCCGGCCCCCGCACCGGCCTGGCCGAGATTGCACTACCCGCCGTCCAGCCGGGTTCATCTATTATGGCCGGTAAAATCAACCCGGTCATGGCAGAGATGATAAATATGGTTTGTTTTCAGGTGATCGGTAACGAGACAACCGTGGCTATGGCTGCCCAGTCTGGTCAATTGGAACTAAATGTCATGATGCCCGTTATCATTCATAATATATTGGCGTCCATTCAGATATTACAGAATGCCCTCTCTATTTTTACCGAACGCTGTGTGCGAGGAATAACTGCCAATCCCGAGACCTGTCGCCGTTATGCCGAGATGAGCACGGCCCTGGCCACGCTCCTGAATTCATACATAGGCTATGAAAGGGCGGCGGCCCTGGCCAAGGAGGCCTTTGCCCGGAACATGCCCATAAAAGATCTGGCAAGAGAAAAGGCCATCCTTACTGATGAAGAGATAGAGAAGATTTTTAGCTCGGCGCCGGCTTAACCCGTGGGGTTATTTTTTGGGTTTCAATACCAACTGGCTTCTGACTTCTCTGACGCCTTTTACACCGCGTGCAATCTGGACGGCACGATCAATCTGATCATTACTATCCACGAAACCACTTAGGATAACCACTCCACGGAAGGTCTCCACGCTTATGGCAAAGGATTTGAGTACCAGATCCTTTGCCAGCAAGGCCTTAACCTTGGCTGTAATCACCGAATCATCCAGATATTCACCGGTGCTTTCCCGGGTTGAGCTGGCGGCGCAACCCAGGGCTACGGCGAATACGATCAATAAAAATAATGTGGTAATTTTCTTATGCAGAGACATTGGGAATAACCTCCTTATTTTCCTGCTTCCGGTTATAAAGGAGAGATAGTAAGCAGCTTATCTCCAACCTGTACGGCCTGCCCCAGTTTAACAAAAACCTGATCGATCTTCCCCTCAACTTGAGATTCTATGGGATTTTGCATCTTCATGGCCTCCAGTACAATGACAAGCTCTCCTTTTTTCACTTCCTGACCGGCCTTGACCGGTATCTGGCATACATTGCTGGCAAAAGGCGCCCGCATGTCTCCCACCTTAGCCAGGGAGGCAATCTCTTCCTTACTCAATTTTACTGCCGTCTCCACCCCGGCCTTTTTTTCTTCCTCGAGCAGAAAGACCTCAGAGTGGTGGTCCACAAAGAGGTAAAGGGTCTGTTTACCATTTTCGGAGCGATACGAAGGCCCGAGTTCAATCACATGCGACTTGCCTGTATAGTCCACGAAATCAAGGTGTTCACCCAGGTTAAAACCCCCTTTCCGGAACCAGATTTGTGGAGGAAGGACGTAGGCCTGGCCGTATTCCTCTTCAAACTTGAGAAAATCAAGGGCGTCGTTTGGATGCTGCAAATAAAGCACCACCTCTTCTCTGGTCACCGATCGGCCCATGCGCTCTACGAGTGTGGCCTCTTCTTTTTCCAGATCAATGTCTTCTATTTTGGCTACCCCGCCCTGCTCTTTCAGCATTTTTTCCCAGTCCGGGCCAAAAACCTTACTGTAGATTTCTTCGGAAGGCCGATAAAACGGGAATGGTCCATACCTGCCCAGGAGAAGGTTCTTCAGGTCACCGCTGGCGTTCTCATACCGTTCACCCGAGAGCACATTATTGACGGCTGTAGTCCACAGGATCTGAGAGCCGGGCGTAACACTCCACCAGTTGCCTAACTCAATCTGAACACGCGGCAATTCCTCGCGCAGAATCTTCGGCATGAGATGGAGGAATTCCCCCTTAACCGCCTGCTCGAAGCTGCTGCCGGTGGCTCCGCCCGGCAGTTTATGCACCTGTACGGTGGAGTCAAATCCCTTGAACTGGGACTCAAAATCCGCATAAGCGGCCCGCTCCGGCCGTAGCGCCTCGGAGGTCTCAATAACGGCGTCGGTGCTTACGCCCTCAGCCCGGATGCCATGGGCCTCCATGGTCTGGATAACACTTAAGACCGGCGGCGGGCCATAAAATCCGGTAAAGGCATGATCGGCGGCATCGACGATCTCGGCCCCGGAAAGGATGGCTGCTGCAATACGCGGCACGTCGTTGCTGTCTGTATTGTGACCGTGGTAATGGATTAACAGGTCCGGGAACCTCTGTTTAATGGATGCCACCAGTTCACCGATGCGCTTAGGCGTCCCCAGGCCGCCGTGATTCTTGATGCACAGGATAATGTCCTCGCCGGTAACGTCCAATATTTCCTGCACCTTACTTACATAAAATTTATCTGTGTGTTCCGGTCCCGTAGAGAAACAAATAGACGGCTCCAGTATCTTCCCGGCCTTTTTGACCTCTTCAAATACCGGGACCATGTTGGGAATATAGTTTAAAAAGTCGAAGACGCGCCAGACCTCCACATATTTGGCAAATTCCCTTACCGTCAGTCGGATGGCATTCTCCGGATACGGCCGGTATCCGAACAGGTTGACGCCCCGGCACAGGGTCTGGAATAACGTGTTCGGCATCTCACGCCTGAGGAGTTCCAGTTTAAGGAAGGGGTTTACCTGTTTGCGCAGCATATCCACGTGCACTGAGGCCCCGCCGGTTATCTCCAGGGAGAAATATCCGGCCGCATCCCGTGGTTTGGCCGCTAATAAGTCTGTATGTAGCAAGATGCGGTTCTTAAAGTCAGATTGCGACAGGTCGCGGGCTGTATTAGTGATAAAATATCCTTTAGCCTCTTTTAGACGCCTGAGGATATCTTTAGTGTCCATTCCCGGGCGAATGTGTTGCATCTTATTATCCCTTCCTTCTGTAAAGCGAATTATGCAGCAAAGGGATTGAAACCCTTATGGTGAATAGTGGCGATCAGCTTGGCCAGTTTGGCTACCTCACGGTCTTCTTCTTTATATACAAAAAGATCAGGCTTCAGGTCCAGATAGCTGGTGTTGAATATACCTTTCTGGAAATCAGGCTCATTAACGATGTTGAGGTAAAAAGGGATCGTGGTCTTGGGACCCACGATAGCAAAACCCTTCAAGGCTCGGCGCATGCGCTCCACGGCCTCCTGCCAGGTAAAACCATGCACCGTCAGTTTGACCAGCAGCGAATCATAGACCTGCGGGATGACATAACCCTGATAGACGATGCCGTCCAACCGTATGCCGGCCCCCCCCGGAGAATTATAAACCGTTATGGTCTTGCCGCCTTCAGGCAAAAAATTATTTTTTGGATCTTCGGCGTTAATACGCATCTCAATGGCATGGCCCCGGATGTGGACATCTTCCTGGGAAAATTTGAGCTTTTTCCCGGCTGCAATGTCAATTTGGGCCCGGACAATGTCCATACCGGTGACCATTTCTGTGACCGTGTGTTCGACCTGCAGGCGGGTATTCATCTCCAGAAAGTAGAAGTGCCCGCCCTCATCCACCAGAAACTCCACGGTACCGGCGTTCACGTAATTGGCTTCTTGCGCTACTTTGATGGCCGCGGTACAGATATTATCCAGAAGGGGCTGGTCGGGAATGAGGGCCGGCGCTATCTCCACCAATTTCTGGTTGCGCCGCTGGATAGAACAATCCCGTGTGCCCATGTGAATAATATGGCCGAAACTATCAGCCAGTACCTGAACCTCGATATGCTTCGGATTTATTACACCTTTTTCCAAATAGAGGCGGGCGTCATTAAATGCGGCCTTGGCCTCGGCCCGGGCCAGCGGCATCTGATCTATCAGCTCTTTGGCGTTATTTACCTTACGAATCCCCCGGCCACCACCACCCGACGTGGCCTTAAGCATCAACGGAAAACCGTGTTCCCGGGCAAAGGCCAGTGCCCTTTCCTCCCCTTCCTGTCCATAGGGAAGGGTTTCACTGCCCGGGATGACCGAAACACCCGCACTTTCGGCGATGGTCCGGGCGATGACCTTGTTGCCCAGGGCATGAATAACCTTCGCGGGTGGGCCGATAAAAATAAGTCCGGCATCCTCACAGGCCTTGGGAAAATCAGGGTTTTCCGCCAAAAAACCATAACCGGGATGGATACCGTCGGCCCCGGCCTTACGGGCGGCCCAGATCATTTTATCGATATTCAGGTAGTCCTTGCGCGGTCCCTCGCCGATCCAGATAGCCTCATCAGCCGCGCGTATATGACGCGCTTCTTTATCCGGAGTTTCATAGACCCCAACCGCTGTTAACCCCTGCTCCTGCACCGCACGCAGAATCCGCAGTGCAATCTCCCCGCGATTAGCAATAAGAATCTTTTTCACTTAACCCGCTCACCTTCCTCATATTTTTTGCATAAAAAATCTTTATATCACACTTTTCCTAGGAATCAAACAGAAAAAATGCCTTTCCAGTAAGTATCCCAGCATGGAATGATTACGATTAATTACAACTAGATATGATATGTTATTGGATGAGAACTCCACATAAAGTTATACCGATGCCTCATTCTATATTGGCAAAAAACAACAAAAACCCACAAAAATTATTATTATTTAAAGATAATTCGCTTATAATGGCATATATATTTCATATTTTGGGAAATTATCGTTAATAATTCATTAAAATCAAAATTGCATTTTTAGAGGCATCTGCTAATTATTAGCACTCGCTTGAGGTGAGTGCTAATAAAAGGGGCCGTGGCCATACCCAGCTTTGCACAAGGAGGTGATAGGGCGCACTCAGGCTTTATTGACTTTGCTAAATTATTAGAGAGCTTCTATCTTAAACAAATAAAATAGGAGAGAGAAGGGAGAGAGAAGATATGAAGATCAGACCATTGCAGGACAGAATCGTAGTCAAACGTTTGGAGGAAGAAGGGAAGACAAAAGGCGGGATAATTATCCCGGACACGGCCAAGGAAAAACCCATCGAAGGGAAGGTAATAGCCGTTGGCAATGGCAAGGTAATGGAGAATGGAACGAGGGTGCCGCTTGAAGTAAAGGCGGGGGATCGCATCTTATTCGGTAAGTACTCCGGCACAGAAGTGAAAATCGAGGGTGAAGAGCACCTCATTATGCGCGAAGACGATGTGCTGGGTATTATAGAAAAATAAGGCGTATCAAAACCAAATATTAATAACAGCAAATTCAAGGAGGTTATCATGCCAGCAAAAGAGATAAAATATGATGTCAAGGCCAGAGATGCTTTGTTGCGGGGTATAAATACCCTGGCCGATGCAGTAAAAGTAACCTTGGGACCGAAGGGACGCAACGTTATCATAGAGAAAAGCTTTGGTTCACCCACGATCACCAAAGATGGTGTTACGGTAGCCAAGGAAATCGAGCTTGCCGATAAATTTGAGAACATGGGCGCCCAGATGGTAAAAGAGGTTGCCTCCAAGACCAGCGACGTAGCCGGGGACGGCACGACAACCGCTACCATCCTGGCCCAGGCCATTTACGCTGAGGGTTCAAAGCTCGTGGCCGCCGGAAACAACCCCATGGCTATTAAACGTGGTATCGACAAGGCAGTTGAGGCGGTAGTGGATGAACTCAAAAAAATCAGCAAGCCGACCAAGGACCAGAAGGAAATTGCCCAGGTCGGGACGATTTCGGCTAACAACGATGCAACCATTGGTAACATTATCGCCGAAGCCATGGAGAAGGTAGGTAAAGAAGGCGTAATCACGGTTGAAGAAGCCAAAAGTATGGAGACCACCCTGGATGTGGTCGAAGGTATGCAGTTCGATCGCGGTTATATTTCACCTTATTTTGTTACCGACCCGGAAAAGATGGAGGTAGTCTTAAGCGATCCCTACATCTTGCTCAACGAGAAAAAAATAAGCAATATGAAAGACTTATTGCCGGTGCTGGAGCAGATTGCCAAGATGGGCAGGCCCCTCCTCATTCTGTCTGAGGATGTGGAAGGCGAGGCCCTGGCCACATTGGTTGTGAACAAACTCCGTGGCACCTTACAGTGTGCCGCGGTCAAGGCCCCTGGCTTTGGCGACAGAAGAAAGGCCATGCTGGAGGATATAGCCATCCTGACCGGTGGGCAGGTTGTCTCTGAAGATTTGGGCATCAAGTTGGAAAATATCTCCCTAAAAGACCTCGGAACGGCTAAACGTATTACTATAGACAAAGACAATACAACTATAGTCGATGGCGGCGGTGAGCGGTCAGCATTGGAAGGACGGGTAAAACAGATTCGTGCCCAGATTGAAGAGACTACATCCGACTACGACCGCGAAAAGCTACAGGAGCGCTTGGCTAAGCTAATCGGCGGTGTGGCGGTAATAAATGTAGGTGCGGCCACTGAAACGGAGATGAAAGAAAAGAAGGCACGTGTGGAAGATGCCCTAAATGCTACCAGGGCTGCCGTGGAGGAAGGAATAGTGCCCGGCGGCGGTGTGGCTTTTGTCCGTTGCATACCGGCCTTGACCAAGCTAAAACTCCATGGTGACGAGCAGCTCGGCGTTAATCTGATCAAACGTGCTTTGGAGGAACCCGTGCGTCAGATTGCGAACAATGCGGGTTTTGAAGGATCCGTGGTGGTCGACCGGGTTAAAAACGAGAAGGATTCAGTGGGATTCAATGCGGAAACAGGTGAGTTTGAAGATCTGATTAAGGCTGGTGTCATTGACCCAACTAAAGTAACGCGTTTTGCCCTGCAGAATGCGGCCAGTGTAGCCGGTCTCTTGCTTACAACCGAAGCCATGGTGGCAGAGAAACCGGAAGAAAAAGAATCCAGGATGCCGCCTATGCCCCAGGGTGGCGGTATGGGTGGTATGTACTAAGATATAGAAACCCGGTTAACGAGAAGAAAAGCCCCGGTCATTATTCACGATGGTCGGGGCTTTTTCTTGCGAAATTTTACCCCGGTTTGATTTTCCGGTTAACGGGTCTCTCTTTTGCTTTTCTTAAACCAAAAGTTATGTTACATTGCCGACCTGAAAGACCAGCTTCTGCGTTGAGGTCGGCTATGGACTTAAAGCTTTTTGCCAGCACATTTATTGCCATCTTTCTTGCTGAATTAGGTGATAAGACTCAACTGGCGACCTTTTCACTGGCTGCTTCCAGTGAGAAGCGCTGGGCTATTTTCCTGGGGGCTTCCCTGGCCCTTATTGCATCCACTTTAATAGGGGTAACGGTCGGCGGGTTTGTTATGAACATTGTTCCGCCGGAGTACATCCGAATGGGTGCGGGCCTCCTGTTTATTTTATTAGGCATAGCTATGATCATGGGAAAACTTTAACTGTGGACACAGTCCCCAAAAGAGCAGTCCTTACTTCTAAAGAAAAAATGGTAATCCAGGTCTTGCAGGATGGAATTCCTCCGGCAGAGAGACCCTTTCAGATACTGGCTGCAAGGGCCGGCCTGCCTGAAGAAGAATTTTTGGCATGTGTAAAAAACCTTTGCAAAGAAGGGTACATACGCCGTTTTGGCGCTACACTGCAACACCAGATATCCGGATATGCCGCCAACGCCATGATCGCCTGGCATGTAGAAGAAGAGAAGATAGAAAAGGTGGGGCGGATCATGGCATCTTTTAAGAATGTGACCCACTGCTATCAACGCCGGACAATACCCGGGTGGCCCTATAACATTTATACCATGGTGCACGGCAGAACCGACGCCGAATGTCATGCTGTGGCCCGGGAAATAGCAGAAAAAACCGGCATAACCGACTATCAGGTACTCTTCAGTGAAAAAGAATTAAAAAGATCTAATATCAGGTACTTCAGGGAGGAGCAGGTGTGAAAAGAGAGCGTTCCCAGGCCTACTTCGCGAAGGCAAAGGATGTTATCCCTGGAGGCGTAAACAGTCCGGTTCGCGCCTGCCGTTCCGTAGGATGCGATCCCCTTTTTATAGCCAGGGCCTCTGGCTCTAAAATATACGACGTCGATGGCAATGTCTTCATCGACTGTGTCGGCTCCTGGGGACCGATGATCCTCGGCCATGCCCACCCTGAAGTCACCGCCGCCTTAAGAAAAGCGCTCGAAAATGGGACCAGCTTTGGCGCCCCAACTCTCCTCGAAGTTGAACTGGCTGAATTACTCATAGAGGCCGTTCCCTCATTGGAAATGGTTCGACTGACCAGTTCCGGCACTGAAGCCACCATGAGCGCCATCCGTTTAGCCAGGGCTTATACAGGGCGCAAGAAGATCATTAAATGCGATGGTTGTTATCATGGGCATGGAGACGCATTTCTCGTCAAGGCCGGCTCCGGTGTCGCCACCCTGGGCATACCGGGCAGCCCGGGCGTGCCGGAAGAGATCGCCGGCCATACTATATCCATTCCATATAACGATGCCGATGCCCTGGCCAAAGTTTTGGAAAAGGAAGGCCGGCACGTGGCCTGTTTTATTATTGAGCCTGTACCCGGTAACATGGGCGTGGTCCTACCCCGCGAGGGATATTTAAGAACGGTAAGGGAACTCACACAAAAGCACGGCGTCCTGCTTATCTTCGATGAGGTGATCAGTGGATTTCGAATGTCCTGGGGTGGCGCACAGTCCTACTATGGTATTCTCCCGGACTTAACCTGTCTGGGCAAGATTATCGGGGGCGGGCTGCCCGTGGGGGCTTATGGTGGTCGTAAAGATATCATGTTACGCATTGCCCCGGAGGGAGATGTCTATCAGGCCGGAACCCTCTCCGGCAATCCTCTGGCCGTAACTGCCGGCATAGCTACATTAAAAATACTTTCCCAAAAAGGCACTTATGCAGATCTGGAGGGAAAAGGCGCATACTTAGGGGGAAATATCAATGGGCTTATCCAGCGCTATTCCATCCCGGCCCGGGTCAACCGTGCCGGCTCCCTCATGACCATATTTTTTACAAAAAATGAGGTGGTTGACTTTAGTTCTGCACTGACCAGCGATACAAATTGCTTTGCCCGGTTCTATCGGAACATGCTGGAAAAGGGTGTCTATCTGCCCCCCTCACAGTTTGAGGCCATATTCATCTCGCTCGCGCATACAAAGGAAGATATTGATAGAATATTGGATGCCGCGGAGGAATGTTTTAAGAATTTCTGAATCGCTATTCAAAAAAATGTTGACTTTACCGGGGCGCTATGATACCAAGTAACTTGTTTTGTTGCCTTGTTATTTGAAATAGTGCCCGGCAGTCAACTGTGCAGGTTGTCCAATGAAGGAAGACTTAAAAAGGCTTTTTGGGCTGATCGGAGACGTCAGCACTATTGGCATAGCCATAGCAGTCTCCGTATTCGCCGGTTTCTTTATAGGCTACGCGTTGGATGAGTACGTGTTTGGTGGACGCACGAAACCTTGGCTAACTATTATTTTTCTTATTCTCGGAGTCATAGCCGGGTTTCGGAATCTGGTGCGGCTGGCCAAGCGTAAGGATCTATAACACCTATGTTAGATTTTTGGTGTTCAACACAATTAATAAAAAAAATACAGGTTTCCAGCCTGGTATTATGTCTAATTCTAACTCTCTTCGGGGTCGTCTTTGTCTCAGTAAATTTCGCTTTGGGTATATTGGCCGGGGGAATAATAGCCAGTTTTAATTTTTACTGGCTTCAGACGGCGCTCCGGAAGATCTTTGATCAACAAGTCGCTTTTGGCCATAAGGCCATTTACTACGCCAAGTATTATCTGCGCCTGATCATTCTGGGAATCGTCCTTTATGAACTGATAGTGAATAAGATGGTACATCCTGTAGGGCTGATTATTGGACTTTCGGTAATTGTTATTAATATTATGGTAATTGCTTTCACAGAATTGTGGAAGATCGTCAGGACAAAGGAGGCAACTTAACCCATGGAACATCCAATCCTTTTTATTAATCTTTTACTGGATCTATTTCATCTGCCAGTGCATGGTGGGCCTGGCCTATTGCCCAAGATAATCGCGCCACATGTAACAAATGCCTGGTTCGTCATGATCTTCTTAATCATTTCTGCCAAGCTCTTTGTTGGTAAAATCCAAATGATCCCCGGCAAAGGACAAAATTTTTTTGAGGCTGTAGTTTCCGGCATAGAAGGCTTTGCGGCTGAGAATATGGGTGAAGAAGGGGCAAGGTTGATGCTTCCTATGATTGCTACGTTGGGAATTTACATCTTCATAGCTAATCTTATCGGGCTGTTCCCTGGGTTTATGTCCCCAACCGCCAATGTAAATACGACCATATCACTGGCCATTATTGTATTCATAACCACTCATATTTTAGGGGTAAAATTCCACGGGGTAAAGTATATCAAACATTTCATGGGACCTATTATTTGGCTAGCCCCACTTATGTTCCTGATTGAGCTCATCGGACACTTTGCACGTATTCTGTCGCTGTCCATACGACTCTTTGGCAATATCATGGCTAAAGAAGTCTTGCTCGGGCTACTCTTCTTGTTGTCAGGTGCGTTTTTGGGGCCGTTACCAATAATGGCCTTAGGTGTATTTGTTTGCTTTGTGCAGGCCTTTGTTTTTGTGCTCTTGTCCATACTCTATTTCACAGGGGCCATGGAACACGCTCATTAAAATGACAACCTTTTGGAAGAAGGCAGTATATAAATTCTTACATAGAAAGGGGGGATATTAGAGATGAAAAAGGCGCTATTAGTATCTTTACTCGTGATTCTCACCATGGGCGTGGCTTCTGTTGCCTTTGGTCAGGAGACGGCCGACGCCAAGACGGCAGGGTTAGACTTCTTCATTTGGACCGTCATAACCTCTGGTAGTTGTATCGCCATCGCCGCTTTCGGCGGCGCCCTGAGTCAAAGCGGAGCCATCAAGTCTGCCTGCGAAGGCATTGCCCGTAACCCGGAAGCCGCTGGCAAGATCACGGTTACCATGATCATCGGTTTGGCATTGATCGAGTCCTTGGTTATCTATGCCTTGGTATCTGCTTGATCATGCTCTTTGCTAACCCGGCGACTAGCAAGGTGTTGGCGTTCATGGGCTTGTCCTAAAGATTATCTTTTCGCTAAAAACCGGGGTTGTAGAAATTTACAGCCCCGGTTTTTTTTAATAAAATAATGCCCTGGAGTTACACTCGCGCATGAAATATATAAAGATTCCACCTGCCACCATTTACAGACTGTCCAGGTACAGCCGAAAATTAAGCCTATTGTCAAGAGAGGGACTGGAGGTCGTATCATCAGAGAAACTGGCCGCCGAGTGCGGTGTTAACTCGGCTCAGTTGCGTAAAGATCTGGCATACTTTGGTGAATTTGGTGTAAGAGGAGTAGGTTATTATACAGGGCATTTATTACAGCATATAAAAAACATCCTGGGTCTGGAAAAAGAATGGCGGCTTGGCCTTTTGGGCGTGGGAAATCTAGGCCAGGCATTGCTCCGCTATCCAAATTTTATTAACCAGGGATACCGGTTCGTTGCCGCCTTTGACGTCGATCCCGGTAAGATAGGGCAGCGGTTAGAGTCTGGATTAGAGATCTCGGATATGAAAGATATTACCGAAGTCGTGAGCCAAGAACCTTTTGGGATCGGCGTCATAACTACGCCGGCTGGCCGGGCGCAACAAGTCGTTGAACTGGCTATTGAGGCCGGGGTAAAAGGGATTTTAAACTTTGCCCCCGTTATCCTCCGGGTACCTGGAGATGTTGTCGTTGAATATGTTGATTTTACTTTAAGATTAGACTCATTATCTTATTATCTATCCAACAGGAACTAACACCTTTCGTAAAAACTGGCCGGTATATGACCGCTTCAGGCGGGAAATCTCTTCCGGAGTACCGGAGCCTATCACCCAGCCGCCTTCGTCACCGCCTTCCGGTCCCAGATCAATGATATAATCAGCCGTCTTGATCACGTCCATATTGTGCTCAATAATAACCACCGTATTACCCGCTTCGACTAATTTATTAAGCACCTCGAGCAGCTTGTGTATGTCTGCCGGATGTAATCCGGTTGTAGGTTCGTCCAGGATATAAAGGGTCCGTCCGGTGCCACGTCTTGATAGTTCCCTGGCCAACTTGACCCGCTGGGCCTCACCACCAGAAAGTGTGGTTGCTGACTGCCCAAGGTGAACATAGCCTAAGCCAACTTCACGTAAGAGTTTTAACTTGTCCTTTACATTTGGTATGTTCTGAAAAAATTGATAGGCTTCGTCCACGGTCATGTCCAGGACATCGGCTATGGTTTTGTCTTTGTATCTTATCTCCAGGGTCTCCCGGTTATAACGCTTACCGCGGCAACTCTCACAGGTCACATACACATCCGGCAAAAAATGCATCTCTATTTTAATCAGACCGTCACCGTCACAGGCCTCACAGCGGCCACCTTTAATATTAAAACTAAACCTCCCCGCCTTATAACCCCGTGCCCTGGCCTCTGGTGTACGGGCAAAAAGCTCACGTATCGGCGCAAAAAGTCCGGTGTAAGTAGCCGGATTGGACCGCGGAGTACGCCCAATAGGGCTTTGATCCAGGTCGATAACCTTGTCTATAAACTGTAATCCGTTAATCTTTTCTACACGTCCCGCTCTTTCCTTTGAATGGTACAACCTCTGTGCCAGTGCCTTGTACAAGGTATCGATAACCAGGGTGGACTTTCCTGAGCCGGATACGCCGGTGACACACACCATCTGCCCCAGGGGAATTTTTACCGTAATATTTTTCAAGTTATTTTGAGAAGCCCCTACCGCCGTAATATAACCGTGCGCCAAGGTACGCCTCTTGGCCGGTATGGGAATGGCTAGCCGTCCGGATAAATACTGTCCGGTAAGGGATGCCCCGGCATGTAGCAGTTCTGCCGGTGTCCCGGCAAAAATCACTTCGCCGCCATGCCGGCCGGCGCCCGGCCCCATGTCGATAACATAGTCGGCAGAGCAAATTGTTTCAGGATCGTGTTCAACCACAAGCACCGTATTGCCCGTATCCCGCAGTCTTTTCAATGTAGCCAGAAGCCGGGCATGATCGCGCTGATGCAGGCCGATACTCGGCTCGTCCAGTACGTAAAGGACTCCCACCATCTGTGAACCGATTTGTGTGGCCAGACGGATGCGCTGGCCTTCGCCGCCGGACAAAGTGGCCGATGTCCGGTTTAGGGTCAGATAATCCAGACCTACCTCTTTAAGAAAAGACAGGCGATTGTTTATCTCCCTTAATATGCGTGCGGCAATCTCAAATTCCTTATCCGTAAGCGGCAGGTTTTCGAATACCTGTATAGCCGTTTTAATGTCCAGATTCACCATCTGATCTATAGTCCAGGGACCAACCCGTACCGAAAGGGCCTCTTTCCGGAGCCTGGTTCCCTTACAAGCCGGGCAGGGTTGTTTGTTCATGTATTGCTCAATTTCCTCACGGGCTGACCGGGAGGACGTCTCACGGTAACGACGTTCAAGCTGCGGAATTATCCCTTCGAACGATTGTCTGTAGAAATGGCGGCGGCCATCCTTATCATAAGAGAATGAGATCTCCTCCCCATTAGAGCCATAAAGTAAGACTTTTTTGGCCTGATCTGGAAGGGCCTTGAAAGGGGTGTGGATGTCGAAGTGATAATGTCCGGACACTGATTCCAGTATTTGTATAAAATGAACGCCGTGCCGGTGCGACCAGGGGGCGATGGCACCTTCACGGAGCGACAGATTGGGGTTGGGAATAATCAAATCGGGATCGAAAAATTGACGGGTGCCCAGTCCGTCACAGGCCGGACAGGCACCGCGGGGATTGTTAAAAGAAAAAAGCTGCGGGGTCAGTTCCGGCAGGCTGATCCCGCAATAGATGCAGGCCTGTTTCTGGCTAAAAAAAATTTCCTCCTCTTCGTTCACCTGCACCAGGGCTATACCCTCAGATAGTATAGTGGCAAGGCCGAGAGAATCGGCCAGCCTTCTCTCGAGGCCCGGCCGGATAATAAGACGGTCAATTACCGCCTCAATAGTATGCCGCTTGTGCTTATCAAGGATTGGGCTTTCTTCTAGACTTAAAATCTGGCCGTCGACCCTGGCCCGGACAAAACCCTCTTTCCTGAGCCGCTGCCAGACGTTTTGATGCTCTCCCTTTTTCTGTACTACTATCGGGGCCATGATTATTATCCGGCTTCCTTCTGTTAGCCGCATAATGGAATCAACCATTTGATCAATGGTCTGGGTCTGGATCTCGCGGCCGCACTGGTGACAAAAAGGCCGGCCAATGCGGGCAAAAAGGAGCCGCAAATAGTCATAAATTTCCGTTACTGTGCCTACTGTGGAACGGGGGTTTTTACTGACTGTCTTTTGCTCAATGGCAATAGCCGGAGAAAGGCCCTCAATGGATTCGACATCCGGTTTATCCATCTGCTCCAGAAATTGCCGGGCATAAGCCGACAGAGATTCCACATAACGACGTTGCCCTTCGGCGTAGATGGTATCAAAGGCCAGGGTGGACTTACCGGAACCACTTAAGCCCGTTATAACGGTGAGCTTATTACGGGGGATGGTAACGTCTATGTTCTTGAGATTATGTTGCTTAGCGCCCCTTATGACTATATTCTCAGAAGCCATTTTTATTCTCAGACACCATGTCCCTTCCGATGCGTAGCCATATAGGCGGCTAACCTGAGCGCAGCCAGGAGGCTGGATGGATCGGCCTTTCCACTGCCCGCCAGGTCATAAGCCGTTCCGTGATCTACAGAAGTGCGAATAATGGGCAACCCTAAAGTTATGTTTACACCATCTTTGAAATGCAATAGTTTTAAAGGGATAAGGGCCTGATCATGATACATGGCGATGACCGCGTCGAACTCTCCCTGACTGGCCCGATAAAATACAGTGTCCGCCGGAAACGGCCCCCGGGCCTCTATCCCCAACCCGCTGGCGGTATCAATAGCCGGAGCGATTATTTTGACCTCCTCATCCCCAAAGAGGCCCCCTTCTCCGGCATGAGGATTCAAGGCAGAAACGGCAAGCCGGGGTTGTTTTAGACTAAAATACCGGCGCAATGCCGAATCAGTAACTATCAAGTTTTCCACAATCTTATCCCGGGTCAACCGGGCTGCCACGTCCCGGAGAGGCAAATGGATGGTTACCGGCACTACTTTTAACCTGTAGCCCGCCAGCATCATGGCGTAGTGTCTCGCACCTGTTTTCTCCGCCAGGAGCTCTGTATGGCCCGGGTACTCATACCCTGCCATGTGCAGGGCCTCTTTATTAATGGGGGCGGTGGTTATAGCCTGTACCCGGCCGGAGAGGGCCAGCTCAATAGCCCGCAGGATATAATTAACCATAGCGGCGCCCGTCCGGGCAGTCGGCCGGCCATAGACACACTGTGCGGGATCCAGATCAGAAACTGGAAGTAGAAAGATTTTTTCAGGCCGATCGCCCTGTCGAAAGGAGCGCCCGATTTGCTCAATATCGGCATCCTTTATCACTTTTATGTCTAAAGAGACGCCTGTGGTCTTAACCGCTCGTTCCATGATAGCCCGATCCCCCACCACAAGAGGCCGGCAGTAACCATATACTTTATGTTCAGCCAGAGAACGGGCAATAATTTCCGGACCGACCCCCACCGGACAACCTATAGTCAAAGCAATAACGGGTAGCGTCAGCTTCTTAACTCCTTAATGGTTTTGAAAATATCAATTTAAAAAATCAGACGCTTAATGTCAATGTCCGTTTCTCCTCTT
>QYQD01000001.1 GCA_007280345.1 Deltaproteobacteria bacterium | reverse complement strand
CCATTCCGCCGCCTTGGTCTGCCAGAGGCAGAAGCCGATGGACATGGCGCCGCCGAACAGGAGGATAATGTTCCAGGGGATGGTCTCCAGGTCCTCCACCGTGAGGGTGCGGGTCATGAAGAAGAGCACCGTGCCCACCAGCATGATGCCGGCCCGGTCCAGGTCGGTAAAAGCCTTGATAGGCAGAAAAGCTTTGGCCATGAAGAGTCCCACGATGCCGAGGACCATGAATATGACGAACTTTTCCTTGCTATTCATGGGGCCCAGCTCTTTGGTCAAATTCCTGGCTTTTTCCCTCAGACCCGCGATGACCGCCCGCTCCGGTTTAAAAAAGGTGATGATGATAAGCCAGATGGAAAAGACCATCAGGAGGCCCATGGGCAGCATATAATAGATGAGTTCGAAGAAGCCGATGTCGTTGCCGGTGAATTCCTTGAACATGCCCGCCGCGGCCACGCCCCGGGCCGCGCCCAGGAAGGTGATGATGGAGCCGGCGCCCGCGGCCCAGGCCATGCCGATGAACAGGCCCTTGCCGAACTTGGTGGGCTGGTCGGATTCACTGTACAGGGCGTTGATGGCCATGAGCAGGGGGAAGAGGGCCGCCGCCACCGCGGTGTGGGCCATGATCAAGGTCATGGCCGCGGTAACCAGGAAGGTCCCCAGCAGGATTAAATTGGTTCTCTCTCCCACAATGTTGAGCATCTTGTAGGCCATGCGCTTGGTGAGACCCGAGGCGGAGAAGGCGGTGCCGATGACCACGGACCCAAAGATGAACCAGACGGAGGGGTCCAGGAAATCGCCCAGGGCATCTTTGGCCGGACGGATGTAAAAGAGTACCTGGAACAGGCCGATGGCAATGGCGGTGACGCCGATGGGCATAACCTCAAAGACCCACCAGATTCCGGCCATGAGAAAGAGGCCCAGGGCCATTTTACCCGCCCAGGGCAGCTTAAAGACTTTCCCCCCCGGATCAACCGCATCCGGCAGACCGGGAATGAGATAAAACAAGATAAAGATTCCCAGACCTAAGAGGATAAAAATTATGCGTTTGTAATCAATCGCCAGCTTTTTGGGCGCAAGTTTGATCTCTTCGGGCATCTCCGGCAGGCCGGCGCCGATGGGCATTTTCTTAATATCTTCTGCCATGACAATTAGCTCCTTACTATTTTTTGGAAGTCCGAGACCGGGCTCAATCTCCCAATACCAGGTCGGAGATCTCTTTGAAGAGATCGCTCAGTCGAATCATACCGGCCACTTTGCTGTCCTGGATCACCGGCACCATGCCCACGCCTTCCTTGATCATTAAGAAGATGGCCTTGGCAATGGGGTCGCTGCCCTGCACGGTGATTTTGATGGGGCTCATGACTTCGCTTACCGGCTTTTGCGAGGCCTCCCGCATGCCGGGACCGAAGAGATCACCCATGAGCAACGCCAGATTGGGGTCCGCCTTGATCAATCCGCTTTCTTGCATGAACCGGGGTTCCAGCCCCCGAATGATGTCGCGCAGGGTCAAGATGCCCATGAGCTGGTACTTCTCGTCAAAGACCAGGACCGCCCGGGGCTCAAAGGTGCCTTCAAATTTTATGGCCGCCTCCCGCACAATGGCCATGGCCTGGCGGAGGGTAAACCAGTAAGGGATGTGGGGGTAATCTTCCAGGGGAATCATCAATTCCTTAACTCTTTTGGTGTTTGACATGGAAACCTCCGATCAATTGAGCTTTCATAAGAGTTTTCCCAGGGATTCCTGAAGGCCAGCCGGGAGCCGGATTGTGGCGTTGAGCAACAAACCGGTGCAGGCCCGGGCTTGGAGCCTGAGAGATAGGATGGAGAAAATTAAATTGACTATAGTCCGACTCCCCCATGGTATGGCTGATGGGGGAACCAATCGGGAACAGCCTGTTTCAGGTGCTATTTTTCCCTAAGAACTCAGAGTTCAGAAAGAGAACGCATTCGCTTAGTATGGGAAAAGGAAAAACCGAGATCCCCTTTTCGAAGCAACCCGACCATCACCTTGTTGGTAAACCTGTCGGCTTTCCGCCCCCGCTTTGCTGGGGGGTGGTTGGGTCTGGGTCATGCGTTTCTGTTTGGGTTAGACGTACGGCAGGAAGGGAGGATCGTGCGCAAGGTACTTAAGATAGGAATGGACCAACAAATATGCGGATTTAATCAACTGGTGACGTGGTTTGGGCAGCATTGTCATTCCTTGAAAACACGGAACCTGGGAGGCTTTATCCCAGGGACCCCGGCCATCTGAGTTTATGGGGACATGTGGCTGTCTTTTTCCGCCTCGCGACGGGTTCGGCTTTATATGGGAATTTCTGTTGGTGCCTTGAATCGCTGCGTGGTCCATGCTATCGCAGCAGTGAATGCGGGAGATATAGCATGGGGGATATAAAATTTCTGTTAAGATGTCGGCTGGTGCCGTTAATTTTTTGTTAAGAAGGGACGTTTTGAGCCTGAAAAAAAAATGGGGGAGGCGTTGGTCGTTAACTTTGAAACCCCTTAGCCGGCCACGTTTTTTTGCATGTGTAGATTTCCATCGCGGCTTAACTCGGGATGGCCTTCTGGTTCTGAAAAGAATATTATGAATCTCAGCATCATTCAAAAGTCCGGGAAATCATCCAATTTTTCGATGTCATGGATAGACCAGTGCTCTGCCCGGGTAGAGATAACCTCGGCCATTTGCTTTTTCCAGTTTTCAGAGATTATTGCCAAGTTGACCTTTTCTCCTTAACTTACCCTGGAGAAGATAAAATATTTTTGCTTAAATTTGGATCAAAATCGGAATTTATGGGAGGATTTTATGTCTTATGAGAAGGTAGTGAAAGATTTGATGATCCCCCTAGAGGATTACCCCCATGTCCCTTATTGGTTCACCCTGAACCAGGCGGTGATTATTGTCCGGGAAGCGGCGATAAAATTTGAAGGCTCATTCGAACCCCGGGCCGTGCTGGTTTTTGATGAGAAATATGGGCTTCTCGGCATCTTAACCCTGAAAGACATCGTCCGGGGACTGGAAAGCGACATTTTAGGAGGGCCTGGAGGAACGGCGCTATCCTGGAAGGACCTTGTAGGACCTGAATTAAAGAAACAGGCCCAAAAGCAGGTTAGCGAAGTCATGAGTCCCTTTAAGGTCACCTTGGCCGGCAGCGATTCTTTGGTAAAAGCTCTTTCTTTGATGCTCCAGGAAAACGTCGAAAGGATACCGGTGCTGGAGGACAACAAAGTGGCCGGATTGATTCGCCTGGCCGATTTGTTCAAGGAGATTTCCGGGGTTCTGCTCTTGTCGGAAACCCGCTAATTTAGAAGTGAAAATGGAAGAAATAGCTTCACGAGGCGGTCTTGGGATAGAGCGGCATGTGGGGGATCAGGCTAAAAAAAGCTACAACTGATGGCAATGATGAGCCCCCTCAATTCGAGGAAGTCCCGTAATGGGGATGGAGCGAAGGGGTTGTGTCGATCAGCCTTACTTGGTGGTCAACCAGCAATGGGAGGAGCCATTGCGTAAGGCAAAGCCGTGTTATTGCGGTTGATCGATGGGAGCCGGATGAGTCGATAGATTCATGTCCGGTTCTGGGAGGGCGTGGGGGTGAGATTCCCCCACGCTACTCGACTCGACCACTAGCACCTGAGGCCAAACGGGCGATTTCCCGAGATCTTGGTTAAACTATGCCCCGTCATGATTTCTGGCATTGACCCCCATCCTAACTTAAAACTTGGTACAACCTCTGGGGGCAGGTCAAATGACTTCATAGAGCAAGAGGTATGTATGATAATGTGGCTTGCATTACTAATTTGCACAGTATTAATTTTATATTCAGGCTCAAAGCTTTCAAAATATGGCGATGTTATCGCGGAAAAGACAGGTCTCGGAAGAACGTGGATTGGTATGATTCTTATTTGATCAGTCACATCTCTCCCAGAACTGGTGACAGGATTAGGTGCCGTTACGTATGTAGATGCTCCTGACATTGCTATAGGTGATGTTCTGGGATCAAGTGTATTTAATATATTTATTTTAGCTATCTTGGATGCTTTTTACCATCCGGTGCCGATATCATCAAAGGCTCATCATGGTCACATAATTTCAGCGAGCTTTGGTGTAATTATTTTTAGTATAACCATCACCAGCATTATTTTTAAAGAATATGTTCCTTCGTTCGCATGGATTGGTATTTATAGCATTGTTTTTATCATTCTTTACTTAATTGCCATTAGGTTGGTGTACTTTTATGAGAAAAGACAAATATCAAAATTTATAAAGGAAATAAGCATTGAATTAAAGTATGAAAATATCTCTACTCATTCTGCTGTCACCAAATATGCTATTAATGCCATAATTATTATTCTAGCTGCTGTCTTATTACCAAAAATCGGGAAAGATATTGCAGAATCGTCGAAACTGGGGCAAACGTTTGTGGGCAATGTCTTTATAGCTCTTTCTACCAGTCTGCCAGAATTGGTAGTTTCCATCTCGGCTATTAAAATGGGTGCTGTTGACCTTGCCATCGGTAATATTTTCGGAAGCAATTTATTCAATATGTTTATTCTTGCAATTGATGATATTTTTTTCTTAAGGGGACCCATTTTATCATCTGCAAACCTTCATCATATTATTTCAGCAACTTCCTCCATCATTATGACATGTATAGCAATAATTGGATTAACATATCGCCAAGAAAATAAATCACTATTATTATCATGGGATTCTATAATGATAGTTTTAATGTATATGATTAATGTCATTTTATTATATTGGTTAACGTAGTTTATTGATTGTGAACTGAGCTTTTTCTTTAAAATACTACTACTATGCATTTTTTGTCTTAGGCTTAGACTTCACAAATGCGGAGAATTTCTTGAGACTAAGGCATGCCCAGATCCGAAAAGAAAATCTCTTTCTCAGTGAAATTTGTGAAATATGCGCTCTTAGGCAACGGATAAGAATCAATAGTACTATCGAAGATTCTAATTGATGGGATTTTTCCGATATGGTGTCTTAATTACGCTCTCAAACCGGAAATAGGGGACTATCCTGTTATATTTTTACCCTAATTGACCTGTCCCCTGCGATTGCACCGGGTTTTTCTAAGACAAGCTTTTTGCGTATACCTGCCCTTTATCTGGGATCTAAATCACAAAAAATGATAGTGGATATGGTTATTATAGCTACATTTCAGATCCTGCCGGACGGCAGGGGCTTTTGAGTCACCAGCCATTAGCCCTCTCCCCCAAAGTCCTCATTCTCTTTCATTTTCCCCCAGGCGGCCAGGGCGCCAGGCGCAGAGGAAGTACACCACCAGGCCCAGCATCAGCCGCAACCCCAAACCCCACCAGGAGCCTTCCGGCATGAAGAGTATCACGGCCAGGCAGACCAGGGCGCCGGGCCGTCGTGCACCGGCTGGTTAGTCAGCGCCCGCCGCTGAAGGATCGCCAGGGCAGGCCGGGAGGCTGCGCGGGCCTCAGAATTCCACCGCCTCGGCGTTGATCTGGAGCTGGGCGCCCGCTCCCCGAGCCGCCGGCAGGTTGACCACGCCCGTTACGGTGAGGGGTTTGTCCAGCGCCGCGGAACTGAGGGTCTGCACCAGCTTCGGGTCCGGCAGGTTGCCGAACAGCACCTCGATCAGGCCCTGGGGACTCTTGAGCATGAGAGAT
>QYQD01000146.1 GCA_007280345.1 Deltaproteobacteria bacterium | reverse complement strand
GACGGATGTTACCGGGATAGTGAAGCTGCCGGATGGAGTGGAGATGGTGATGCCTGGGGACAATGTATCGATGGAGGTGGATTTAATTACACCGATAGCGATGGAGAAGGAGCTCAGGTTTGCTATTCGAGAGGGTGGACGCACCGTTGGGGCAGGCGTCATCAGCGAAATAATGGAATAAATGAGATAAAAATAAGGGTATAGGCACTATGCGAGATATTGTGACTTTGGCATGCACTACTTGTAAACAGAGAAATTATACGACCACTAAAAACAAACGCAAGACGACAGAAAAAATGGAGTTTAAAAAATATTGCCGTTTTTGCCGGTTGCATACTATTCATAAAGAAACCAAGTAGTGAAATCCCTGCAGGCCAGTAGCTCTAACGGCTAGAGCACCGGACTCCAAATCCGGGTGATGGGGGTTCGAATCCCTCCTGGCCTGCCATTTTACTGCACTATATTTTGGGGATAGAATGAAGATAACGGCCGAGGAAAAGAAAAAAAATAAAGTGTCCCGGAAGGCTCTTGTTAAGAGTGAACCCCGGAGTGAAAAAGCAAATCAGGAGACCAAGGTCAGTATCCTGGATATCGTAAAAGATAAAGTAGGGTTTATAGAGAAGGCCGGACAGTTTTTACGCGAAGTAAAGATTGAATTTAAAAAGGTGGTCTGGCCGTCACGAAAGGAGGCTATGGGTACGACATTTGTTGTTATCGTACTCGTGCTTATAATCGCCCTCTTTCTTGGCCTTATTGACATGGCCCTGGCTAAATTGATAAAGATTTTTATTAAGTAAAAATAAGGACGTTTTTAATGGTGTGGTAATTGGGGAGGATATGGCACATAAGTGGTATATAGTACATACTTATTCAGGATATGAACAAAAAGCTAAGGCGGCGTTAGATGAGCGCATTAATTCTTTACACCAGGAAGAGTTATTTTCTGAGGTTCTTGTCCCCACAGAAAAGGTCGTAGAAATGGTTAAAGGAGAACGAAAGACCTCTTTGCGCAAATTTTATCCGGGATACATGCTGGTGTGTATGGAATTGACCGATGAGACGTGGCATACCGTTAAAAATACTCCAAAGATTACAGGGTTTGTCGGTGGAACAGAGAGACCAACACCGCTTTCAGATGAAGAGGCGGGAAAGATTGTTAACCAGATGAAGGAGGGGGCTTTGAAACCGAAACCCAAGTACCTTTTTGAAAAGGGTGATGAGGTTCGGGTCATTGATGGTCCTTTTACCAACTTCAATGGTGTAGTGGATGAAGTTAAACCGGAAAAAGGTAAGATTCGAGTTCTGGTCAGTATATTTGGACGGGCGACCCCGGTAGAGCTGGACTTTGTCCAGGTCTCTAAAAATTGAGGATTAAGGAGTAAGGCAGATGGCCAAAAAAGTTATTGCAAATATAAAGCTTCAGGTGCCGGCCGGGCAGGCTAACCCTTCGCCTCCTATCGGCCCGGCTTTAGGACAGCACGGTGTTAATATCATGGAATTCTGCAAGGCGTTTAATGCAAAAACCCAGGGACAGGAAGGGATGATTATCCCTGTAGTTATAACGGTCTATGCTGACCGGTCCTTTAGTTTTATTACCAAGACTCCGCCTGCAGCGGTTCTTCTCAAAAAAGCGGCGCAGATAGCCAAGGGTTCAAGCCAGCCGAATAAAGAAAAGGTAGGCAAGGTATCCAGTAGTCAGATTGAGGAGATTGCCAAACTTAAGATGCCGGATCTTAATGCGGTTGATTTGGCGGGCGCCGTAAAGACCATTGAGGGTACAGCTAGGAGCATGGGTATTGAAATTGTATAGTTAGTTATATTAAATTAATTCGGAGAAAGAGAATGGCTGGAAAAAAGCTCGGAAAGATAAAAGAAGAGTTGGACGTGAGCAAGAAGTACGCCTTTGAAGAGGCTGTTGAATTAGCTGTAAAGAACAGCTATGCCAAGTTCGACGAGTCTGTGGATATTGCCATTCGCCTCGGCGTTGATCCCAGACATGCGGAACAAATGGTCAGAGGAGCTGTGATTTTGCCTCATGGGACAGGCAAGACCGCGCGTGTGCTGGTTTTTGCCAAGGGAGACAAGGCGATGGAGGCCAAAGAAGCCGGCGCAGATTATGTCGGAGATGATGACCTTATCGAGAAAATCAAACAAGGATGGTTGGAGTTTGATAAGGCAGTGGCTACGCCGGATATGATGGGAGTAGTAGGTAAGATTGGTAAGATATTGGGTCCCAGAGGGCTGATGCCAAATGCCAAGGTGGGTACGGTTACATTTGATGTGGCCAGGGCAATTCGTGAAATAAAGGCCGGCAAGGTAGAATTTAGAGTAGAAAAGGCAGGCATAGTGCATGCTCCAGTAGGCAAAGTTTCTTTCGGGGTAGAGAAGATATTGCAGAACGTCGCCGCTTTTTTTGAGGTTATATTACGGTTAAAGCCTGCCAGCAGTAAAGGGACTTATGTGCAGAGCATAGGCATTTCTACAACTATGGGTCCGGGGGTCAATATCGACCCGCTCCAGATTAAGGCCTTGGTCAAGTAGGCCCTGAAGCGCTGATGATTAAAAAATTGATGAATTTATAAAAAGCCTGAAAAGGCTACTTTCTGGCATCCCTGCGGAAGCCGGAAAAAATTGCAATATAAAGTAAGTGGTCAAAGACAGTAGGTACACGTTTACGGTACGTGTTTAATTGAGCGATTCAACCTGCCGAGACAACTTGTTTCGTGCCTCTGGCTTTGACAGAATTAACTGTCATAAGGAAAGGAGGGTGAATATTGAAGCGCGCTGAAAAAGAAGAAGCAGTAAAGGACCTGCATGCCAAGCTGGAACAGTCTCAGGCGACGGTGCTTGTAGACTATCGCGGTCTTAAGGTAGAGGCGCTAAACGCGCTCAGGTTACAATTGCGCAATTCCCAGGCTGAATATAAGGTCGTAAAGAATAACCTTACTAAGCTGGCCGCAGAAGGGACAGATGCGGCGGTCTTGCGCAACTATCTGATCGGGCCATGTGGTTTGGCCATCGGGTATGATGATCCAGTCACAATGGCTAAGGTTCTAATTGAGTTTGCCAAGAGCAACCCAAACCTGAAGATCAGAGGTGGGGTATTGCAGGGCAAATTCATCAGCGAGGATGATATCAAATCGTTAGCAACCCTGCCGGGCCGTGAGGTGCTCCTGGGCAAGTTGTTATCAGTATTGGTATCACCTTCTACTGGGTTGGTGCAGGTTTTCAGTGGGATTATCCGGAAGTTTTTATACACACTAAAAGCTATCCAGGATCAAAAAATGGCCTCATCTTCATAAGGATGGGCCGGGTATTTATTAAATATCTTATATATAATTGCTTAGGGAGGATGTAAGGGAAATGGCTAATATTAATAAAGAAGATGTTATTGCGTTCATATCGAACATGACGGTACTCGATCTTTCCGAATTGGTTAAAGAGTTGGAAGATAAGTTCGGGGTTACCGCGGCCGCTCCTATGGCTGTAGCCGCACCCACAGCCGCTGCGGCTGCGCCAGCGGAAGAAAAGACGGAGTTCGATGTTATCCTGACTAATGTTGGAGACAAGAAGATCCAGGTAATCAAGGAAGTACGTGCTATTACCAGCCTTGGGCTTAAAGAGGCAAAGGACCTGGTAGAAGGTGCGCCTAAGCCGGTTAAAGAGGGTGTATCTAAGGAAGAGGCTGAAAAGATTAAAAAACAGCTAGAAGAGGCCGGAGGTACTGTAGAGATCAAGTAAATGCAGTTTAATAGAAGAATTGCCGGATAAAGTTATTTATTAGGTAGAGGAAGATGCCCCTTGAGCTCAAGGGGCATCCTTGCTTAATCTATTGGTTAGCGGCTTGCTTTTAAGGATCAATATACTAAGCCTGTTTATTCAGTTCCTTGCAGGAGGTAAACTGTAAGGCTAATTTCGAATGAATCAGGAAGAGAGAGGGAAGATGGGACAATCTTTTTCAACTATGCAGAGAATAAGGAAGGATTTTGGTCGCATAGGCAGGGTTATTGATATACCTGATCTTATGGAGATGCAACGCAGGTCGTACGAGCGTTTTCTGCAAAAGGATGTGCCTCCCGAAAAAAGAGAAGCCGTAGGGCTGCAGGGAGTTTTCAAGAGTGTGTTTCCTATAAGGGATTTTAGCGGTACTTCTTCACTGGAATTTGTCCAGTATGCATTTGGAGAACCCAAGTATAGTGTTGAAGAATGCCTGCAAAGGGATATGACCTATGAAGCGCCTTTAAAGATAACAGTGAGGCTTGTTTCTTATGATGTAGATAAAGATACCGGGACGCAGAGCATAAGGGATATAAAGGAGCAGGAGATTTATTTCGGCACTATTCCCCTTATGACCGCCCGCGGGACCTTTATAATCAATGGTACGGAAAGGGTTATTGTCAGTCAGTTACAACGTTCGCCGGGCATCTTTTTTGATCACGACAAGGGGAAGACACATTCGAGCGGGAAGGTTCTTTATTCGGCACGAATAATTCCGATTCGTGGTTCCTGGGCCGATTTCGAATTCGATCACAAGGATATTCTCTATGTGCGTATCGATCGCCGAAGAAAGTTCCCGGTTACTACCTTGCTCAAAGCGCTTGGCTATTCAACAGAGCAATTACTGGAGTATTTTTACCAGGCAGAGACCATTTTTATCGACGAAGGCGGTATTAGAAAAGGTTTTGTCCCGGAATTGTTTATTGGGAAAAAGGCGGTACGAGACATTGTTGATCCAAAGACCAAGGAGGTAATCGTTAAGAAGAACCGTAAGATTACAAAAATGGTGGCCAAGAAGATAGCAGATGCCAAAATAGAGACCATCCCTCTTGATTTCGAAGATATCAAGGGGTCGATCATGGCCCGCGATCTAATTGACCCGGCCACCGGAGAGGTTCTGATCTCATGTAATGAAGAAATTACCGAGGATAAGTTCCAGTTAATCAAAGAGAGAAAGATCCCGGTAGTTGAAACTCTGTATATAGATGGAGTGAAGGTTGGCTCTTCCCTGCGCGATACCTTGCTCTTAGACAGGGTTAACACTCAGGAAGAAGCCATAATGGACATCTATCGCCGACTCCGGCCCAGCAGCATCCCTACTCCAGGGATAGCCAATACGTTTTTTAATTCTCTCTTTTTCAGTCCGGAAACTTATGACCTTTCCGATGTAGGACGCTATAAATTGGATCTCCGGCTTAAGATGGACAGTTCTATTACAGACCGAACCCTGAGGAAGGAAGATATCCTGGAGGCCATGCGCTATCTTATTAAACTTAAGGATACCCAGGGCCCCGGGGATGATATCGACCATCTTGGGAATCGCCGTGTTCGAGCGGTGGGTGAGCTAATTGAAAATCAGTATCGTATCGGTTTAGTGCGTATGGAAAGGGCCATCAAGGAGCGTATGAGCCTTCAAGAGATTGAGGCCGCAATGCCGCATGATCTCATCAATCCCAAGCCGGTTTCTTCAGCGGTCAAAGAATTTTTTGGCACCAGCCAGCTTTCACAGTTTATGGATCAAACCAATCCGCTTTCTGAGACAACTCATGAAAGAAGATTAAGCGCGCTTGGCCCGGGCGGTCTTTCTCGGGAGCGCGCCGGGTTTGAGGTAAGGGACGTGCATCCAACCCATTATGGACGGATATGTCCGGTCGAGACCCCGGAAGGGCCGAATATTGGCCTTATCGTTTCGCTCAGTACCTATGCCAAGGTAAATCATTATGGGTTTATCGAGACCCCTTATCGTGAAGTAACGAATGGGATCGTTACTAAAAAAGTTCGTTATCTTTCCGCCCTAGATGAGCAGGATCATGCTATAGCTCAGGCTAATGCGCCTATAGATACAAAAGGTAGATTTTTACGTGATATTGTCTCTGCCCGCCGCGATGGCGAGTTCGTTATGGTGCGTCCGGAAGAAATAACCTTTATGGACGTTTCGCCTAATCAGTTAGTAAGTGTCGCCGCTGCTCTAATCCCTTTTTTGGAGAACGACGACGCCAACAGGGCATTGATGGGGTCAAACATGCAGAGGCAGGCGGTGCCTCTTTTGAAGGCAGACGCTCCGGTGATTGGCACCGGTCTCGAAGGTGTTGTGGCCCGGGATTCCGGAGCTACGGTAGTGGCCAGGGGCCATGGTTACGTGGAAGAAGTGGATGCTAATCGTATTGTAGTACGTTATGAAGATGAAGAGAATCCAAGGCGATCAGCGGGAGTGGAAATTTACAGACTTATCAAGTTCCAGAAGTCAAATCAAAGCACATGCATAAATCAAAAACCGATTGTGCACAAAGGAGATTCTGTACGCCCCGGTCAGATAATTGCGGATGGTCCGGCCACGGAAAAAGGCGAACTGGCATTGGGTAAGAACGTAATGGTAGCCTTTATGCCCTGGGGCGGATTTAACTTTGAAGATTCTATACTGGTCAGCGAACGATTGGTAATGGACGATGTTTTTACGTCTATTCATATCGAACAGTTTGAAGCGGTAGCCCGCGATACAAAATTGGGGAAAGAGGAGATTACCCGCGATATCCCCAACGTAGGCGAGGAAGCCCTTAAGGATTTAGACGAAAGCGGCATCGTTCGGGTTGGGGCCGAGGTGAAAGCGGGCGATATTCTGGTTGGTAAGGTGACGCCTAAGGGTGAGACACAACTTTCACCGGAAGAGAAACTCTTGCGGGCTATTTTTGGTGAAAAAGCGGGAGATGTAAAGGATACATCACTGCGGATACCTCCAGGCATCGAGGGTATTGTTATTGATGCCAAAGTCTTTTCCAGGCGCGGTGTAGATAAAGATGAACGGGCCAGGTCTATCGAAGACGAAGAAATTATCCGTCTTCGAAGGGATGAAGCTGATGAACTGGCTATTGTGGAAAAGAACACCAGGCGCCGGCTGGAAAAGCTTCTGGTGGGCAAAAAGGTTGCCGTTTCATTAAAAGATGCCAAAGGTAAGGTCGCTGTCCGTAAGGGTGAAGAAGTTACTGCGGTTGCCCTGGTCAAGCTACCCTTACACAAAATCCGTGACATAACTTTCCCTGAGAAGACCAAGATCGAGCCGGAAATAGAAAAGATTCTAGATAATCATGAGGAACAGGCAGCCCTTATCAAGATGGTTTTTGACGACAGGGTTAACCGCTTTAAAAAGGGTGATGAGTTGCCCCCTGGCGTGATAAAAATGGTCAAGGTCTATGTGGCCACCAAACGAAAACTTTCCGTCGGTGATAAGATGGCCGGCCGCCATGGCAATAAAGGCGTGGTCTCAAGAATAATGCCGGCAGAGAATATGCCCTATTTTGAAGATGGAACACCTATGGATATTGTTTTAAATCCGCTTGGCGTTCCATCACGTATGAACGTAGGCCAGGTTTTAGAAGCCCATCTCGGATGGGCAGCAAAGGGGCTGGGAGAGCAGATAGGAAACTTGATTAATAATTGCCAGGTAGCGGCCCTGCACAAAAAACTAAAGGCGATATTCTCTTCCGAACAATATAAAAAGATTTTTGGGAACATGACCGATGAAGAATTATTAAAGTTTGCTGAGGATTATAGGAACGGTGTGCATATGGCTACGCCGGTTTTCGACGGAGCGGAAGAATCGGACATAAGGGGATTATTGGCCGAGGCCGGTGTTTCGGAATCGGGCCAGACCACCCTTTATGACGGTCGAACGGGAGAGACATTTAAGCAGGAGGTGACCGTTGGCATTATGTATATGATGAAATTACATCATCTGGTTGATGACAAGATACACGCCCGTTGTACAGGCCCATATTCCCTGGTTACTCAACAGCCTTTAGGCGGTAAGGCTCAATTCGGCGGCCAGCGGCTTGGTGAAATGGAAGTCTGGGCCATGGAGGCCTATGGCGCTGCTTATTCCTTGCAAGAGTTCCTTACGGTTAAGTCGGATGATGTGTCCGGACGGACGAGAATGTATGAGAAGATAGTCAAGGGTAACAACACCCTGGAAGCAGGGCTGCCCGAGTCATTTAATGTCCTGGTAAAAGAACTCCAAGGTCTAAGTTTAGATGTAGAATTAACAGAAAAAGAGTAGGCGTTCAGCACTCAGCGATCAGTCCGCCTAGAGTTTTTCCTGAAAGCTGACGGCTGATAGCTGAGTGCTTATCAAAAGATTAACTTAAAAGAGGAAGAAAGCAAGGAGTAAGCATGGACGATCTATATAGTTATTTTACCAGATCAAAGGATCCTTCAAACATTGACTTCGTGCGAATTTCTTTAGCCTCGCCGGATAAGGTTCGAGAGTGGTCGCATGGTGAAATCAAAAAACCAGAGACGATAAATTATCGTACATTTAAACCGGAGCGCGACGGTCTATTTTGTGCCAAGATTTTCGGACCGGCTAAAGATTATGAGTGTAACTGCGGCAAATATAAACGGATGAAGCATCGTGGAGTGGTATGTGAGAAATGCGGGGTGGAAGTTATACAGTCAAAGGTAAGACGGGAACGGATGGGTCACATTGAACTGGCTGCACCGGTAGCGCATATATGGTTTTTAAAGAGCCTGCCCAGCAAGGTGGGCAACCTCCTCGATTTTACACTTAAAGAACTGGAGAAAGTCCTTTATTTTGAATCCTATGTGGTAACCGAGTCTTCCATAGATGCCTTGCCGGTAAGGACTTTGCTTTCAGAAGATCGGTACAGACAAGTTCAAGAAGAGTTTGGAACGCAAGTTAAGGCAGGTATCGGGGCGGAAGTCATTAAGTATATGCTTTCCAATCTGGATATAAACGCCCTGTCAGTGAGTTTACGTGAGGAACTCCAGAAGACCAATTCAGGGGCCAAGCGGAAAAAGCTGAGCAAGCGGCTACGGGTTGTGGAGGCCTTCAAGGATTCAGGCAACCGTCCGGAGTGGATGATCCTGGATGTGGTGCCGGTTTTACCGCCAGATTTAAGACCTTTGGTGCCCCTAGATGGCGGCCGGTTTGCTACTTCGGATTTAAACGATCTTTACCGACGGGTAATTAACCGCAATAATCGTTTAAAACGATTAAAGGAACTGGATGCCCCCGATATCATAATCCGCAATGAGAAAAGAATGCTCCAGGAAGCAGTTGATGTCCTGTTTGATAACGGTCGGCGGGGCAAGGTGGTGACCGGCCCGAACAAGAGGCCCCTTAAGTCGTTAAGTGACATGTTGAAAGGCAAACAGGGCCGATTCCGGCAAAATCTGCTGGGCAAACGAGTGGACTATTCCGGGCGTTCGGTTATCGTGGTCGGCCCTGATCTCCGGTTACATCAGTGTGGTTTGCCTAAAAAGATGGCCCTGGAACTTTTTAAACCCTTTATTTACAATCGATTGGAGCAGAAAGGTTATGTGACGACGATTAAAAGCGCCAAGAAAATGGTGGAGAAGGAGGTTCCGGAGGTATGGGACGCACTGGACGAAGTGGTGAGGGAATATCCGGTCCTCCTGAACCGGGCGCCCACACTTCATCGTCTGGGTATCCAGGCCTTTGAGCCGGTTCTGGTAGAAGGTAAGGCCATTCAACTTCATCCCTTGGTCTGTATGGCTTTTAATGCAGACTTCGACGGTGATCAGATGGCTGTTCATATTCCCGTGTCTATTGAGGCTCAAATAGAGGCCCGGGTTCTGATGATGTCCACCAATAATATTCTTTCGCCGGCGCATGGTGAACCGATTATTATTCCTACGCAGGATGTGGTGTTGGGGATATATTACATGACGCGTAGCCGGGCGCTGGCTAAGGGCGAGGGCAAGGTGTTTGCAGGGTCAGGAGAAGTTCAGATGGCCTATGATGCCGGTGTGGTCGATCTTCAAGCCCAGATTAAAGTGCGCTTAAATGGTAAATTAGTAGATACGACTGCGGGGCGGATATTACTTGGGGATATCTTACCGGAAGAAATCCCGTTTGATACTATTAACCGTACCATGAAGAAAAAGGAGCTCGCCCAATTGATTGATAAGTGCTACCGGGCGGCGGGCACTAAAAAGACGGTCCTCTTAGCTGACCGCTTAAAAGATATGGGGTACAAATATGCTACCAAGGCGGGTATTTCCATTTCTATCTCGGATATGGTTATCCCGGCCAAGAAGGAAGGAATCTTAAAGAAGGCTCAAAGTGAAGTGCATGCGGTAGAGAAACAATATACTGATGGTTTAATCACTGACGGAGAAAAATATAATAAGGTAATTGATATCTGGGCTAAGGCCACGGATGATGTAGCTGCGGAGATGATGCGGGGCATAGCCGTACAGCGCATAAAGGGCAAAGACGGTCGCGCCATAGAGACGCCTAGTTTTAATCCCATATACATGATGGCTGATTCCGGCGCTCGAGGGAGCAAAGATCAGATCCGGCAGTTGGCGGGTATGAGGGGCCTTATGGCCAAGCCTTCCGGTGCAATTATCGAGACCCCGATCACGGCAAATTTCAGGGAAGGCCTCACTGTGCTACAATATTTTGTATCGACACACGGTGCACGTAAGGGGCTGGCCGATACTGCCTTGAAGACGGCTAATTCCGGTTACTTGACCCGACGGCTGGTCGATGTAGCCCAGGACTGTACGATTACGGGGGAGGATTGCGGCACTATCGATGGTATTACTATGGAGCCGTTAATCGAGGGGGGCGAGATTATTCAGCGTGTTGGTGATCGTGTTCTCGGCCGTGTGGCCCTCGAGGATATTAATGACCCGTTGACCGGTGAAATCCTTGTAAATGCCAATGAGGAGATTACAGAGTCCCACGTTCAGAAGATAGAGGATGCCGGTATTGAGCGGGTGAAAATCCGCTCTGTGCTTACCTGCCGTTCTAAACACGGGGTTTGTATCAAGTGTTACGGCCGTGATCTGGCGCGTGGAAAGATGGTCAACATCGGGGAGTCCATTGGTATTATTGCGGCACAGTCTATTGGTGAACCCGGAACGCAGCTTACCATGCGTACCTTTCATATCGGCGGTACAGCCAGCAGGAGGGTGGAGCAAGCCGAAATCCATGCCCGGAATGAAGGGCGGATAAAGTTTATTAATTTGCACACGGTTCGTAATGTAGCGGGTAGCCTGGTCGCTATGAATCGTAATGGTGAACTAGCTGTTGTGACTGAGGATGGACGGGAACGTGAGCGTTATCCGGTGACCTACGGGGCGCAGATTTACGCCGAGGACGGACAACCGGTCAAAGCCACTGATCTCCTGGCGAACTGGGATCCCTATACCATCCCGATTTTGACCGATGTTTCCGGCCGGGTCAAATTTGGCGATATCGTAGAAGGCGTTACCATGCAGGAGAAGCTGGACCCCGTCACCGGTAAGTCCAGCAGAGTTGTTGTTGAGTGTAAGGATTCCAGTGTTCGGCCGCGCGTTTCCATAAAGGATGAGAGTGGCAAGACCCTCAAGATCCCCGGTGCTACGTCTGAGGCCCGCTATCTTATGCCTATCGGCGCCATCGTTATGGTGGCGGAAGGCGACATGGTCAATGCGGGAGAGGTCATTGCGCGTATTCCCCGGGAAACAACAAAAACTAAAGACATTACCGGCGGCTTGCCTCGGGTAGCGGAACTCTTTGAGGTACGAAAACCAAAAGAGTTTGCGGTGATCAGCGAGATCGACGGTGTGGTCAGCTTCGGCAAGGACGTAAAAGGTAAGCGAAGGGTTGTAGTAAAACCTGACGTTGGAGAGTCTAAGGAATATCTTGTTGCCAAAGGCAAGCACATCAGTGTTCATGAAGGGGATTTTATCCGGGCCGGGGAGGCTCTTATGGATGGTTCGGCTAATCCTCACGATATCCTTCGTGTCCTTGGGACTAAAGAACTGGCGCGCTATCTGGTTAATGAGGTGCAGGAGGTTTACCGGTTACAGGGCGTTAAGATCAATGACAAGCATATTGAAGCCATCGTGCGACAGATGCTGCGTCGTGTAAAGATCAAAGAGGTAGGGGACAGCGGTTTCATGCTGGGTGAGCAGGTGGAACGATACCTGTTTGAGGAAGAAAACGAGAAGATTTTGGCCCGGGGCGGCCAGCCGGCAGTGGCGGAACCGTTACTTCTGGGTATTACAAAGGCTTCCTTGAGCACGGAAAGCTTTATATCTGCGGCCTCCTTCCAGGAGACTACCAAGGTTCTTACGGACGCAGCTATAGCGGGCAAGGTGGATTACCTCCGTGGGCTAAAAGAAAATGTCATCATGGGTCGCCTTATCCCGGCCGGAACAGGTATAGTTTACTATGCCGAGGCCCGGAAAGGGAATTAGAACTGGCGGGGGAAAACGATAGTAAATAAGCCCGGCAAGTTTTTATCTTTGGGTAAAAAAGTCTTGACAGAAGGCTGGTAAATGGGGTAAAAGAACGTTTTTTGGATTCGTAAGCGATACGAAAAAATCATGGGTTGGAGAATTTAATGCCTACGGTTAATCAACTGGTTCGAAATGGCCGGAAAAAGGTTAAGAGGAAGAGTTCTGCCCCCGCGTTAAGAGAGTGTCCGCAGAAGAGGGGGGTATGTGTGCGTGTCTATACTACGACGCCTAAGAAACCGAATTCTGCCTTGCGCAAAGTAGCCAGGGTGCGTTTAACAAATGGAATAGAAGCAACTTCCTATATTCCCGGGGTAGGACATAATTTACAAGAACATTCTGTGGTGCTGATACGCGGAGGACGCGTTAAGGATCTGCCGGGCGTGCGTTATCATATCGTTCGGGGTGCGTTAGATACATTAGGTGTGCAGGATAGGAAAAAAGGGCGCTCCAAGTATGGCGCTAAGCGGCCCAAGTAATCGGGTGAAATAACAGATAAGAGGTAGGTATGCCAAGAAGGAAGGTAGTTATAAAGCGGGAGATTGATCCCGATCCAAAATATAATAGTGGATTGGTAGCAAAATTTGTCAACCGGATTATGCTATGCGGTAAAAAGAACGTTGCCCAGCATATATTCTATCGTGCCATGGATATTATACGTGATCGGGTGGGCAAGAATCCGGAAGAGGTGTTTAATGCTGCCCTGGAACATGTAAAACCGGTAATTGAGGTTAAGTCGCGCCGGGTGGGCGGGGCTACGTACCAGGTTCCTGTAGAGGTACGGCCGAATAGAAGGGCGGCCCTGGCTATCCGCTGGATAATTGGCTATGCAAATTCACGGGCGGAGAAGTCCATGGAGGAAAAACTGGCGGCAGAATTAGTAGACGCCTATAATAATCGCGGGTCATCGATAAAGAAAAAAGAAGATACACACAAGATGGCTGAAGCCAATAAGGCTTTCGCCCACTATCGTTGGTAATCAGAGTTAAGGCGGAATAATTTCCGGGTTCTTTGATAATAGATCAAAGAGAATAGATTTAGAAGAGAGGAAAAATTGCCACGGCTTGTTTCATTAGAAAAGACACGGAATATCGGCATCATGGCGCACATTGATGCCGGTAAGACTACTACGACAGAACGCATCCTTTATTATACAGGCGTGTCTTATAAGATCGGAGAGGTGCATGACGGCACTGCGGTTATGGACTGGATGGAACAGGAGCAGGAGCGTGGCATCACCATTACCTCGGCAGCAACAACCTGTTTGTGGGGGGGAAATCGCATAAACCTTATTGATACCCCCGGCCATGTTGACTTTACGGTAGAGGTGGAGCGATCGCTGCGGGTATTGGATGGCGCTGTAGCTGTTTTTTGTGCGGTGGGCGGCGTCGAGCCACAATCGGAGACGGTGTGGCGTCAGGCTGATCGCTATAAGGTGCCGCGTATTGCCTTTATCAATAAGATGGACCGGTCGGGTGCGGATTTTAAACGCTGCCTAGATATGATGAAAAATCGACTCGGCGCCAATCCTGTGGCTGTTCAGATACCTCTTGGATCGGAGGAGGGCTTTAGGGGGGTCATCGACCTTCTGGGGATGAAGGCGGTAATATGGGATGACTCGACGCTGGGGGCAAAATATCATATAGAAGATATCCCGCCGGGGCTGGAAGAAGAGGCTTTGGCCTATAGGGAACAGTTGCTGGAGGGATTGGCGGATGTAGATGATGGGTTTATGGAGAAATATTTGGGCGGAGCGGATATCTCCCCGGAAGATATCCGACTTAGCCTGCGTAAGGCAACCCTATCCTTGAGGGCTGTGCCGGTAGTATGCGGTGCTGCCTTCAAGAATAGGGGTGTCCAGCTGCTTTTGGACGCCGTTGTTGATTACCTGCCGGCCCCAACGGATGTACCACCGGTCAAGGGCCTGAATGATAAAGGCGCAGAAGAATATCGGCCGGCAACAGATGACGCGCCTTTTGCCGCGTTGGCCTTCAAGATTATGACCGACCCCTTTATTGGTAATCTGATCTTCCTGCGCGTGTATTCCGGTTCACTGACCGCTGGCAGTAGTGTGTATAATGCTACGAAGAGGAAAAAAGAAAGAGTCGGCCGGCTGGTCAAGATGCACGCCAATAAGAGGGAGGAAATTAAGGAAGTTTTTGCCGGAGATATAGCGGCTGTTGTCGGCTTGCGAGATGTTTCTACCGGAGATACCCTTTGTGACGAAGGGTCGCCAATACAGTTGGAGGCCATGGATATCCCTCTACCAGTCATATCGGTGGCCATTGAACCTAAGTCTAAAGCGGATCAGGACAAACTGGGCCTATCATTAGCGAAGATTGCCTTGGAAGACCCTTCTTTTAAAGTTCGAACGGATGAGGAGACCGGACAGACCATCATCTCCGGGATGGGCGAGTTGCATCTGGAAATTATTGTTGATCGCTTAGTCAGAGAATTTAAGGTTGATGCCACGGTGGGGCAGCCTAACGTAGCCTATAAAGAGACGATTAAAAGAAAGGCCCGGGCCGAAGGAAAATTTGTCAGACAGAGCGGCGGGCGTGGACAATATGGCCATGTCTGGTTGGATATAGAGCCGCTTGAGCCGGGTAAGGGCGTTGAATTTGTAGATGCCATTAAAGGTGGAGCTGTGCCCCGGGAGTATATATCGGCCGTGGAAAAGGGGATAAGAGGGGCAGTAGAGGTCGGCGTATCGGCCGGTTACCCGATGACCGACATTAGGGTAACACTGATAGATGGTTCGTATCATGAGGTTGATTCTTCAGAGATGGCTTTTACCATCGCTGCTTCCATGGGTTTCAAAGAGGGCGCCAGAAGGGCGGAGCCGGTACTGCTGGAACCTATTATGTCTTTGGATGTGGTCACCCCGGAGGAATTTATTGGTGAAGTAATCGGCGACATTAACGGAAGAAGGGGTAAATTGGTCGGTCTGGAGGCCAGGCCAAGCATCCAGATTGCCTCGGCGAGGGTTCCACTGGAGCAAATGTTTGGTTATGCCACGGATCTGCGTTCAAAAACCCAGGGCCGGGCTACGTTTACCATGCAATTTTCACACTATGCGCCGGTCCCCGTTTCCGTGGGCGAAGAGATTATGCGAAAGGCATCTGCGATGTAAGGTTGATTACGGGGGATAATTTTTACCTGGCGTTAAATTTAAGGAGGATTTGGAGATGGGGAAGAAGAAATTTGAGCGTAAGAAGCCGCATGTAAACATAGGGACGATAGGGCATATAGATCATGGTAAGACGACGTTGACGAGTGCGATAACGGCGGTGTTATCGAAGGCCGGGCTTGCGGAGCATATACCGTTTGATCAGATAGACAAGGCGCCGGAGGAGAGGGAGAGGGGAATAACGATAGCGACGGCGCATGTGGAGTATGAGACGGTTAAGCGGCATTATGCGCATGTGGACTGTCCCGGTCATGCTGACTATATAAAGAATATGATAACGGGAGCGGCGCAGATGGACGGTGCGATATTGGTAGTGGGGGCGGATGATGGTCCGATGCCGCAGACGCGGGAGCATATATTATTGGCGCGCCAGGTGGGAGTGCCGAGCATGGTGGTATTTTTGAACAAGGTGGACATGGTGGACGATCCGGAGCTGATCGAGTTGGTGGAGCTGGAGTTGAGGGAGCTGTTGTCGAAGTATGAGTTTCCTGGGGATGACATACCGATAGTGCCCGGGAGCGCCTTGAAGGCATTGGAGTGCAGTTGTGGTAAGAAGGATTGTGCTAATTGCGGGCCGATATGGAAGTTAATGGATGCGGTGGACAGTTATATACCGAATCCGGTGCGGGATATAGACAAGCCGTTTTTGCTGCCGGTGGAGGATGTTTTTAGCATATCCGGTCGTGGTACGGTGGTAACGGGGCGGGTAGAGCGAGGGATGGTCAAGGTAGGAGAAGAGGTGGAGATAGTAGGGATTCGTCCGACGACGAAGACGGTATGTACCGGTGTGGAGATGTTTCGTAAGATATTGGATCAGGGGCAGGCCGGTGACAATATAGGGGTGCTGCTTAGAGGTACGAAGCGTGATGAGGTAGAGCGTGGTCAGGTGGTAGCGAAGCCTGGGAGCATAACGCCGCATACGAAGTTTAAGGCGGAGTCGTACATATTGACGAAGGAAGAGGGTGGGCGGCATACGCCGTTTTTCAACGGGTATAGGCCGCAGTTTTATTTTCGGACGACGGATGTTACCGGGATAGTGAAGCTGCCGGATGGAGTGGAGATGGTGATGCCTGGGGACAATGTATCGATGGAGGTGGATTTAATTACACCGATAGCGATGGAGAAGGAGCTCAGGTTTGCTATTCGAGAGGGTGGACG
>QYQD01000123.1 GCA_007280345.1 Deltaproteobacteria bacterium | reverse complement strand
TTAAAATCTTAGCCCAGGATGCCGATAAAAACAGATGAATACATTCCACCGGAAGTGTGGACTGTCTTAAAACAGGATGTCTTAAATGGCTATTGCAGACCCCCAAATACCGCCGCTTACCCGTAAGATAACGGTTGTTTTTACGGACATAGTCGCCTCCAGCCTCTTTTTCAAGACATACGGTAACCTAGCCGGACGCCGGATGCTCGAAGAACATAATAAGATGCTCATCCCAATCATTAAGGAACACAGCGGTCTTGTAGTCAAGACGGTTGGCGACTCCATTATGGCTTACTTTTTAAATCCCGCTGAGGCCATAAAGTCAGCCATAAAGATGCAGAAGAGACTGTCTCAATTTAATTTAACCCAGGGGGAAGACCATAATATCCGTATCCGTATAGCTGTCCATTACGGTGACGGCCTTATCGAAAAGGAAGATATTTTTGGGGATGTAGTCAATGTCGCCGCCAAGATACTACCCCTGGCGGAATCAGATACTATCTATGTGAGTGAGGAGGTAAGATTAATTATTGGCAACGGGCTGCCGCTTCGTTATGAAGAGGTATCCCTGGGTCACGACGTCGAGGCGCCGGTCCGGAAGGTCTATCGGGTATCATGGGAAGACGATGTAGATCTATTGCCCGTAACCAACATTATCATTCTGGTCAATCCGGTCCCGTTTCTTGGTGAGAAGGCTTTTGGCAAAAAGTGGCCGTTTTTTCTCCAGGCTGTATATAGCTACCTGAATGAAGGGGCCACTGAAACCAGGATCCTGGAAAATAAGATGATCCTTTCTTGCTATGACAATCTGCCTGAGAGTTTATCGCGCCTTCTTGATCTGTTGGTTACCCTGCGGAGCAAGTATTTAATAGAAACACCCCTGGAGAGCCTCCCCCTTCAGATTATTCTGCATAAAGATACAACGAACTGTAAAGATGACTCCTTTGTTGGAGATCTGTCCATAGGATGGGAAAACTTAAAACCGGATGTTGCTTACCTGACAAAGCCGGCTTATGATTCCTGGCTGGAAAACAGGCCGGAAGACTGCGATTTTAAACTGGTTCCGTACGGCAGGAACATTTACTGTGTGGAGACAGACGGTGCAGGCCTTATAGAAGATAGAGTACTTTTCCCACATCGTGAGATCATGGCCCTGGGCAATAGAAGGGAGTGTTTTTACTGTGGCTCGCGTCGCCACCACTTAAGCGCCTGCCCCTCAAAAAATCTGCAACTTCCAGCCAGGGCCCTTACGCAAATAGGCTACTTATCCCTTGATAGGGTGAGCCGGTGTTTTTCCCGGGCGTTCAATAACCCGGAACAATACAACGAAGGCCTGGCTAACCTTAAAGAGAGTGACCTGCAGTCTATTTCCGAAAAAAATGAGGCGCAGATAGCTTATCACGCCTTTTTTGATCTTATGGAGATTTATCAACTGAGATTTGTGCGGCGGGTCTGGCGTGCAGAGGCCACCGGCTGGAATAGGTTCCTGGGCGCCGAGAGCGGGCAGAAAGAAGAAGGCGGGACGCTGTGGCTGGCCATGGATTGTCTCCGCGTAGGCCAACTGGAAAAAACTGAGCATTTTTTAAAAGCAGGTGAGGATAAAAGCGGCAGAGACTACAGGCTTTACATGCTCAAGGGATTTCTCCATCTGGAAAAGGAAAACTATTATGAGGCCCTTTACCAGTTTGAAAGGGCCCGGGAGCTTTCGAATAATCCTTTACAACGCATTTATACACTTTTTTTAATTGCCCGTATCCATGAGATACTCGAAGATTATGGCAAGGCAGAGGAGCTGATAAACAGCATTATATTTCTTGAACCCCAGTGTGCAGAGGCCCATTATCGCAAGGTAGCGCTGCTCACTAAGATGGGTCTTTACGACTCGGCCATGAGCAGGTTAAAAAACATCATATTGCAACAAAAAGAGTTTTTTCTGTGTGCCCTCATTGACCCTCAATTGCTCTCGATGCAGAGAATTCTGGAGCCGCTTCTGGCCGGGATGCTCGAAGAGTCCCGACTCATCGCCACCGAGGCCGTTCAGCGGGCCGAGACCGCGGTTAATACCCTTGATGACTGGTTGGAAAAAGAAGAAGAGGCCTACAAGGAAAACAGGGAGCTGACAGATAAGATCAGACAACTCATGGCACAAAACAGCTATTTGGGCTATACAGAGGCCGAAGATATTGCCCGTTCGCTTGCCAGCCGCTGTCGCCAGGTTCTTATCAATATGAGGGCAGGCCTTCACAAGATAATCTTATTTTATGGTCATCAGATAAAAGGATATGAACTTTACTGGAAGGCATACCCGCTTAAGGGGCTTTTCAAGGTCGTAGAGCCCCGGTTGCAGCAGACCCGGGAGAAGTTAAATTATGCGGCGGCGCTGGCCGGAAGAGATGAGGCCAGTCTGTTTAAACGGGCCCGAACCCTTGTGGATGAGATGGCATCGGAACTGAAGGAAATGCTTTCTACTGTGCATAAAATGGAACTAATAGAGAATCTTTTCCGGAATCTACGGCGGTTCGGAAAACGAGTTTTGATATTAGAAGCCGCAGTGCTTATCCTGGGGATAGCTGTGTATCCCATCATTCTCTTTTATGTAAACCGTCTCTATCCGGTATTTGAATGGAATACCCTCGATGACCTCTGGCAACATCAAAAGGGTGTTCTGTTCATCGGAGGCATAGCCGGATTTCTTACGGCCGTGGCGCTGACCTTTAAAGACATCTGGCGATCCTGATGTAAAGTTGACAAGGCACCACTTTTTGTTTAATTTCGTTCCATGTCCACTACGTATCCCCGGGTTTATGATGTCATCGTCGTTGGCGCCGGACACGCCGGCTGCGAGGCGGCCCTGGCCGCGGCCCGTTTAGGGCATCCCACCCTGCTCATTACTATAAATATCGATACCATCGGGGCTATGTCCTGCAATCCGGCTATCGGCGGCCTGGCCAAGGGCCACCTGGTTAAGGAAGTTGACGCCCTGGGCGGGGAGATGGCCATAAATACTGATGAGACCGCCATCCAGTTCCGGCGTCTGAACACCAAGAAAGGCCCGGCCGTCTGGTCCTCGCGAGCCCAAGTGGACCGGCTCCTTTATCGGCTGCGCATGAAATCGGTTCTGGAAAACCAGGTCAACCTGGACATCAAGCAGGCCATGGTGGATAGCCTCATAGTAGAGAACGGTGCAGTCAGGGGGCTTGAGACCTCTGTGGGCGAAAGGATCGAGGGGAAGGCGGTTATTCTGACTACGGGCACCTTTTTGAATGGCCTCATCCATATCGGCCTCAAACAGTTTGCGGCCGGGCGGATGGGCGATCCTCCCTCCCAGCATCTTTCCCAATGCCTGAAGGCTCTGGGATTTACTATCGGGAGACTAAAGACCGGAACCACTCCCCGTTTAGATGGTAAGACCATCGACTTCAGCCGGCTGGAAGCCCAGCATGGAGACGACCCGCCACACCTCTTTTCTTTTCGAAGCAAGGAGGCCTGGCAGAAACAGGCGCCCTGCTATATAACCTATACCAACGAGCGCACCCATGAGATTATCAGGAAAGGACTGGATCGCTCCCCGCTTTTTACCGGGGTGATACAGGGCGTAGGAGCCCGTTATTGCCCGTCTATCGAGGATAAGGTGGTGCGTTTCGCGGATAAGGAGCGCCATCAGATATTTCTTGAGCCTGAGGGGCTTAATACTACAGAGATTTACCCTAACGGCACCGCCACCAGTCTGCCGGTGGATATACAACTGGCCATGCTCCGGACTATTCCGGGACTGGAGAAGGTGGAGGTTATACGGCCCGGCTATGCCATAGAGTATGACTATGTTGACCCTCAACAGCTAAAGCCGTCTCTGGAAACCAAGCCGGTACGCGGGCTGTTCCATGCCGGTCAAATAAATGGGACCAGCGGTTATGAAGAGGCAGCCGCCCAGGGCCTGATTGCGGGGATAAATACGGTTTGTTATGTAGAGGGCAAGGATCCGGTTATCCTGGATCGTTCGCAGGCGTATATCGGCGTTCTTATCGATGACCTGGTTACCAAAGGCACCAATGAGCCTTATCGCATGTTCACCTCCCGGGCCGAATACCGTCTCCTTTTACGTGAAGATAATGCCGATCTCCGGCTTACGGAGCTTGGCCGTGCCGTCGGCCTGGTTACAGACGATGCCTATGCCATCTACCAGGCAAAAAAGAAAAAGATAGAAGAGGCATTAGCCGGATTACATGGGATCAAACTCCCGCCTAATACTGCCAACAACGATTGGCTGAGGAGCTGTAACAGTGCCCCGCTTAAAAACATCACTTCGCTGACCGATCTTCTGCGCCGCCCCGAGTTGTCCCTGAAGGATATTGTCCCATTGTACCCTCCTTTAGCTGATCTGCCGCCGGAGGTGGCCGGCGAGCTGGAGGTCACGATTAAGTATGAAGGTTATGTGCGGAGGCAGGCTGAACAGGTAGAGCGTTTCAAGAAGCTGGAAGGTTGTCTGGTCCCGGAAGATATAGATTTCAGAACTCTTCCGGGTATATCGCGGGAGGTACAGGAGAAGCTGGATCGTATCCGTCCCCGCTCTCTCGGACAGGCCGCACGCATTTCGGGCATCACGCCGGCGGCTGTTTCCATCCTTCACATTCATCTTAAAAAGAGAGGTTATGTGCTATGAGTCAGAATCAGGCCCCGGCTATTTCTAACTGGATAAGGGAACAGGTCGGAAGGGCAGGGGGAAGGGGCACTGTTTTTGGATTGAGCGGCGGGGTTGACTCAGCAGTGGTGGCTGCCCTCTGCAAGGAAGCGACGGGTAAAGATGCCCTCGGCCTCATTATGCCCTGCCATAGTCTGGATGAGGACATCGCCCATGCCCGGCTGGTGGCAGACACTTTTCAGGTCAAAACGCTAACGGTTGATCTCAGCCCCATTTTCGATAGCCTTAAGGCCATGTTGCCTGAAGGGAATCAACTGGCTTACGCTAACCTTAAACCACGCCTGCGCATGATGACGCTTTACTATTTTGCCAACCTTAATCATTATCTGGTGATCGGTACCGGTAATAAGAGCGAGATCAGCGTCGGGTACTTTACCAAGTATGGTGATGGCGGGGTAGATATATTACCCCTGGGAGATTTTTTGAAACGTGAAGTGAGGGAATTGGCCCGCAGTCTGAAGGTGCCCCGGGTTATTATTGACAAACCGCCCACAGCCGGACTCTGGGCCGGACAAACAGATGAGTCGGAGATGGGCGTGACCTATGAGGAGATAGATAATTATCTGAAGGAACTTGAGGAGAAAACCGCATCTGACCTTACTTCGCAGGTAAAAAACAAAATGAACGCTATGATGACGGCCTCGGAGCACAAGCGTGCATCTATCCCGATTTATTACCGGAAAAAGGCTTGACGGCCTCGTAAAAAGTCAAATTTACCGCAGAGGTCGCCGAGAACGCCGAGATAACATATTAAACAGTTTAAAGTTTTTCTCTGCGGGCTCTGCGTGCTCAGCGGTGAAAGAGTTTTTTTATGAGTTCAGCAAGCTTAGATACATCTTCTCTTGGCATCGTCCGTATCCAGACGGGTCCATCGCCCATCTTTCTGGAACCACCAGGCCTGTCCATCAAATTTAGCGGCCAGGGTGCCGTGATAGCGCATCATCTTTTTGACTTGAGCCGGAGAATAGGCCTTGTAGTAATACCCCTGTGATTCGCCGTCTGTGTATGATAGGGTAGCCCCTATAGAGAATATGGCCAGTAATATAACAAAAATGTAACTTTTACGCATAATCCTTACTTCCTTATCAGAGATATGACTGTATTGAACGCAAATTCAATGCCAAATAATCATCTCTGGTTAATAAATAGTGTAAATACAATATGTTAGCATATATACTTGATAAGCGATATTATGCCCTAAGAAATGCTTTTCCCTTAATAAGGGTACTTTTTTTCCATTTTTGTGGAATTATTTTTCTCTTTGGCAATACCCTGTTCCCTTTTAGAATCCTCCTATACCCTTCTTTCCCAAAAAGAGGGCGAGGGGGATCCGTTGGGTTAGGGGGGATTTATAGACGGCGGAGAGGCAATAGATCATGGCCACGAAGCTAGGCTTCTTTTTTGTGGGCAAGACAAAAGAGCGGTTTATCCAGATGGGGATAGACGAGTACCTGCATCGCCTGAGGCGCTACGTTTCGACTGAGGTCAGGGTTGTGAAAGCCGAGAAGATTGGACCTAAAGCGGACACAAATAAGGTTATTGAGGCTGAAAGTATAAATATCCTGACTAAAATAAGCCCTGCTGCTTATCGCATAGCCCTTGATAGCACGGGGAAACAGCTTTCGTCCGTCGATCTGGCCAGGTTTTTGACCGACCTCGAAAGGCAGGGCCGGGAAGAGATTATTTTCATAACCGGTGGCCCCTTGGGCCTTTCACCCACCCTGCTCAAGGAGTGCCACTTTATCCTTTCACTCTCAAAACTTACCCTCACGCATGAGATGTGCCGCCTTATACTCTTCGAGCAAGTTTATCGGGCTTATACGATAAAGGCCGGCGAGAAGTACCACAAATAATCGGCTAGACAGACTCGACGCTGACTACCTCCGGTATCTCCTTCTTGAGGTATTTTTCAATACCGTTTTTAAGGGTCATCTGAGACATGGGACAGCCCTTACAGGCGCCGGTGAGGCGGACTGAAACGACTCCATCCTTGATATCCACCAATTCGACATCGCCGCCGTCTTTCTGTAAAACCGGCCTGATTTTGTCCAATACGCTTTGCACTTGTTCCTTCATTTAATTAGCCTCCGGATAGAAATGAGAGGGTTAAAAACTAACACACTCAAAAAAAATTGCCAATAAAAAACATTCCCTAAACGTATCAGTTTAGCTGTTTGAAAGAGTATTCTTAAATCCCTCCCAACCTCCCTTTTTCAAAGGGAGGAGAAACACTAAATATTACCCCAAAACGTTCTTTGACTTTTAGCATAGTGTGGTCTATCATGGCCGATATGAAACGCAAGGCAAAGATCATCTGCACCATCGGCCCGGCCTCGCAATCCGAGGAGGTCATTTCTCAACTGGCTCAGGCCGGTATGGATGTCGCCCGGCTCAATTTTTCGCACGGCACCCATGATGACCATTTAAGAAACATTACGCTTATTCGGCGGGTCTCGGCCGGATTAAGGAGGCCCATCGCCATATTGCAGGATCTCCAGGGGCCCAAAATACGCATCGGGACTTTTGCCCATGGCCCGGCAAACCTCGTACCGGGCGGACGTTTTATCATATCCACAAGGCCCAGACCGGGGGACGAGACCGGTGTTTCTACTTCTTATAGCAAGCTGGCCCGGGATGTTCATCCCGGCGACTTTATCCTTATCGACGACGGCTTAATCAAACTCCGTGTCCTGGAAACAGATACGGAAGACGTAACCTGCGAGGTAGTAAACGGCGGCGTGCTTTACGATCGCAAGGGGATCAACCTCCCCGGAGTACGTATCTCGGAGCCGGCGCTTACGGCTAAGGATAGAGAAGACCTGCGCTTTGGACTGGAAAATGGGGTGGATTATATAGCCCTTTCCTTTGTCCGTGATCCACGGGATATAATTGAAATAAAGGAAGTGATAGGCGACAAACGGGTTCCGGTTATAGCCAAGCTGGAAAAGCCGGAGGCCGTGGAAAAGCTCGATGCCATAATAGCCCTGGCGGATGGCATCATGGTGGCCCGTGGCGATCTGGGGGTGGAAATCTCGCCGGCCAAAGTCCCTGCCCTTCAGAAGCGTATCATCGAAAAGTGTCACCATCAGGGTGTACCGGCCATAACGGCCACCCAGATGCTTGATTCCATGATGGTGCACCCCACACCGACCCGTGCCGAGGCATCGGATGTGGCTAACGCTATTTTTGACGGAAGCGACGCCGTCATGCTCTCCGGGGAAACCGCCTTCGGGAAGTATCCGGTCCAGGCCGTAGAGATGATGGCCCGCATCATTGAGGAGGCTGAAAAAACGCCGTACTTTCGTTTAGGACACCGCGATGTCCCGGCAGATACGGTCATTTCCTTTGCCCAGGCGATATGCCACGCCGCTTATCACAGCTCCAGGGAAATCGGCGCTAAGTTTATCATCGCCTTCACCGAGACGGGCTTTACGGCCCGCCTTATCTCCAAATACAGGCCCGAATGCCCGATTATAGCCCTCACTCCGCGCGAGGAAACGTGCCGGCGGGTTTCTCTTTACTGGGGAACCATTCCTATCCTGATGGATTTCGCCCGCGATACCCAGGAGGCCATTCGAGAAATGGAAAACAAACTCTTAGTCGAAGGGTTGATCAATAAGGGTGACCACTTAGTGGTTATGGCCGGCTCGTCTATGGAAGTCGGAGGGACGAATCTCCTTCGCCTCCGCCAGGTTGGATAACTCTTCTGCCCTGCCCTGTAGCGAAAGAGGTCTCTCCAGGTTATTTGCCGCCAGGAGTGCGTCATCCCGCAAGATGTCCGGCGTGGGCCCGTCTGCCGCTATGCGGCCGGCGTGTAAAACGATGGTACGCTCACAGGTATCAAGTATGAGATCGAGATCGTGAGAGGCGATAACCCTGGTGTGCTTAAAGGTACGAAGCAGGTTTATGAGCTGCCGCCTGGCCCTGGGATCAAGATTGGAAGAGGGCTCGTCCATGACCAGGATATCCGGTTCCATGGATAGTACGGTAGCAATAGAGACCGCCCGCTTTTGGCCTATAGACAGCCTGTGCGGCGGCCGGTGTTTCAAATCCAGGCAGCCTACTGTTTGCAATGCCTCCAGCGTCTTTTCCTCTACCTTCTTGCTGTCCCACCCCAGGTTAAAGGGGCCAAAGGCCACATCATCATAAACCCTGGGCATAAAGAGCTGATCATCCGGATTTTGAAAGACCACGCCTACCCTGCGCCGGACATCGTTTACAGTATCCCTGGAGACAATGACATTACCGACATTCACCGTCCCCTCGGTCGGGAAAAGATACCCGTTTATCTGGAGGAGCAGGGTCGATTTGCCCGCGCCATTGGCCCCCACCAGGCCCACGGATTCACCATGCAGGACGGTAAATGAGATACCGGAGAGCGCCCGTGTACCATCGGAATAGACGTACCCGACATCTGTAAACTCAATGAAATGGTGACTCATAATTGTGCTATTAGCTATCAGCTATCAGTATTCTGTCTTATGACTTCTGTCTTCTGATTCCCGAAAGCGCAAAGTTCGCCCCGGCGAATCTGCCTATGGCACGACTGGAAACAGTTGTTTCCGGATGGGCGCTATTCTAAATCATGTGCATGACCCTTAATGCCGCCTGGCCGATGATCTCGCTTATATTGTACCACCGGCACAGGACAAAAAAGGCCGCCCAGGCCAGGAAAAAGATACCATCCTGACAGGTGATGCCGCTGCGCCTTGCCGCATAAAAATGACCGTTAAAGGCACGGCTGAACATGGCCTGATGGACGCGCTCCGCCCTGTCCACGGCCCTTAGAAACAAGGCACCCAGGAGATGGACATAGACCCTTAATCCGGTTCCCCGGCCGTCAAAGGCCCGCATATTCCTGGCCCGTACCATACGCAAGGCCTCATCCATGAGGACGAATATAAAATAGTAGAGGAAATAAAGCTGTACGATCAGCGCCCTTGGTACCTTTAGCCTTTCCAGGGCCAGGCAGATACCCGGAAAAGAGGTCGTGGCTATGAGAATTAACGCGGCGGAAACCGTTAACATAAATCGGATCAGGATAGAGGCGAAGGAAATCCAACCTCCACTGATAGGCACACCGCCCAGGTGAGCTATGACCTGTTGATCGAACAGGGGATTAAATGCCCCCACCATAACGGCAAACGGAGAGACAGCGACTATCTTTTTAAGCAATAGCCCCACGGGCAGACCGGCCCGGGATACGAGGATAACGGGGAAAATAAGAAGAGGGACCAGGCCCGTCAGTTCATACTTGGAGAAAGAGACCACGGTCAGGATAAAAATCCCCGTGGTCAGCAGCTTAACACGGGGGTCAAGCCGATGGATAGCGGTATCCTTGTAAGACAGGGTGTCGAGGTATTTAATATCAAAGTATGCGCTATCAAAAGAGGCCACGTCGATTCAGGAACCAGGCCTTGGGGCCAAATCCCTTAAGTCTCCTATCTATTTCTTCTTTTTGAGGGCAAAGCCGATGAGCAGGGCCAGGCCGGCCGTGAGCGCCGCTCCTACCACACCGGATACGGAGGTGCCGGCGCTGACCGCGGGCCAGGGTTCCGGCTTATAAGTTTCGGGTATCGCATCCTCCGGCGAAGATGGTTCCTTAAAATCATAACCAGGGAGAAAGGCGGACTTTTCCTGGAAACCACCCAGGATGCGGCCAAGGCTATGGACGGATTCCGGCAGTTCTGCCTTTCCATAGACCTTTTCTATGGACCATTCCAGACCATCCGGAAAACTGGATGCAAACCAGGAAAGTATGCCTCCGGTTAATAAGGCCAGAATCGCCAGGGAAGCCAGGATATTTCGTATGGGAAGCCCGCTCAGCGGCCTTGATTTCGCGGCTCCCTCCAATATCTCCGGCCGCATCTGTCTTACAAAATTTACTATACCGGCCGTTATGAATCCCTCGACTACGCCGATAGCCAAATGAATGGGCTGCATGGCCAGGACAAACGACGTAAGGGGCAATTCGGACCTGCCGGAAAGCAGAGTTTGTAAGACCACAGAAAAGGCGCCCATCTGAAGGGCCAGGACCGATGAGGTGACCGAGGCTACTGTGATTTTCCCGGCGGTAGGATTATCCCGAACGATATTCTTGTAAATCAGGGGATAGGCCACAAAACAGGGGAAGACGCCCATATTAAAGATATTGCACCCCAGGGCCATGAGGCCGCCGTCGGCAAAAAACAGGGCCTGGATAATCAAGACCGAGGCTATGGTGAGAAACGCTGCATACGGGCCTAAAAGAATGGCCAGGATCATTCCCCCGCCCAGATGCCCGCTGGAACCGGTGCCGGGGATCGTGAAGTTTATCATCTGGGCGGCAAAAATAAAGGCCCCCAGAACGCCCATAAGCGGGATTTTCTTCTCATCAATTTCCAGCCGCACTTTTTTGCTTGCGTAAATAATGGCCCCTCCGCTGGCGGCCCAAAACGTGGCGCCCACGGCTGGAGATAATAAGGCATCGGCCATGTGCATAACTATTTCTCCTTTATTTCGCTTGGTTTTTCTGAACGCCGGATCTGGTATATTAGTGCTAGTGCTACTATTATATTATTTGTGTTATTTAATGCGAAATTATTTTCCTGTCAAGCGGAAAGCCGTTTGCGATATCCAAAAGGCTTCAACCCTCGACTCCTCTACACGCCCGTCCGCTCCAGGCCGGTGTCAGCATCTTTCATTGATGATATAAAAATGACCCTGACGGGGTCTTTACCTTCGGTTTGTCTTTGGCATTGTTCAAGATGTAGATCGTAAGCGCGGTAGTACACGACTGGTGAGGGGCACAACCAGGCAATCCTGCGATGGATGGGGCGCGTGGACTATGATGGCTGGTCGGACTTTGGTGGTTGAGAGATCGGAAAACGGATAGTGTACTAAGACGACATCATTTTTAGAGTAGTTCGGCATAGATGTCGTCTCCGGAACGCGAAGCGTGTAGGCAATCCGCGTGCAGGGCCTTGTTAAATGCTTCTGCGCTTTTCGAGGTACGCGTTGAGCTTCTTGCAGGTGGCGTCAAATGACTTCATCTCGGCCTCAGTCTCCAAGTACCGGCAATATGGCCCACCTTCATCGTCCACTGAGTCTTCGAGCAACTCGGATGCAGTCTTTTCTCGTTGGTCTTGCTCGAAGTTTAGTTCACAGATGATTTCGCCTCCAAGCAGCCATAAGTTGTTGACATGGCGGCGAATCGTTGTTGGAGCAAGGCCAAGCTCGACAAGGGATTCAGCAAAACCCTTTAGGGCTGCAACTATTTCCGCCCCCTTCTGATTGTCGCCTTCGTCTATAGCCCAACTCTCGGGCCAGTCCGACATGCTTTCTAGTATGTTAGATGCGCTCTTCATCGTCCTTGGCATTTAACTTATACATTATGTAGACTCTACTTTTTTCGTCTGAGCTGAATATGTCAAGTATCGTATAGAAGTTTGCTGAAAAACACAACAGGATAAAGTGGAAGATTTCAAGGCCTATCTATTGTCCAGCGAATCGTTCCTAAAAAAAGCTGGTTGCATAGCGTGGATTACCCTCTGTTATTTGAATAACTGCAAATAGGCAGCAAACACATACATCTTGCCCCGTTTGCCGCCGGTAATTTCTTTCAGCACCCCGAACTGTTCCAAATCGGCAATCAGTTTGTAAGCCGATGCCAGCGATATTCCCGCCACCTCTCCCACCTTGGCGGCGTCAATCATCGGACGTTGATATAAGTAATGGAGAACCTTCTGTGCGTTTGCCGTCCTGCTGCCCAACGACTGTATCTGGCTATCCACCTGCTTTTGCAGCTTGAGGATGTTGTCAAAAGTGGAAATGCTGCTTTTAGCGGTTTCGATTATTCCCACCAGAAAAAACTTGAACCATTGCAGCAGGTCGTTCTTCTCTCTCACCCTCATCAGGTTATCATAATAAAGCGTTCGGTTGCGCTCGAAGAAATCCGACAGGTACAACACGGGCTGTTTCAATATTCCTTTGCTGACCAGATACAAGGTAATCAGCAACCGCCCCACGCGGCCATTGCCGTCCAGGAACGGGTGGATGGTTTCAAACTGGTAATGCACCAGGGCAATTTTTAATAGCTCCGGGAAATACTGGGTATCGTTATGCACGAAATGTTCAATATCGCCCATCAACTCACCGATGGCGGTATGCACCGGCGGCACAAAAACCGCATCGTTGAGGGTTGCCCCGCCAATCCAGTTTTGGCTGCGCCTGAATTCACCCGGCTGCTTCTGCTTGCCTCGCACGCCTTTCATCAAGGTCTTGTGGGTCTCCCGAACCAGGCGCGCGGAAAAGGGCAGTGTCTGCAACTTTGCAATCGCCTCATTCATGGCAGCCACATAGCTTTGCACCTCTTCCCAGTCGTCCCTTTTGTCTAAGGCAACGTCCTCCTTTTCCAGAAGGGCCTCCTCCATGTTCGTCTGCGTGCCTTCAATCTTGCTTGATTGAGTGGCCTCCTTCAGCACATGCATACTGATGAACAGATCAATGTTGGGGATGTAATCCGAATACATATCCAGCCTGCCCAATTCCCGGTCCGCCTGCCCAAGCAATTGAATCAACTCCATGTTGTCCAGCACCCAGGCACGGTTGATTGGATTGGGCTGAAAGCTCTTGTAATGCCCTTGCTGAATGTAGCGACCGGACTGGAAGTTTTTCATCGGAGCATCCTTACCATGAAATTAAAATAACCATGGCTGTTATTTTAGATTATATGCCAAAACTAAAATAGCGCAACGTATTATTTCAGTTTTTCGCGCAAGCAGATCAGCCTCGTCTTCCCGGTCAGTAGAGTTCATAGACCTTTTGGTCAATCCGCTCATCCGATGCGATAGTATCCGCTACTGGATCGGCGTGCTTAGCGGTGTAGGGATAATCTATATTAATAAATCAATACACCTATGCCCTCTGTGCCAATGTAAGTGAGACACTTCCCCCCCAATAATTTAGAGTAGGGCGGGAAGGAGAAACGTACATGAAAAAGAAAGAAATCATGGTTATGAATCCTACTCCAAGAGTTGAGGAAATGGAGGGAGCCCGTAGGT
>QYQD01000101.1 GCA_007280345.1 Deltaproteobacteria bacterium | reverse complement strand
TTCAAGTAAAAACCATATCCGTCCCCGAGTGCCTGTATCGGGGATAGAATCATTTGGGGATGACAGACAATTTTGCAAGAGGCTCATATGATTATTTATTTTAGGCCATGATGACACAAAAGAAAAATGATATCAATAAGTTTTGGGCAGCGTTTGAGGATGCGGTGACGAATTCAGGAGAGGAGATATTATGAAGCGGATTGCCAAATTGCTCTTTGAGGCCGGGATGTTGAAAAAGACGCCGCGTACCGGCTTTCGTTTTTTAGGCACCGGACAGGAATCGGTAGCGGACCATTCCTATCGGGTTATTCTCATCGGATATGTGCTGGCGATACTGACACCGGGTGTCGATCGTTCCAGGGTAATGGAGTTATGCCTCTTCCACGATCTGGTTGAGGCCCGAACCGGTGACCTGAATTATGTTTACAAGGACTATGCTACAGTGAACTCAGGAAAAGCGGTGGACGCCTTAACCGGCGGCCTTGATTTTGGGGAAGACATTGCCGGGTTAATCGCGGAATTTAAGGCCGGTCAGACAGAAGAGGCCAAACTGGCCCGGGACGCCGATCAACTGGATTTAATTCTTGAACTCAAAGAACAGCTTGATCTCGGGAACAAGTTCGCCCGGGAATGGATTGAACACGTAGGAAAACGGATCAATACGTCTGTAGGGCGCGAACTTGCCGGGGAAATTCTGGAGACCGATTTCTGTTCCTGGTGGCTGGATGAGTACAGGGAGAGATAAAGAAAGTGGAGATCAGGAGGTAGTATCCATTAGCGCCCCCTCATGTAATAAGTGCGGGACATGTATGAGTGTCTGTCCCGTTTACCAGGTGACAGGAATGGAGGTTTATGCGCCCCGGGGTAAATTGAGTCTTATCGAGGCGAACCGGGAAGGCAGGTTGCCGTTTTCTGACCGCTTTGCCGAGCTGCTATCTTACTGCCTCCTTTGCGGGGCCTGTTCAAATGCCTGTCCCGCCGGGTTTGATGTGGATGGCTCCGTTCAGCAGGCACGGCTCAGGTTCGTTGAAGAGAAGGGGCTCCCGGCGGGGAAACGGTGCTTTTTTCATTACCTTCTGGATTCTGAACATCTTTTGCCTTTTATATTAAAAGGCGGTTCCCTGATCCAGGGCCTCCTTTGCAAAAGAATCCCGGAAGATAGCGGCCTCCATTGTCGATTTCCGATCTCTCTGTTGGCCGGAAGGTCGTGGTTGCCGTCATTGGCGTCGACCTTTTTTCTGGAGAATGACCTGCCCCAGGAAACAAGCGCTCCGGCTAGGGTGGCTTACTTTACAGGGTGCGTCACAAATTATCTCTTTCCTAACGTAGGGAAGGCCATCCTGAATATTTTTGACTTTCTCGGCGAGCCTGTATGGGCGCCTAAGAAGCAGAGATGCTGCGGGTTCCCGGCCTTTTCTGCCGGGGATGAAGAGACGGCGCGTTCCCTGGCCAGGGCCAATATATCTGCATTTATGGATGGCCGGGTTGATTATATCATTACGGCCTGTGCTTCTTGCAGCTCGCATCTAAGGTTTAATTACCCTAAACTTCTGGCCGATGACCCGGTTTTTGCAGAAAAAGCGGCGGAATTTTCGGCAAAAGTGATGGATATATCGGTCTTTTTGTTCCATAATAAGGGTTTTTCCCGGCAGTTATCGGACCTCACGCCGAAAACCAGCAGACTGAAGGTGACGTATCACGATCCCTGCCATTTTCGGTTTAGAGAAAAGATATTCGAGGAGCCGCGTCTGCTCATCAAGTCCTTACCTGGAGTTGATTTTTGCGAACCGGCAGGCGGCGCCGCGTGTTGCGGACACGGAGGCTTGTTTAGCATTACACATTATGATATATCGCAAAGGATTCTTGACAGGCGGATGGCCGCCCCGAAAGAAGTGGGGGCAGATATTCTGGTTACCAGTTGCATGGGCTGCCTGCTGCAGTGGAAGGAAGGCTTATCTAGGCAAGGGCTTAATGCGCAGGCCATGCATCTGGTAGAGTTATTCGATAATTTTTTGTCAAAATGAGCCGCCTATTTCGGGGATAGACATTTTCCCTTGACATATAATCTCTATTTTGCTACACACAAGCTGAATTGTGATTCAGTGGGTGACTGTGAAGAATAATTATAGGGCTCTGTAGTTAATCTTTTGGAAATAAGTTATTGTTAGTCAGGAGGAAAGAGATGAAAAACAGGGGCATTCTGCTGATGATAGTTTTGGCTATTTTTATAATAGCTACCTGTGCTTACGCCCAGGAGGAAATGCTAAAGATGGAACATAAGGCCTTCGAAAATCGACAGAGGCCGGGCGTAACATTCCCGCATGCCCAACACTTTGCTACCATTGAGTGTACGGCGTGTCATCATTTTTATGTAGATGGAGAGAATGTCTGGGATGAGTCGCGGGAGACGAATTGTGCGACCTGCCATGGTCTGAAGGCTGAGGGCAAGAAGATGGGGCTCATGAAGGCCTTTCACGAGAATTGTGTGGGTTGTCACCGTGAGACCAAACCGGCAGCAGGCAAATCACTCCCTGTGACGTGTGGCGAATGCCACAAAAAGAAGTAAATCCGGATTATATGGTTAAACCGCTACGGCTAAAATTACAAGGACCGGGTGGCAGCTTCCTGTAACAGGTTGGGAAGGTTGGTAAGGGAACCAAAATTTAAGGAAATGCACTATGCCGAATGAATTTTTAGATAAGCTTTATATCGGTGTTTTTGTTATAGGCGGATTGCTTTTTGCCATCAGCCCTTTCATCGCGTCCTTTCTCTTGGCCCCCCGCGCTAAGAACCCTAAAACCAATAGGGTTTACGAATGCGGTATGGAGCCGCTGGCGCCGGCCTGGATTCGCTACGGGGCCAATTATTATCTTTACGCCCTGATCTTTCTGGCTGTTGACGTGGACGTTCTCTATCTTTTCCCTGTGGCTGCGGCCTGGGGACAGGATTTTAATAAAAGGGAACTAGTCGAAGTAATCATTTTTGTAGCTATTTTGGCCCTGGCGGTGGTATATGCCTGGGCAAAGGGAGCGTTCAAGTGGGAACGGAAGATACTAAAATCAAGCTAATCAAGCCAGGGGTCACTTCCCCGGAGGCAGCGGCCAAGATTGGGGAGGTTGAACCGCCATTGGTTCGTCTGGCCGTGGTGGAGGAAATCCTCAATCTCTGCCGGGCTAATTCACTTTGGCCTATGACCTTTGGTCTGGCCTGTTGCGCTATCGAAATGATGGCTACGGGTATGGCCCGTTTTGATATGTCCCGTTTTGGGGCTGAGGTCTTCCGCCCATCTCCCCGGCAGGCAGATCTGATGATCGTGGCCGGTACTATCTCCAAAAAAATGGCCCCGGCTGTGGTTACTCTTTATGACCAGATGCCTGCCCCCAAGTGGGTTATTGCTATGGGCAACTGTGCCATCTCCGGTGGGCCGTTTCTCTTCAAGGGGCAGTACGGGATAATTGAAGGGGCGGTCAAGCTTATCCCGGTGGATGTCTATGTCCCCGGTTGTCCTCCCCGGCCGGAAGGTTTGCTGGAAGGTATTTTTAAGTTACAAGAAAAGATCACGGGTAAACGGTTCTGGCCGGTAGCCCAGAGGAAGAGCCATGTTGCTAAGTAAGACCAAAACGGCGATCGAGTCTATCTTTCCGCTGGAGATAAAGGAAGCCGATTATGCCAGGGTCGGCTATCATCTGGAGGTTATACTGGACGCGGAGAAGGTCGTATCTCTGGCCAAGGTCATGATGGCCCAGGGGTTTTACCTGGAGGATGTGACGGCGATAGACCTGAATCCTGATATGGAAGTGATCTATCATTATGCCCATACGGAAGGGTGTTGTCGTGTAACCGGACGCGCCTATACCCCAAGGCATGCCCCGGAGGTTCCTACTATCGCGGGGATCTATTCTGGAGCCAACTGGCATGAGCGGGAAACGCATGACTTTTTTGGTATTACCTTTAAGGATCATCCTTACTTAGTACCGTTACTCCTGCCGGAGGATGCAGATTTTCATCCGCTGGTCAAGGAGGATGGTAAGGTCAAACAGCTCAAGGATATTAAGCGGGCTGAAGTCAAAGAGCAGGCAGGGGCTCCTGCTGCCGGCGAAGGAAAGCCTGCCCCGGCGGGTGGAGAAAAGGGCGAAAAGGCATGAAGATCGAGAGAAATCTGGAAGAACATTCGCTATACCTGAATATGGGTCCGCAGCATCCCAGCACGCATGGGGTATTGCGGGTGATACTCAAGCTGGACGGGGAATATATCGAGGAGGCAGAGCCCGTTCTCGGTTATATCCACCGTATGCACGAGAAAATGGGTGAAAATCGTACTTACGCCCAGTATCTTCCTAATATGGGCCGGGTGGACTATCTTTCTGCCTTGAGCTATAATCAATGTTATGTGGGTGCGGTGGAAAGGCTTACCGGGATTGCCCCGCCGCCCCGGGCCGAATACATCAGGGTTATCACCACTGAGCTTAACCGTCTTTCCAGCCACCTTCTCTGGTTCGGGGCCTACGTACTTGATTTGGGAGGATTCACCCCATTCCTGTACTCCTTCGATGACCGGGAACATATTCTGGACCTTTTGGAAAGTATTACCGGCTCCCGATTGACCTATTGCTATTTTCGGTTTGGCGGCGTATCCAAGGACATCACCGACGATTTTATTACCGGGACACGGGCCTTTATCAAACGCCTCCGTATGCATCTTCCCATGTATGAGACCCTGGTGACCAAGAATGTCATCTTTATTAATCGAGTTAAGGAAGTTGGGATTATCACGCCGGAGGCAGCACGGCGCTACGGCGTAACAGGCCCGGCCTTGCGCGGTTCCGGTATTAAATATGACGTTCGTAAGAACGAGCCTTATTCCATTTATCCGGAAGTTGACTTCGACATACCGGTGCAGGATGGCTGCGATGCCCTGTCCCGCTATATCGTGCGCATGCTGGAAATGGAACAGAGCATGCGGATTATCGAACAGGCCCTGGATAAGCTGCCGGAAGGGCCGGTTATGGCGCCAAAAGTCCCGAAAAAGGTGAAACCTCCCAAAGGAGATTGTTATTTTGCTGTGGAGACCGCGCGCGGCGACTTTGGTATATATATAGTAAGTGACGGAACGGAAACGGCTTACCGGATTAAGCTACGCACTCCGGGTTTTTCAAACCTGAGCATCTTCGCCGAAATCTCCCGAGGCACCTTATTACAAGATGCCATTTCCACTATGGGTAGCCTGGATCTGGTTATCCCTGAAATAGACAGGTAAGGCAGACATTATGGAACAGATCACAACATCTATGCTTATTAATGAATTGCCGCGGCTGATTCTTTCACTGGTTCTGGTCATTGCCTTTGTGGCCCTGAATGCCCTGATGCTGGTGTATATGGAAAGAAAAGTGGCCGGGCATATGCAAAAGCGCCTGGGTCCTATGGTGGTTGGCCCGCACGGGCTCCTGCAGACTTTGGTTGATGGTATCAAGCTTATGGGGAAACAGATCATCAATCCGGAAGAAGTAGACCTGCCGCTCTTTCGTATGGCCCCCATCCTTGCCCTGGTGCCGGCCATTGCCGTTTTTGCGGTGATTCCCTTTAGCGAGAAGCTTGTGGCCCGTGACCTGAATGCGGGCTTGCTGGTGGTCTTCGCCTACGCCAGTTTGTCGGTTCTGGCGATACTTGCGGCCGGCTGGGGTTCGAACAACAAGTATGGACTGATAGGCGCAGTCAGATCCGTAGCGCAGCAGGTTGCGTATGAAATTCCCATGCTGGTTTCGGTTTTGTCGGTAGTCTTGTTGAGTCATACCACACAGTTAACCGGCATAGTGAATGCACAGAAGGGCATGTGGAATATCGTGTACCAGCCTGTGGCCTTCCTGATATTCTTTATCTGCAGCGTGGCGGAGACAAACCGCGCTCCCTTTGACCTAGTCGAGGGTGAGAGCGAGTTGACGGCCGGCTTCCATACGGAATATAGCGGAATGGGCTTTGGGGTATTTTTCCTGGCTGAATACGCCAGCATGGTGGTGGGGGCAGCGATAGCCACAATACTTTTCCTCGGTGGATGGAATGGCCCGACCTTTGGTATCGGAGGCGCTTTATCCGGGATATTCCCTGGTGTATTGTGGTTTCTGATAAAAGTCTATATCCTGATCTTTATTGTCATGTGGATAAGATGGACCTATCCACGGGTTCGTTTTGATCAATTGCTCAATTTCAGCTGGAAGGTTTTACTGCCTTTTTCCCTGGCAAATCTGATCATAACAGCGGTGGTGACAAAACTATGAGCTATTTTGGCGAAATTTACACGGGGGCAGTGAGCCTGATCGCCGGCCTGGGCGTAACTGGCAAGGCCTTATTCCAGCCTACCGTAACCGTTCAATATCCGTGGGAGACGATTGATATTACGCCTACCTTTCGAGGACACATCGAGCTGGTTACGGATGAGGAAACCGGTAACTTCAAGTGCATCTGTTGCGGCCTGTGCCAGTTAAATTGTCCATCACACTGTATCTCCATTAAATCCAGCAAGCCGGAAGGGGCGAAAAAGAAGGCGCTTGATTCGTATATGCTGAATTTTACGACCTGTAGCCTCTGCGGTACCTGTGTGGAAGGGTGTCCCGCTGACGCCATCAAGTTCTCAGACGATTATAATCTGGCAGGCTTCTCCCGGGAAGAATTTTATTTTGATCTTGTTAAACGCGCGAGGGAAGAGAAATGATTGCCCGATGGCTTGTCGAATCCATGTTTTTGGTGACGGCCCTTATGGTCTTAGGTGGGGGTGTGCTGGCCGTATCAGCCCGTAAGCTGGTTCGTGCCGTCTTCGGACTGATTATCTGTTTGATTGGCGTGGCCGGGCTTTATTTCCAACTAGGAAGTCCATTCATGTTTGCCATGCAGATCCTTATCTATGTCGGGGCGGTTTGTATTATTATCGTCTTTGCTATAATGCTGGCCGATCCGGGGGCGATGGAAGACCGGTTCGGTTCGAGAGGAGCGCCGGTTGCCGTAGCTTTGTTGTCTGCGACATGTGTCTTTATAGTCATACTTAATATCTTCCGGCGGACTGTCTGGCTACCGGCTGAGATCCGTTCGGCGGATACTTCCCTGCAGACCATCGGAAAACGGATGTTGCTTGATTATGGCCTCGTCTTCGAGTTGATTTCGCTGGTTCTTCTGGTGGCTATCATCGGGGCCATTGTTTTGGCGAGAGGAGGCAGGGATACAAAATGAGTCCTTCATTGTTGTTAAGCGAAAGTCTTTACAGTTACTTGGTAATAGCTATCCTGTTATTCGGGATGGGAGTCTTCGGCCTGGTTCAGAGGCGAACCTTAATCGGGATGTTGATCTCCGTGGAATTGATTCTGAATGGAGCCGGGCTTAATTTTATGGCCTTTAGTAAGTTCTTGGCCCCGGATCCCACCACGGGGCAGATTTTTACCCTTTTCATCATGGGTATTGCTGCCGCCGAGGCCACCATCGGATTTGCCGTCATCATTGCTGTCTATCGTAAATACCGGTCAATTGACGCTGACAGGGTCAGCGAGTTGCGGGGATAATACAGTTAAGGTACTTTTTTCTTCTACTTTCGCTCATGAGGTAAATGCCATATGCAAGCGATAACGTCCATTAAACCCCTGATTGTCGTGCTGCTTCCCGCTATTGCGGCGATTTTGATTATGTTTACGGGCAATAAGAAGCCAAACGTACGGGAAGCGTGGTCTTTTATAGGGGGGATAATAACCTGTCTGATTAACCTTACTATGGTGCCGGACATTCTCTCGGGCAACGTCATACAGTACACCGTTTTCAAGATGCTACCGGGCATAAGCGTGAAGCTAACCGTGGATGCCCTGGGAATCATATTCGCAATCGTGGCTTCCTTCCTCTGGATTCTGGCTACCTCGTATAACGTGGGTTACATGCGGGCGCTGAAGGAACACGCCCAGACCCGCTATTACGCCTGCTTTTCCATTGCCATAACCGGCGCCATGGGTGTGGCCCTGGCCGGTAACGTATTTACCCTGTATTTATTCTACGAGATCATTAGTATATTTACCTATCCATTGGTCGCCCATCATCAGGACGAGGAAGGGTACGAAGGCGCGAGAAAATACATCTCGTACCTTATGTTTACCTCCAAGGGCTTTCTCCTGCCGGCCATGGCCTTAACCTACGTCCTGGCGGGGACACTGGATTTTCCTCTGGGTGACTTCAAGAATGGAATATTTCCGGCAGACGCCGATCCAACCTTGGTGACCATTGCCTACGTTCTCTATTTGGCTGGTTTTGCCAAGGCGGCCATTATGCCCCTGCATAACTGGTTGCCCTCGGCGATGGTGGCACCGACGCCGGTCAGCGCACTCCTCCATGCAGTGGCAGTTGTTAAGGCGGGCGTCTTTTCCATTTCCCGGACCATGCTTTCCGTCTTCGGGGTGGGCCTGTTGACGCACCTCGGTCTAGGGCTGCCTACGGCCTATGTAGTGGCCTTTACCATCCTGACGGCTTCGGTGATTGCCCTTACCAAGGACAATTTAAAGGCCCGGCTGGCCTATTCGACGATTAGCCAGCTCTCTTATGTTATCATCGGTGTGGCCTTGCTTACCCCGAGCGGGATTACGGGCGGGATCATACATATTGCAAACCACGCCTTTTCCAAGATCACCCTGTTTTCTGCGCCGGCGCTATTTACGTGGCTACGCATAAGAAAGAGATATCGCAAATGAGCGGCCTGGGCCGGCAGATGCCTTTCACCATGGGCGCCTTTGCCATCGGCGCGCTCAGTATGATCGGAGTGCCACCGGTGGCGGGATTTGTGAGTAAATGGTATCTTCTTTTGGGTACGTTGGAAACCAAACATCTGGGCCTGATTCTGGTCCTTCTGGCAAGCACCATATTGAATGCAGGTTATTTCAGTCCCATAGTCTTTAAGGCCTTCTTTGAGAAGTCCAAGGATGACAATCCTCCGGTGGGAATCCAGGAGGCCCCTTACGCCATGGTGGTTCCCCTTACACTTACGGCCATTATCTCAGTCATCATGGGTATATATCCCGACTTTTTCATGAACTTTGTTAAGATGGTGGTGAAATGAAACTAGCCGACATAATTCAATCGCTCAGGGATAAGCTACCCACACTTAAGAGGGTCATATACGGAGTTATAGGGCTTACAGTGCTTGCTGACGTCCTGATTCCGCGGGGACATCCAGTGTTCATCACGGATAAGATACCGGGGTTCTGGTCGGTTTGGGGGTTGGTAGGCGCCTGGGTTTTGACGCGGGTATGTAAGGGACTGGGGCATATCTGGCTTATGAAGGATGAGGACTATTATGATAAATAATCTGTGGATACATCCGGGGTTAGTTATACTGCTGGGGGCCTTCCTGCTTCCTCTTTTAAGGGGTAGGCTGAGGCAGGTCTATAATGTAGCCTTACCGGTGTTTGCATTCTGGGCCGTGCTTAACATGCAGCACGGCGCCTATGGGGCATTTCATTTCCTTGGTTTTGACATCGTTTTGGGGAAAGTAGATAAACTCAGTCTGATTTTCGCCCATGTCTTTACACTTATGGCTATTATCGGGTCTATCTACGGCCTCCATGTGAAGGACAGCGGCCACCAGGTGGCAGCTTTCCTTTATGTGGGAGGCTCCCTGGGGGTAACCTTTGCCGGCGATTATTTGACCCTCTTCATTTTTTGGGAAATAATGGCTTTTTCCTCCGTCTTCCTGATTTGGTACCGAAAAACCAAGTTGTCCATAGATGCGGGCTACAGATACCTTCTGGTGCACGTCGCGGGAGGCTTAGTTCTCTTGGGCGGGATGATGCTGCGGTATTACGATCTGGGCAGTCTGGCGATTGGTCCGATTTCCCCTGAGGGGCCGACCTTAGCCTCGTACCTTATCATGATAGGGTTCTGCCTTAATGCGGCGGTGCCTCCCATACATGCCTGGCTGCCGGATGCCTATCCGGAGGCTACGGTGACCGGCGCGGTCTTTATGTGTGCCTTTACCACAAAGACGGCCGTCTATACGCTGGCCCGTGTGTTCCCGGGGTTTGAGATACTGGCTATCATGGGCGCCATTATGGCAGTCTATGGTGTTGGCTACGCGGTTATCGAAAATGACGCACGCCGCATTCTGGCCTACCATATAGTGAGCCAGGTTGGATACATGGTGTGCGGGGTGGGAATCGGCACGGCCATGGCTATAAACGGCGCCTGTGCCCACGCTTATGCCCATATCATTTATAAGGCGCTGTTATTCATGGGGGCGGGTGCGGTTTTGGAGATGACCGGCCGGTCGAAGCTTAATGAACTGGGCGGGCTTTACAAGTATATGCCCTGGACCATGGTTTTTACGGTTATCGGTGGGATTTCTATTTCGGGCTGGCCGCTCACCAGCGGTTTTGTGAGTAAATCCATGATCGTCGCGGCGGCTCACCATGAGCATAATGCGTTTCTGACCTTTATGTTGATGCTGGCCGGAGTTGGTACGTTCCTTTCTGTCGGACTGAAGCTTCCCTACTACATCTGGTTCGGTAAGGACTCGGGTATAGTGGCCAAGGAGGCCCCGATGAACATGCAGGTCGGCATGGCCATAGCTGCCTTCCTGTGTTTCTTTATCGGCTTCTATCCAAAATTACTCTTCGATCTGCTGCCCTATCCGAATCACTGGGAGCCGTACACGGCGGGGCATCTTACCGAAGTCCTGCAGGTTATGCTATTTACCGGGGTGGGATTCTTCCTATTGCTGAAACGGCTGAAACCGGAAGCCCATTTGAATCTTGACGTGGATTGGTTTTACCGGAAAGGAGCCAGTATCTTTATGTGGACCGCCAGCAACCCCATTTCTACGGTGAATGATCATATCGGTGAGGCCTACCGCACGGTGGGGTTCCGCTGGATATTTTCGGGGATGGCGCGTCTGTCCTCTTGGTTTGACTGGCGGATTATAGATGGGGTGGTGGATGGCACCGCTTACGCAGTGCGCGGCATGGGCGATATCGTGCGCCGTCTGCAGACTGGGCGCATTCAGTACTATATTGGTATGGCGATCCTTATCCTTTTCCTGGCGATAGGACTGGATATCTGGCTGCGGTAAGCGGGCAGCCAGAACAGGGGTTAAACTGCGGGGAAATTGCGCTTGGCCTGATATAGGCAAGCTGTTGGTTGTCTTCACAGGTCTTGATTCCGGGTTGACCGGGTTAAGAATTAGCAGGAAACGAAAGCAAATAAATTTGATCGGGTGCGTGTAACATGGAACATTTCTTATCCGGTAATCAATTAGGTTATCCTATTCTAAGTATCCTGACCTTTGTGCCGCTGATTGGGGCCCTCATCATGCTGGTGCTGCGGGGCGACACCGTGAGCAGATGGTGGGCGCTTCTGGTGACGCTGACCAATGCCGGCCTGTCACTGTCTTTGTATGCCAACTTCGATACCTCGACGTTCAAATATCAGTTTATCGAACACCACTCCTGGATACCTTCACTGAATATCAATTACACGTTAGGAGTGGACGGAATCAGCCTGCTTTTAGTCCTTTTATCAACCATGATTATGCCCCTCTGTGTGTTGTGCTCGTGGACTTATATCCAGAAGCGGGTAAAAGAGTTTATGTTCAGCATGCTCATCATGGAAGCGGCTATGGTGGGCGTTTTTTCGGCGCTGGATTTCGTGCTCTTCTATATTTTCTGGGAAGCGATGCTGATACCCATGTATCTTCTCATCGCGATATGGGGCGGTCCGAACAAAACGTATGCTTCGTTCAAGTTCTTCCTCTACACCTTGGCCGGATCGGCATTGCTTTTAGTGGCTATAATCGCCCTGTATCTGAAGACGGGCACCTTCAGCATTCCCATGCTCATGGAACATTCGTATCCGTTTGCGTTCCAGTTTTGGGTATTTCTGGCCTTCGCCCTGGCCTTTGCCATCAAGGTGCCGATGTTTCCCTTCCACACTTGGTTGCCGGCGGCGCATGTTGAGGCCCCGACTGCGGGCTCGGTGATACTGGCCAGTGTCCTTTTAAAGATGGGTGGATATGGGTTCCTCCGTTTTTGCCTGCCCATAACCCCGATGGCGAGTGTGCATTTTATGCCGTTGCTATTGGGTATATCCCTGGCAAGCATAATTTACGGAGGCTATGTGGCTCTGGGTCAGAACGACATGAAGAAGCTTATCGCTTACTCCAGTGTGGGCCACATGGGTTTTGTCACCCTCGGGATATTTGTGCTTAACTCGCAGGGTATTGAAGGCGCTATTCTGCAGATGATCAACCATGGAATTACGACCGGTGCCCTGTTTATCTGTGTCGGCACTCTCTATGAACGCACACATAGCCGTATGATTGCGGATAACTCGGGGATCGGGAAGCTTATGCCTATATATATAACCTTTTTTGGCGTATTCTCGCTTTCCTCCCTGGCCTTTCCAGGAACAAATAGCTTCGTAGGCGAATTTTTGGTTCTGATCGGGGCATTTCTGCAAAACAAGGTGGTGGGCTTCGTGGCTATTCCGGGTGCTATATTGGCCGCGGCGTACATGCTGCGTTTACTCCAGAAGATAGTCTGGGGAGAGCGTGGTCCAGCGCCGGTGTTTGATCTGAATGCACGCGAGATCATAACGCTCCTGCCCCTTATGATCCTTGTCTTCTGGGTTGGCTTTGTTCCCGGGCCGTTCCTGGAGGTTACCCATGCCAGCGTAGCTCGATTGCTGGAGCAGGTACAGGCGGGAGGAGGCGTGCCCCTGGGTGGGCTTACCCTGAGCCGGATTTGGCATATGCTTTGTTCACTTTGTTAAGTTTGGGCGCCATGGCGCAGTGAAATATATCAGATAACGTATAAAGGACGGAAGTGATGAATTTTACGTTGTTTCTTCCTGAGCTGTATTTTCTAATACTGGCTTTAGTGTTTTTTCTTTTATCGCTGGGGCGGGAGTCTGCTGGCCGGGACCAGGGCATAGCGCTGTTCCTCAGTGCGGTGGGGGTGTGCCTTGTGGCGCTTGTCTTGAATGAGCGGGGGGAGATGTTTTACCACGCCTATCGGGTTGACTTGTTTTCCCAGATATTTAAGCTGGTTATAAGTATCGGGTTTTTCCTTGTGGTGTATCTGAGCCGGGGGCTAAAGGGGCTGGATGAGCGGCTTTATTCTGAATATTATATGTTTCTGGCCTTGAGTACGACGGGGTTGATGTTGCTGGTCAGCAGTGTGGAACTGCTGACCATCTTTGTGGCCCTGGAGCTGTCCTCTTATTCGCTTTATATTGTCATACCGTTCCGTAACCAGAGCGGCGGCCGGGTACAGCTGGAAGCAGCCATCAAGTATGTGCTCCTTGGTGCGGCTGCTACGGGTGTCATGCTTTTCGGCATGAGCTACGTGTTTGGGGTGGCCCATACTACGTATATAGCAGAACTGGCGCGCAAGATGCCCGATCTCATGGGACAGCCCATAGCCATCGGCGGCTTTGTCCTTATGCTGGCGGCCTTTTTCTTTAAATTGGGCCTATTCCCATTCCATTTCTGGCTTCCGGACGTTTACGAGGGAACATCAAACGAGACAGCGGCTTTCGTGGCGACTATGCCGAAACTGGCGGCTGTTGCTCTGCTTTTGCGGCTGGTGGCCTTGGCTGGCGCGGGCGCTACCGACCTTATTCAGATTTTGGCAGTTATTGCCGCGTTATCCATGACCTATGGTAATCTTGCCGCGCTGGTACAGAGCGATATTAAGCGGCTGCTTGGTTATTCGAGTATCGCTCACGGTGGATATGTATTACTGGGCGTGCTGAGTCTCAATGATGTAGGGTATGCTGCCGCCATTTACCACATTAGTGGGTACCTCCTGATGAGTCTGGCCTGTTTTCTCGTGGTTTGCAAGCTATCCCGCGCCGGGGAAAATGTTACCCTGGACAACCTGAAAGGTCTGTACAAACGATCGCCGCTTATGGCCTTTACTTTGGGCATAGGAGCATTTGCATTGGCCGGCATACCTCCGTTTGTGGGATTTACGGGAAAGTTTTTCCTGCTCAGCGCCGCTCTGAAACAAGGACACCTGGCGTTAGTCATCATAGCGGTGCTCAATACGGCCATCTCCATTTATTACTATCTAAATATGGTGCGGATGGCCTATGCCACTGAGGCTGAGGACATGTCGGCTTTGCCGGTGGATATGGCCAGCAAGGTATTAGGTTTTGCCTTGATCGTAGCCATCATCTTGATGGGCGTACTTCCCTATACATTTGTGGACATGGCGCGCACGGCGATTGCCGGCGTTTTGTAATACCTTTTCTGCAAAGCTCTGCTGGGAACAAAAACCGCCTCTGGCGGTTTTTGTTTTTTCTGCGTCTATTTTCTGTATATAATGGGATGATATGGAGAAACAATAAGGATTAAGCGTCCGATAAGAGATTAACACGGAGATAGAGAGAGGAGTATCCTATGCCGCAGAACGTCTTGATTGCTATGGATGAATCAGAGAACTCTATGAAGGCAGTAAAGTACGTGGCCAAGACCGTGAACCCAAAGGCCGTGGAGATAACCCTGTTCAGCGTCCTGCCCGTGGTAGTGGCGCCTGGCCTGGAGCGGGAACTTTCCTTATACCCAGCCGTTACCAGTAACTTACCAGAGTTAATGGGCCTGACCGAGGAGAAACGCAGGCTTATGGAGTCAGTTCTGGATTCCGCCCGGAAAATTCTGGAGGCGGCTGGCATCCCCGGTGACAGAATAAATATCAAGCTTCAGGCAAAGAAAGTGGGTATAGCCCGGGATATCATATTAGAGGCCCAGGCGGGAAACTACGATACCATTGTGGTTGGACGGAGAGGCGTATCGGCCATAAAGGAATTTATGTTCGGCAGCGTTTCGAACAAGGTTGTAAATTTTGCCCGAAACTGTACGGTATGGGTCGTGGATTAAGGGTTAGGAATATCCAGAAGTTGAGTAAGTTGATCTCGTCCGGTGGCGGCGCAATTAAGTGCAGGATTTGACGGCGTGCCGGGCGAGGATAGTACGTAGCCTTTACATGTGCGAGTTTAATGCATAGGGATAGGATGTCAGGTTGAAACTGGGTGAGGTATTGCCGCTTTATAGCGCCATTCCATTTGCGG
>QYQD01000099.1 GCA_007280345.1 Deltaproteobacteria bacterium | reverse complement strand
CCTCACCCCATCCCGCTCCCCCGCGGGGAGAGGGGAAGGGTGAGGGGACATAAAGGGATTACCGGCTATGTGGATGAGACCTAAAAACAGCCAGAAATAAAAAAGGGGCGCCGGGTGCTTGAAGGGAAAATCAAAGAAGGCGTTAATCAATAGTCCCGAAAGGCTGAAAAGTAAAAAGAAGGCGGCCAGCCCCGGGTAACGAGTAGGTGCCGAAAGAGCGGTTATGGAATTTATAAAGGCACTCCAGCCCAGCTTACAGGCTACCCGGATCATCCACAGGAAGGCCAGGAAGGCCCCCAGCCCAATCTCGGCCGGCATCTGCACCCAGTCGTTATGCGCGTCGCGGGGCTGCATTCTTTCCGTAAAGGCGGGATCCACCATGCGGCTCCGGGAATATAAGGGATAGATAAATTTCCAGTTGCCCACCCCTACTCCGAGCAGATAGTTATCTTTGATTATCTCCAAGGTATTAGCCCACATGGCCAGCCTGGCCCGGGCCGAAGGATCAGCACATCCAAAGGTGGACTGAAACCTTTCGGCAAATTCTTCAGGCATGGCCACACCAGGGACTTTAATGAAATGTGGGGCAACAACTCCTGAAATAACAAACCCCAGGCACAAGGAGAGAATGAAAATCTTTTTGGTGGTTAGCTGTAACCAGCGCTTAAAATCCGGGAAGCGGCCTGATATTAAGAGCAGAAAAAACATGGAAACGGAGGCTCCAATAAACCCCACCCAGGAGCCCCGGGACCGCGTATAGACCAAAAAAATGGCCATGGTCGCCCCGGCCAGCCCGTAAAAAAGTTCTTTTCGGCTGTCCTGGCAGGAGAAAAACCCGGGGAAGGACAGGGGAAGGATCAGAATTATATATTGGGCGGACATATTCTTGGTGCCCAGGGTGGAGCCGAGCGGGAAGGGTAGAAAGGAGATATTCAGCCCCCAAAACTGCCCTATCCCCAAGGCGGACACCATCACCCCCCCCAGGATGCTCCAGTTTATTACCTTTTGCATGCCCCGGGCGCTGACGTTATTGACCACTAAAAAAAAGAAGGACACATAAACAAACAACCAGAGGACATGATAGAGGCCCTCGCTCAGGTTCACCGCCTTGAACAGAGAGAGCACATTCAGGCCCAGAAACAACAAAACGGGCCAGAAAAAAGGCGTGTGGCAAAACCTTGCCTCTGCCGGGAGCCTGACCTTTATGGCCCACAGAGAAATCAGGAGGGCCAGGAGACAGCTCAAAAAGGTTATTTTGGGAAGGATATAAATCTCATGCAATGAAGGGATGACCAGTAAAGGCAGGCCAACGGTCAAGAAAATGAGTCCGGTCAAGATCGCCCTGTTCATCAGCGCCTGGTGACCACCGTAGCCATGTCCCACATGGGCAGAAATACTCCCAGAGCCAGCGCCAAAACCATACCTCCGATCAGGACAATGAGCAGGGGCTCGATTAAAGTCGAAAGGTTCTTTAAGGTGTCATCCACTTCGGCGTCGTAGTAATCAGATACTTTAAAAAGCATCTCGTCCAGGGAGCCCGATTCTTCGCCGACAGTTACCATGTGCACTATCATGGGAGTAAAAATGGCGCTGCTCCGCATAGGCTCGGCAAGGCTCTTACCCTGCTCCACCCCCTTTCGCAAATCAATAACTACCCGCGAGAAAACGGCATTGTTCAGAAGTTCAGCCACCAACCCCAGATTGGTGAGGATGGGAACCCCGCTGCGATTCAAGACCCCGACCATGCGGGCAAACCGGGAAAGGATAATCTTCGAAACCAGGGAACCAAATATCGGGACCTTAAGTTTAAAACTATCCCAAAGCGCCTTGCCTTTTTCGGTGCGTACCACCAACTTAAAACCTATGACCAGACCGGCTATGACTACCAACCCCAGATACCAGTACTGATGAAGAAAATCGTTTACCGCCAGTAAAATTCGAGTAGGCAGGGGGAGGGGCGCCTTGGCGGCGCGAAACATACCGGCAAAACGAGGGATGACAAAGCCCATGACAATACTGAAGGCAACACAGATGGCCACGATCACTATTTTGGGATAGCGCATGGCCGCTTTCATTTTGGCCCGGGTTTCCGCTTCCTTTTCGGTCAGGCTGGCCAGTCGTTCCAAGACTTCATCCAATACTCCGCCGGCTTCGCCGGCCTTTACTATATTTACGTAAAGTGCAGAAAAGACCTCGGGGTAGCGGGACAGGGCATCTGAAAGGGAACTCCCTCCTTCCACCCAGCGGACTACGTCCTTCAAAACGCGACTTAATTTTTTGCTTCTGGTCTGCTCAGAAAGGGTAGTCAAACTAGCCGTTATGGGAATCCCGGCATGGATCAAGGTGGCTAACTGGCGATTGAAAAGGACCATGTCCGCAGCCCTTACCTTTTCCATCTTCTGGAAAAATTTGACCGCCGAGCCGTAGCTTTTCGGCTTTTCTTCCCTGAACTGTACGGGAATAAGTCCCAATTCTCCCAGGCGATTGGCCACCATCTCCCGGGATGGTCCTTCCATCATTCCGGTAACGGCTTCCCCATTTTTGTCTCGGGCTCTATAGCGAAAATTGGGCATGAGAATTAAATCCTCACCGCAAAGGCGCAAAGGCCGCAAAGCGTTTTCATAAATCGGGGCGCCTGGTGAACTCTATTACTTGTTCCTATCGAGTTCGAAAAGTTTTATTTTCCTGTAGAGCGTAGCCGTCCCGATCTTCAGCTTCCGGGCGGCTGTCTCGACATTTCCCCCCGTCCTCTCCAGGGCATTCTGTATGGCTTCCTTTTCAAGCTCCTCCAGGGGTCTAATATCACCGGGTTGCGGGAAGCATGACCCTGAGCGGGATGGTGGAACAAGGACAGAATCTGACAAGTGGCCAGGCAAGAGGGCTTTTCCGTCCGCTAAAAGCACCGCCCGTTCGATGACGTTTTCCAGTTCCCTAACATTGCCCGGCCAGGAGTAAAACAGGAGGTAATCCATGGTTTCCGCAGCAATCTCCTCCACATTTTTCTCCAGTTTTTGGTTGAACTTTTGCATAAAAAATCGGGCCAGGTCAGCAATATCTTCTTTTCTCTCCCTCAGCGGAGGGATATGGATAGGAAAAGCGCTCAGGCGGTAAAATAAGTCCTCACGAAAGGTTCCCCGGGCAATTTTTTCCTTCAAATTCTTATTGCTGGCAGAAACGAGACGAGCGTCAACCTCTATTTTTTCCCTTCCCCCGACCCTTTCCACGGCTTTTTCTTCCAGGGCCCTGAGGATCTTGATCTGGGTGGCCAGGGGCATTTCGCCGATTTCATCTAAAAACAACGTCCCCCGATTAGCCTGCTCGAATCTGCCAATGGTGCGCTTGATGGCCCCGGTAAAAGACCCCCGCTCATGGCCGAAGAGCTCGCTTTCCAGCAATGTTTCGGGAATGGCCGCGCAGTTTAAGGAAACGAAAGGATGGGCCCCGCGACGGCCGTTGAAGTGGATGGCCTTGGCGACCAACTCCTTGCCCGTCCCTGTTTCTCCGGATATGAGGACATTTATATCTGCATCCTTAACCTTCCCGATCGCCGCATAGATTTCCTTCATCTGGGGGCCGGCCCCCACAAATCCAACATCATTCTGGGAAATCTGCAACTGGTAAAGAGAACTACGCACCGGCCTCATTCCCAAAGCCAGATGGATCTTGTTTTTAAACTCCTCGACGGTGAACGGATGACGGAGGTATTGCGTAGATAGCCGGATGAGTTTGTCGGCGTCCTGCCTGGTAGTGTCGGCGGAAATCATGACAACGATAGCCAATTTTTTATCAATTTTCCGGAAAATTTCTATGGTTTGGGCACAACTCACCAGGGATAATTCGGATTCTATGGCCAGTACGTCGTAGGAAGTCAGGGTGCTTTTATGAAAGGCATGATAACTACTATCAGCTAAGTCAGCCTTAATGCCCATGGGCTGTAAATTGCTTTCCAGTTTTTGAAACAAATCTTCCTTAGCGCCGATTACTAGTAGGTTCTTCATCCGAGATATTTAGTTTATCCGGAAGGGCCTGTGGTTTTATTCCAGATATTTACTGATGACCTGCCAGATGTCATCAAAACTTCCGGATTTAACTAAAAGTTCATCCGCTCCGGTCTCCTGGGCTAGATTTCTGTCCCTTTCCCGGGCTCTCGTAGTAAGCATAATGAGCGGGATGTATTTGTACTTCTCGTCAAACTTCAGTAAGCGAGAAACCTTATAACCATTTATTCTGGGTAACGAAGCGCTCAGGATAATCAAGTCCGGTCGGTCCTGGCGAGCCCTTCTCAATGCCTCCAGGCCATCGTAAGCAACAATACACTCCACGCCTCTGCTCGCCAGGTCGAATTGCAAGACTTCAATAAAGCTTACATTCTCATCGGCAATTAGCGCTCTTTTATTCATTCTGGCAATATTATCCTTCTTACCCATTGAAAGTCAATATTTTTCCCTCCTGGCGCTGACTGGTAACGATGTCCATACCTGTCCAGGTTATTAAGAAAATATCTTTTGACGCGCCCAAAATGATTAATTCGTAAAAAAGTCAGAATTCCCCTCCCTTGGCGGGCAGGCACTCTCCCGTCAAGGGAGAGGGAGTTTATTGATTTTTAAGAAAAATGCCGAAAAGTAGCTATAGTCAGCGAAAGTGATAAGAGGTATCAGGTGAGCTTTAATGCGAGAATGCTCCGGGCACGCGGTTTTAGCCTGATTGAGTTGATCACCATATTAGTTCTCGTAGGAATCCTGGCCTTTGCCTTCTATCATAAACTCACGCCCCTGTATGGTATGAGGCTGGGTGCAGCGTCCAAAAAGATCGCCTCGGACATTCACTATGCCCAACAACTGGCCTTGGCCACCCAGGTAGCCAGTGGAGTTAGCCTCTCCACCACTCAGTACACGGTTTATCGGGATATCAACTCCCTGCAAAAAGCCAAAGACCCTCTGACCGGGAAAGACCTGGTAGTCAACCTCGATCAAGGAGATTATGGAGGGGTAACTATTACCGGTTGGACTTTTGCGGGGAATGGATTAAAGTTCGACTCTACGGGCAAACCTTACGATCTGAACGGAACCGCCCTGACCGCAGATGGTTCCCTGACTGTAACTGGGGGCGGGAGTTCTAAGACCGTGGTGGTTAAGCCCGATACGGGTAAGGTCTTTGTACAATGATGAGAAGGCCTGCATATCGACTAAGCAATATGGCCATCAGGGAGATTATCAAAGGCTCCCGCGGGATCAGCCTGGTAGAAATACTTATGGTCATTGTGGTCATGGCTATTGCTATTCCTCCGCTCATCAGCTTTATCGGATCCGGAACAGTGAAAATCGTGGATTCCGAACGGAGAATGGTCGCCCTTGGATTAGCTCAGGGTTTAATGGAAGAAATCAAAAGCCAACATTACGACGAGAAGGCAGCGCCTCCTTACAGTTATCCTCTCGGGCCCGACACCGGCGAAAATGCCGGCGACAAGGCTACCTTTGACGACATGGACGATTATGATGGCTGGCAGGAGAGCTCCCGCGGCTTTACGTTGAGTGTCACCGTTTTTTATGTGGACCCTGCGGACCTGAACACTATGGTCCCCTCGGAAACCCTGCATAAGCGGATTGCGGTCCAGGTACACGATACTTACGGGACAATCGATGATTTTTCTTTGGTCACGCTGGTAGCGGCCTGATACGGCTAGTAAAATGATCGTTGCACACACTAGACATCGTGGGTACTAGGAGGGCTGGAGACTATGTGCGCAAAATCAATCAAATCCCCCTTAATCCCCCTTTCCGAAAGGGGGGTGCCAAGTTCCCCCCTTTGGTAAAGGGGGGTTAGGGGGGATTTACGTGAAACCCATTCTACCCACGGTGTCAAGTGTGTCTAAAAGCCAGCTTTAGTAAAGGGGGGTTGGGGGGATTTTCAGGTGAAAGGTTTGAGAAAAAATAGCCTTGCAGGCTTCACCCTGGTCGAGCTGATTATGGTCATTGTGGTTATAGCCTTTTTGGGCGTGACCCTGAGTATGGTCTTCAAGAAGAGCGCCGATATATACTCTTTCATCCTGGGCCGGAAAGAGGGACTGCAGGATGCCCGGCAGGCCCTTCTTCAGGTAGCCCGCGATATTCGCCAGATCAAAGACATCAACAACATCCTGGCTGCTTCGGAAAGTTCTTTCCAGTTTAAGATTCCTGTCTATCAGAATCCGGATCAAACCATCACCTATAACTTCGTCAATAATACCATTACCAGAAACGGCAGCCTGTTGGCGGATGGAGTGGCCTCGTTTCAGTTCAGTTACTATGATACAGACGGAAACCAGCTTACCGAGCCCATCTCTCTGCTGGATATATGGGAAATCCAGGCCTCGGTCTCGGTGAGCAAGGGAAGCGAAACGGTTACCCTGCAAACCCGGGTTTTTCCGCGCAACCTTAAGCACGGAGTGGTGCTGTAATGAACCAGAAAGGCATTTCCATAATCCTGGTTCTCATGGCCATGCTGGTCCTGGCGGTAATAGGAACCATCATCTTTTCCGTCACCGCCACCGAGACCGAAATCTCGGCTCAAAATGTCCTCTCTACCCAGGCCCTGTATGTGGCCGAGTCCGGCGTTCAATACGCCCTGGCCCAGATGCGAACCAATTTTGAGACCTTCACCGGGGTGACCGATAAACCGGTAGGCCATGGAAAATTTTCGGTATCAGTCTATACCACGGACGAAAATGGTACTGCCCTTTTAGCCTCGCGCCGCAGGATAAAATCAACAGGGGTGGTCGGAGACACCAAACGGGTTATTCAGGTCATGCTGAGCAATCAACCGCCATCTTTTGCCTTTGGTTGTTTCATTGATCACCCGGTTGTTGTTGGGGGCGCCATAAGCATTTATAACAACAATGTCCTCAACGGTAACATATATAT
>QYQD01000106.1 GCA_007280345.1 Deltaproteobacteria bacterium | reverse complement strand
AATTTTGTAGACCCTAAATTATGGCGGGCGCGGAGAAAATAAATGGCAAACCGAGTTACGATTGCCGAACTCAGAGAGATTTTCGATACGATGCTCCTTGACGCCGTGCTCACGACTTTCATAGGGATTGCCAATAGGGTTATGACCTCATACCTGGGGACCACGACGCTCTTGACTGATGCCGAGAAAAAGGATATTGAGCTATTCCTTTCGGCCCACCTCGCCAGCACCATGCGGGACCCCCAGGCGCAGAGTGAGGGGGTGACCGGGGGCGCCGGGGTCTCGATCACCTATCATGGCAAATCCGGCCTCGGCCTCGACGGTTCGCATTTCGGCCAGACCGTAAAGATGCTTGACCGCACCGGCATCTTGGCATTACAAAAGAAGGAAGCGAGCGTATTTGCAATTCCGAGCTTCGATTAAGGACACGGTAAAATAATGGCCGACATAACCACTAAATTCTTGCGGCAGACGGCGGTTTATTGGGGAGGTCCGGTGGATAATGGCTATGGGGCTTTCACCTACGACGACGACCCCATTGAAATCCCCTGTCGCTGGACTGACTCAACTCAGTTGGTTTCTGACAGTAAAGGCAATAATATAGTTTGCAAATCGGTTGTTATGGTGGGCCAGGACCTCGACGAACAGGGGATGCTCTATCTTGGCACCCTGGACGACCTGGGGCCAGATCGGGATGATAACCCAGAGACTATCGCTGGCACCTGGCGGATCAAACGTTTTGATCGTATCCCACTAATTCGGGACCCTTTAAAAATGCTGAGGGTGGCCTACTTATGAGCAATCTCCGCGGCCTGGAACGGGTCATACATAATCTCAACAAAGAAATCAAGGCCATCGAGGGCCGGTCCATGAAGGGACTGATCCGGGCGGCGATCATCATAAGGCGGGATATGGACATAACCCCTCCGGTGATCCCAGTAGATACCAGCAATATGCGCGGGAGTTGGTTTACGACTCCCGGCTATCAAGGGAACGGGAACCCTTTTTTAACCATGGGCTTTAGCGCCAATTATTCGGCCTATGTCCATGAAATGATCGGGGCCAAATTCCAGCGTCCCGGGGCTGGCCCCAAGTTCTTTCAGGCGGCGTTTCGGCGGAATAAGGAAGATATTTTAGAGGTGATTCGAGAAGAGGCGCAAATAAAGGGATAGCCAAAATGAACTTGCCCTCGCAGGATTTGAAAGACATTTTGGAAGCATCGGGCTTAGGTCTTGTCCACAAAACAAATTTGTTCATAGGATCAGAACCGGTGTTACCTCCCGCGGTCACGACAATTTACGACACTCCGGGGTTTGCGCCGGATGATACCCTGACCAAAGGCGAGTCCGTTTATAGGCCCGCCATACAGATCAAAGTCCGCAACCCCTCCTACGTGGCCGCCGGTGTCCTGGTAAATCAGATTAAAGACGTGCTGCACCTGTTGGCCGGGGAGACTTGGAACGGATCAACCTACATCCTGATCCGGTGTGACCAGGAGCCTTTCTGTCTTGGCTTTACGGAAAATAATCTGGCCATGTGGGTTTGCAATTTCTCGATCCAGAGGCAATGAGCAAGCTTTTGACATTTCACTGTTTTAGTGCATAATGTAATTTAAGATATAGATTCTTGGCTGTCAGGACCACTGGGGCCAGCGCACTCTTAATCGGGTGCCCTGGCCCCTTTTTTTTAATCGCACGACAAAGGAGGTGGATCAAATGCCTGAAGCGATTGCAGGAATGGGAACTCAGTTTCGTCGCTGGAACTCCGCCACGGGACTATGGGAAAAGATCGCCCTGATTACCAAAATCGGGGGGCCGGACTCCAAACGAGACACACAGGACGCGACTTCTCTGGACACCGTGGGCGGTTACCGCACGTTCATTGGCGGTCTCCGGGACGGCGGCAACGTCAAGTTGTCGATGCAATTCAGCCGGGACACCTACGAGGTTATGCGGGCGGATTTTGAGGATGACGACCTTAAGAATTACGAGATCGCCCTTCCCGACAACGACCAGACCTCGATGGAATTTATGGGCCTGGTGACCGAACTGCCGTTGAGCGTGGACGAGAAAATCATCACCGCCGACGTGACCATCAAAATCAGCGGCCCGGTGACCATCAACTCCGGCAGCGGCCCGAGCCCGGGGTAAAGACTTAACCGACCACTGGCCCTAATCAGGGGCTTTATCTCAAAACAGGAAGGAACTAATCATGGGAGCACTGGATAGGAAGGCCCTGCTGGCCCCCGAAGCCCTCAAAACTGAAAAGGTGGCCTTGGGTAAGGATGACTTCGTTTTCGTGCGTCAGATGACGGCTCATGAGCACAGCGGCTATGAGCAGACCATCGCGAAAGAGGTGGTGGACGAGAAAACCGGGGCAATAAACTTTGTGCGCGACATGAAAGACTTCCGGGCCAAACTGGCGGTACACACCCTCTGCGATGAAAAGGGGGTACTCCTGCTCAAGTCAGAGGACTACCTGGCCTTGAGTCAGAGCATGTTGGCAACGAAGCTGGACAAGATCTCCAGTGTCGCCCTGAAGTTGAACAAGATCGGTGAGGCCGAGAAAGAGGCCCTCGTAAAAAACTGAGGAGGCGGCCAGGACGCCGCTTCGAGTTTCGGTTGGGGATTCAATGCGGATTTCCGCATCCTGACTTGATGTTTCAGGCTTTCCCGGACATGACCGCAGCTCAGTTGGCCGAGGTAGGGGCTTATGACCAGATTGAGCCGATAGGTGGCTACCGTGAAGATTACCGGCTGGCCCAGGTCTGCCTCATGCTCCATAACCTCATGCAGATGCAACGGGGGGACGGCAAATGGACAAAGGCCAGCATCTACGATTTCATGCCCTGGGGGCCAGAAGGTGGGCGCAAGGGTCCGGCGGATAAGCCGCAGACGGTGGATGAGATGAAGGCAGTGCTTATCGGCATTGCGAGAGGCTCCAAAAAGGCGGAGAAGAAAAGTTGAACCTGGGAAATTTGACCGCAACTCTGGGTGTGGACAGCAGCCAACTAAAAACTGCCGAGGCAAGCCTGCGCCAATTCAGGGCCACCTCTGACAACACCTTTGGGGGTATGGGTTCTGCTGCGTCAATGGCTCATGGTCACCTCGCGGCTATGGTCGGAACCGTTGCCGCCCTGGTCGGGGTCACTGTGACGTTGGGGGGGGCATTTGAACTGGTCAAGAAAGGCATTGAGGAAATAACCAGCTTCAACATTGGGGCAATCTCTACCGCCGCTATGATGCTGAGTCGGGCCAATGTCGATGGGATTGAGGCTCAACAGGCAGCCTATGGAAATTATAAGGCCTACGTTTTGGAGATGTACGAGGTGCTGGAGGCCGAGACCCAGCGGCATTTCGCCTCCGGCAAGGAGATGATCGGCGGGTTCGATGCTTTCGCCAGGAAAGGCATCTACGCGGCCCAAGAGGAAGCCGGGGCTATCGGGGTTATCACCGATGCAGTGAAACTGCTTCATAGAGGCTATGTCGACGAAGGCATAATGCAGCATGAAATTCAGGGATTGTTGGAAGGCCATGCCGGGATTCGTTTCAAACTGGCCCAGCAGTTGAAAGGTATGCTGGGAGAGACCTGGAAAGAGCAAGTGCAAGCAGCCGCCCAAAATGGAACCCTCCTCGCCTTTTTGGAAGAAAAATTCAAGGGCCTGGGAGTAGCCGCCGGTGATATCCAGAAGAATTTGCAGGCTCAAGCCACGACCTTTTACACCTTGATTTCTCAGGTGGGCAGGGGTGGCCTGGGGGGGCTGTATGAAGACATTGTAGGTTCGGTTTTAAGCATCAACGATTACCTCCGGGAGCACAAAGACAGTCTCATTGTGGGGATCGCTGAGGGGTGGGCCACGGTTAAGGTTGTAGTGAACGATGTTAAAGGTGTCTTACAATGGATGATCGATCATACCGGTGCCATTCAAGCAGCATCCACTGTTGGTAAATATGGAGTAGCCGCCCAAGCCACTCCCGTTGCCGATAGAACTTTGGGACAGCAGGCAATTGTAACAGCCAAGGATGCCTTTTGGTCTGCCCCCTCTGATCTTATGAACAAGGTTTTATCTGATTTGTCTACTACCTGGGATTGGGTTAACAAGATAAATGATGGGTTGGTGAAATGGTCTTATGTTAATATTGAAAAACCTTTTAAAGATGCTAATAGTGTACTTGAGGGTATTGAGTCAATAATTAATAGATTAATAAAAATTATGAATACTCCGATCACCTGGACCATCATTGCCAATGTCATTGGCTTGCCCCCTTGGCTTGGTGGGAAAGGGGATTTTGTCGGTCCGCCCCCCCCAACAACTAAGGATAAAACGACATCCCCCGATTTTGTCCACCAGGCCGGATTAAGGGCGGCAAAAATGGGTGAATATTGGACCAGTCAGGGACTTGTAACCGCCCCGGACTGGTCAACCGTGTCCACCCCCAAAGCCCCCCCATGGAACCCGGCCTTAGATGCTGGAAAAGACAAGGGCGGCAAGGGTGCCGAAGCCGAAATCAACCGCCTCAATTCCCTATTCGATACTCTAACCAAAGATATCGCCCGGCTATCAGAGGGCAAACTTTCCGCAATAGAAGCGGATTTTAATAAGACAGTTGAGAATATTTACAAGAAATCTTCGGATCGGGCACACTCTGAAGCCGAACTCGAAATTCTAGCTAAGACCCGGAGCACCCTCCAAAAAGGGAAGTTGCAAGACGATTTTGATTTGAAAATGGCGAAGGGATCAGGCGATGCCTTTCTTGAAATCAGCGAACTATACAAGAAGGACTTGCTTGACTTCGGCGGTCTTGCCGGATCAAAAGAAAAACTAGACGCTTTTTACGGCCGGCAGCGGGTCATAAAGGAAGTTGAGCGAGTTTCCGAAGTTTTGAATTTACAGAAAACCTATGTGGACGCCATGGCTTCGGCCTCTCCTATTATCACCGATCAACTCACCTGGAAAAAGCAGGCCCTGGACCTGGAAAACCGCCTGGCCCAGGCTGCAATTACCAAGACGATAGCCGAAAAGCCCTACCTGGCCTTCCTTCAGGATGAGATGAGGGCGCAGCAGGCTTTCATTAACCAGGCAAAGCAATACGCTCTTGCACGGGAATCCTGGCGCACCGAAGGCTGGCAGGGCGGCCTCAAGATGGGCCTGGTGGACTCCCAGAACACCACGGCCACTTGGCAGGCTGATCAGGTAGCCTCCTTTCTTAAGAATGCGCCTCAAGCAATATCCCAGCAGATGGCTTCCTCGTTTATCGGATATTTGCAGGGCAAGAAAACTGATTTTGATGCCCTGGCCTGGAGCATGGGCGAAAAACTGATCCAGACGCAACTTGAGGGCTTCCTGACTCAGTTGCTACCCCAGGCGATTCAAGGATTGATGCAATTACTTGGGATCAAACTGCCGGCCGAATTAACAGCGGCACAAACCGCTGCTGCCACCTTAGAAATCGGTGGATACAATGCTGGACTTTCTATTTATAACTGGTGCGTTGCCGGAGCTGCTGTATTACAAGGGAAATCCAGTCCTATCGGTGACATGTTGGGCGGTTTTATCAAGATTGCCGGGGGTCTTTTTGGTGGAGGGTCGCCTACTTCCATCGGAGCCCCAAGTTATAGTCCTTCTCCCGATACCTCCTGGGGGAATGCAGCTTATGCGAATTTTCTGAGCAGTGCTCGGCCAATGGCGGAAGGTGGCATAGTCACACACCCCACCTTGGCCGTGATTGCTGAGGCAGGTAGGGCAGAGGCGGTGATTCCCCTGGATAGTTTAAATCAAAGATCGGGTCCACCCCAGGTGAACGTGATTATTTACTCGCCTCCCAACACTGAAGCCAAATCCGAGATGCAAGCGAATGGAGATGTCGTCGTGACTTTCGACCAGATAGGGGCTGCGGCCTATAACCGGCGCGGCGCACTTTATAAAGCGATCAATAGCGGCGGCGGTGCCATTAAGAGGTAAGTGTTATGCCCGAAAATTGGCCATCAACACTCCCCCAGGCATGGTTGAACGAAGGTTACCAAGAGACTTTGCCTAACGTGGTGATCCGCACCGAAATGGATGCGGGCCCGGCCAAGGCGCGCCGCCGGTTCACCGCCCAGGTGACGCCGATCAAAGCCGCGTTGCTCCTGACGGCCGCTGAGAAAGGCTATCTGGAAACCTTTTTTAATACGACCACTGCGGGGGGGAGCCTGTCGTTTACTTTCCCCCATGACGGCGCCGACGTTCTGAGATTTACCAAGTCCCCGACATTTTCCAAGAGTGGGGTTGGCTGGGCCGTAGATTTTGAGCTGGAGAAACTGCCATGAGCCGGGACGTCTCCCTGGATTTCATCGCCGCAGTGAACGCCCAGGAGACCGACGAGGCCTTTATTGTCCTGGTGACAATTGACCACCCGGACCTCCCGGCGCCGGTTTACCTGAACAACTCCGGGGCGAATCTGGCGAGCCGGGCGGGACTGGGCCTCGGCCCCTTTCTGGCCTGTCCCTTTCAACCGACTTTATCGGATGATTCGGATGACCGCCCTCCCGTGGCCAAGCTGATCATCGACAACATCGACCGGGACCTGGTGGCGATGATCCGGGATGCGGCTGCCGGAGGAAATGCCCCGGTGATCACCCTGGAAGTAGTGAAGGCATCGGACCCCGACATGGTGGAGATGGAACTTACTGATTTTGAGATGCGGGAGATTACCTATAACAGCCTGACCATCGAGGCGACTTTAACCCTGGAGGGTCTGTTCAAGGAGCCGGCGTGTGGGTACAGTTTTAGCCCCACCTATTTTCCGGGGCTGTTTTGAGGGGAGGCGCAGTGTTTGACCAAATCCCAAAACTTTTCTTTACCGCCCCAATAGGAATAGGTCCGGCATTCAATATTCGATCCAGCCGGACTACCTGGAGAAATTATAAGTTCAGCCATGGGCTGACTAAATGAAACAAAAAGGCCACCGGAAAGAGTTATTAGAATTTTATAGGTCCCATCATTTTCTGTAACTTTTGCCGGGTCCCAAAAACGGTTCCAAGAATCTAATGCGGCTTGGGATTCGTAAGCGATGCAGTTAGCTAATTTTTCCGGGGCTTTATCTGAGTGCAGGATATACGCCGGTTCAGATTGGCGAATATTTGATAGAGAAGCAACGCATCCGGTCACCATCAACATAAGGTACAAGAAATACAGACGGAAAGATTTCATGGCGAACCTCCTGGTTCTTAATATAAGCAGTCGCCCAAAATATCAAGGGCTAAGAAATGAAATTAATTGACTTCATAAAATTAGCCATCGGCGTCCCCTTCCTGGATCATGGCCGGGATTTCCAGGGCTGGGATTGCTGGGGGCTGGTGGTCCAAACCTATCAGGAGTGTTTTGGTATTGTCATAGAAGATTTCAGTGGACTGACCGGATTGAATAGCACGGAATCTGAAAAGCTGTATGAAAACTATCGCAACTCCTGGATAGAGATAGAGAGCGGCAAGGAAATGCCCGGTGATCTGATTATTATGCGCACTCGGGTTATTCATGTTGGGGTGGTAGTAAAGAAAAATATGATGGTGCACGCCCAGAACGACTACGGCACCCTGGTTGAATCTTATACAGCGGCAATTTGGAAAAGTCGCATCATCGGGATTTACCGCCATGTTAAACTTGCCGGATAATACAGATCAACTCCGGGTGGTCGCCTGCCCGAATCCGTTTAAGATAGCTAACGAGACCAGCTATCTTGTCCCCGGCATATCCCTCGCTCAAATTCTTAAGGAAGTTCAGCCGGATTTACTTATGGGCCGTTATGCCCACATTTGGGTAAACGATGATTATATCCCCATGGAGAAGTGGGAAACCACCTTTCCGGCGGCGGGTTCTGACATCACCATCCGGGTTGTTCCTGGCAAGAAAAAAGGCGGGTTCTGGCGAACTGTCGGAATGGTCTTTGTGGCGATTGCGGTAATTGTAGCGATGGTACTTCTGGGTCCAGAGATGGCAGTATTATTTGGCCCAACTTGGGGGGCCATAGCAACAGCCGGAATTGGCTTGGCCATCGGCGTCGTCGGCACCATGGCCCTGAACGCCCTGTTCCCCCCTGTCCAGCCCGGCGGCGCCGGAACCCTTTCATCTCTTGCAGCCGTGCCCGGCCTTACCGGGTCAGATTACGGCCAATCCTCCCCTACCCTGTCTATTACCGGGGCCCAGAACAAGGCGAACCTCTGGGGGCCGGTGCCCTTTATCTTGGGAAAATTCCGGGTAGCGCCTTTCTACGGGGCCAGGACTTACACCGAATCCGCCGGAGGCGACCAGTACCTCCGGCTCCTGTTCGTCTGGTGCTTCGGCCCGGTGCAACTGGAAGACCTGCGCATCGCCGATACCCTCCTGGAAAATTATCAGGGGGTGGAAGTCGAGCATCGCAACCTGACCCTGCTCCTGACCGCCCAGACCATCGCCATCGACGTGACGGCCAAGACCCTGACCCGGGCCTCCGGCTCCTGGCTCATGGACGGTATCAAGGCAGGGAATACCGTGACACTCGGTGGCTGCACCACAGGAGCCAATGACACCGATTATCTGATTTCCGCGGTCACCGACCTGGTCCTAACCTTTACCACCAGCACGGCCACCACCACCGAGACCGGGAACGGGGCGCAGACGGCCTCAGTCACCTACGGCGATGATCCTGTAACTCTTTATCCAGTAACCATTGAAGAAGAATCCCTGAGCATCGAACTTTTGCAGAACGAGGACAACGTTCATACCTCTGAACTGGACGCCGACGAGCTCTCCATCGACGTGGCCTGCAACAGTCTCATGGGGGTGACGGCGCAGGGCGGCACCTATGCAATGACGGTGAATTTCACCGTGACCTATCGGGAAACCGGCACCTCCGGGGCCTGGCTAACCCCTTCTGGGACAGACGGGGCCGGGAACCCGGCCACCGCCATCGCCATGACCGGCAACACGAAATCATCGGTGCGCGGCAATCTGCGCTGGAAGCCTCCCGCCCGAGGCCAATACGATATCAAGGTGAAGCGACTCACCGCCCCTGATAGCATCTGGACCTCTTCCGTAAGCTATTGGGTGGCCCTGCGCACCATCAAAAACGAGGACCCGATTGACTTCCCATTCCCACTGGCCAAGACCGCCATGCGCATCAAGGCCTCGGGGCAACTCAACGGCACGGTGGACGAGTTCAAGGGCACCCTCACCAGCATCTGCCCGGATTGGGATGCCGATACCTCAACCTGGATCACCCGGGCGACTCAGAACCCGGCCAGCCTCTACCGTTTGGTGCTGCAAGGCGTTCAGAATCAGAAACCCTTGGCGGATTCCCGGATTGACCTCCTTAATCTCCAATATTGGCATGAATATTGCGCAATTCAGACCTGGAAATTTAACAAATACATCGACTACACCTGCACGATAGAGGATCTCCTGAGGGAAATCGCCGCCGCCGCCAGGTCGGCCTTTTCCCGGATTGACTCCAAGGTGGGGGTGATCATCGACGAACCTCAAGCCTTTACTATTGGCCCGGCCTTTACTCCGCGCAATATCCTCAAGGACTCCTTCCAGTCCACTATCACCATTGTGGACCGGCCCCACGCCTTCAGATGCCCGTTTATCAATGAGGACATGCAATACCAGCAGGACGAGCGGATTGTCCTTTCTGACGGTTATCAGATTGATGGGAAGGACGCCTGGGGGATATCGCATCCCGAATACCCGGCCGCCACGCTCTTTGAACAGCTTGACCTCCCCGGGGCCACTGACCCGGAATTGATTTTCCGGCATGCCCGCTACCACGACGCCGTTGCCCGGCTGCGCTGTGAGACCGCCCAATTCGGCGCCGACATCGAATGGATGGTGGCCACTCGGGGAGACCGGATCAAGTTCGCCCATGACGTGATGCTGGCGGGGCTTTCCTGGGGCCGGGTTAAATCACTGGTTATGGAGACTATGGGTGATCCTCCTGTAGAAACCGGGGCTTTGGCCGGCGTGACCACGGATGAACTCCTGCCCATGGAAGCGGGGTCCTACGTCCTGCGGTTCCGCCTGGCTGACAATACCAGTCTGCTCTGCCCAATTATCACGGCGGCCGGAGAGCCAAAGGAGGCGACTTTCACCACCCCCATTGCTGCCGTCAATGATTGGCCGGCAGTAGGTGATCTGTTTCTCTTCGGTGAAGCAGGTCTGGAGGCCATTGATCTCATCATCAAATCCATTCAGCCTAATAGCGATTTATCCGCCACGGTGATTGCTGTGCCTTATGACGCAAATATTTACCTGGCGGACGTGGGCATGGTCCCAGCACATGACCCGAAAATATCGACTCCGGTTGAGTGGTGGTCCCCGGTCATTTCGTGGATAAGGTCAGATGGCACGGTGCTATTCCCGATCCCTGGCGGCGGCTGGCAATCCCGTATCCTGGTTACCTT
>QYQD01000121.1 GCA_007280345.1 Deltaproteobacteria bacterium | reverse complement strand
TCAAAATGGCTGCATGACTTTTTACGAGGTCATCAATAGTTGCGTGGCAGTATATTCCATCATGAACAGCTTGTGTTTTATGACGGAGAAATCGGGAAAAAATATCTAATTCTATTAAATTCCCCTCAGTCCAACGAGCCCTATCTTTTTGTAAAAACCACCTCACAGAAGAAAATCTATCCTGAGCATGATACACCCAAATGCCTATATGATAACAAACGGTTTTTCATTCCCGCCAATAGATATTTCTTCCCGAAGAATACGTGGGTGCAACTCTATGAGATATACCCGTTTTCGGCAGCCGAGATGCTAAAAAACAAGTTTGACAATAAGCTTTCTAAAGTGGGAATTATCGAAACCCAATTAGTCAATCAAATAGTCAACTGCCTAATCAATAGCAGCCGGGACGATATTCTGGACAGTCATGTACAGTTACTATTAAGGGATAAAACAGCATAACATGGGGAAAGATTATGGCAATCCTGGCAGAGTGTCCCATCTGTCTTGCATTTTGATTGCCTCCATTGGTGCGCCTTAGGGTAACTAATAGGTAACTAAAACTGAAAAGGGCTACCAGTCAGGGGGCGGGTGTTCATAAGGAATGCCCGCTTTTTTTATGGGTAGAAATTAAAAGTGGGGAGAGAATTCAGCAAACGGAAAACAGAAGAGATGTTTTTATGGAAGCTATGAAGTGTAACTACCTGATTTTATTTGGTGCCGGAGGTCGGAATTGAACCGACATGACCGCGAGGGTCGGGGGATTTTGAGTCCCCTTTTCTCACTTTCACATAATTTCATTTAACCACAACAACACCTTGACATTCAAAGAATTATCGCTTATCGTCTTTCCTAAGACTTCACTTAAAAACACATCGTTTCAGTCCAGAAGTGGGGAGAGAATGGGGAGAGAAAAGCGGGGGATTTTTAAAAGGGGGTAAGAAATGGCCGCAAAATGGATCAGCACAAAATTTAAAGGCGTCCGGTATTATGAGCATCCGACCCGGAAACATGGTGTCAAAAAAGACCGCTACCTTGCCGTTCGTTACCAGAGAGACGGAAGGCGCATTGAAGAGGGTATAGGTTGGACAAGCGAGCGGGACCCGGAAGACGACCAGAATTGGACAGAGGCAAAAGCGGCACTTGTCCTGGAACGCTTGAGAGGGGCCGCTAAACACGGGAAAAAAGAAGCGCCGACGCGCATTGGGGAAAAAAGAGCGCTTGAAAAACAGCGCAAAGAGGCGGAGAAAGCGGCGCAAGAGCTGGCTGAAAAGGAAAACGTCACCTTTGGTCACTATTTTGAAAATGTCTATTTCCCCACTGCAAAGACCGGCAAGAAAAAAGATACGACACGGAAGGGAAAAGAGCATTTCAAGAAATGGATCGCGCCCGTTATCGGGAATACCCCACTAAAAGACGTCAAGCCCTTTGCCATAGAAAAAATCAAAAAGAACATGCTGGACGCAGGCAAGACCCCCCGGACCCTCCAATATGTTTTCGCCACCATACGGCAAACCTGGAACATGGCGAAGCGAGACGTTCTTGTTTCAAGTGATTCACCCACAAAACAAGTCAAGGTCCCAAAAGTGGACAACCGAAGAGTCCGCTTTATTAGTCATGACGAAGCAAAAACCCTCTTGGAAGCATTGCAGGCCAAAGACCCTTTGACCTATAACCTGGCATTGCTAAGCCTACACACTGGGCTGCGTATGGGAGAAATTGCAGCCTTAAAATGGAGTCATATCGATCTTGATCGTGGCCTTATCACCATCATGGACCCTAAAGGCGGGGAGGGCCGGGCAGCATTTATGACCGAAAAAATAAAGGGTATGTTTCAGCCCATGACGCGCCAGAATCTTGACCACTATGTTTTCACCGACAGGAAAGGCGAACGCCTGAAGGATACACCCAGGGTTTTCTTTGAGATCGTGAAGGACCTGGGTTTCAACAATGGCATTTCTGACCTCAGGCAGCGGGTAGTCTTCCACACCCTGAGACATACCTTTGCAAGCTGGCATGTTGAAGCCGGCACCGATCTTTACACGGTCAAAGAGCTTTTGGGTCATTCTGTCATTGCCATGACCGAAAGATATTCACACTTGGGAAAGAACACCCTGCAAAACGCCACGAGAAACCTTGAGCGATCCATTGACAGCGCAGGACAGGATATGACCGGGCAGATTATGAACTACACAAAATAGATGTAGATCATCAGGGGGATAGGGAGCGCACCCGACAAGGCGGTTATCCTGGCCGCCTTCCCCCCCTTCTAACCACCAGGACCGCAAACAGGAGGCGGAAATGATGGAAAATAAAAAAGGTAAAGAAGATATTCTCAAACAGTTAGTCCAAAAGATGAGTATCCCCAAGGCACCACCGCCTATAACCCCGGTTAGCGGTTTGGGGCATGCCCCAAAGACTTCAAACCCAAAAACCATCGAACCACAAAAAGAACTTACCCTACCAATTACCGGAACCGAGTTGATGAAAAGATGGTCAATAGATTTCGCAACGCTGTTTCATTTCGCTCGTGAAGGTAATTTGTGTCCTTATGAACCTGACAACTTCAAGGATCATGTACGATTCGATTTTGGCTTTCTAACAGCTATTAATACCGATGAGCGGGCGTCATACTTTTCTCAGTGGTTATATCGAAAGTCTGCCGTTGAAGCTTTTGAGAATCAATATGGAAATATTCTCGATGAGTTGAGAAAAAATGACCAAGGCCACACTGTTGACCCTGATGCTTTCATCCGTGGGCTAAAGGTAGAATTTTGCAGCGACACCAGCATTAATTTGCAGCCGAAGGGAAAGAAACTCCAAAACGCTACTTCTAAAGAAATGCAATTCGATAGAGAAAATACAAAAGAATGGCTCACACTTATTAAAATTCTGAAATCAGAGGACCACTTACATAATATTGGCAAGGCTCATGGAACTGCAAGCACGGCAGTAGAAATCGATGGGAAGGTTCGTAAAGTAGATAACAAGGTACGATGCGAAGAGTACGATGCGAAATATAAAATACTGCGGAGCATCAGCAAAAAATTCGTACGGTTTTTAAATGAAAAATACAAGCTGCAATTGCCAGAGAGCTTTCAGATTTTTGAGCTTATAAAAAATGAGCACACTGGCACATTTGGGCCGAAGTTTATTGTTTCCGAACTCAGCACCGAAGATGCTCATTATGACAGTTACTCAAAAGATGAATTGATAAAAGAAATTGAAGAGTTATCTTCGCGCAAGGCTGCTTTAGAAAAACGTGGCGATGAAAATTCTGAAAAAAATTTACACCAGATCACAGATAAATTAAATGCTGCGGTCATACTGGCCATGAAAAAACAATTCCTTGGCCAGAACCGTGCAAAATCCTACCTGAATCCATCAAAAGATTAACCCCCCTTTTTTCCCTCTGATTGGAGATCTCCACCTTGAACGGTTGGAGATTTGCGAAATAATTTCATAAATATTTTACTTAATACATTCAACAACATATAAATCTTTAGCCCTGGTTTCTCCAACCGCTTCTCTCCTTAAACTTGGATATCTCCAACTATACCTATGAAGGGGGACTCAAAACCCTTTAATTAAACTTTCTGGAGGTAGAAAAATGAGAGAAAAACAAAAACCCGATTTATCAGCGTTGCACCAAGAACTCCCCCCGTTTGTAGCACGAAACCATCCCCGGTTCAAAGAACTTACCGGATATTCAGGCCGCACCCTGGCCAATCTTGATTGCCTCAAGGAAACAGAGGCAGTGAAAAAGATCATGCTCGGAAACACCGTTGCTTACGAACGGGAAAGCCTTATCAAGTGGCTTGAAAGCCGTTCACGGGTCCTGTAGGAGGTGGCCGCCATGTTTCAGAATGCTGATGAAATTCGGCAAGGCCGGGTTTTCTTCCGTCAAACAGATATTGATCAGATAGTTCAAACCGGGTATTCACCGGCCCGTGATAGTGGCCATGAATAGCCTTCCCGAGAAGTTGGCTTCGATTGATCTGGCGGCGATTGTCGTGGCTGAAGGTATCGAACTTAGGCGATCCAGGCAACGTTACCTTGGCCGGTGTCCATTCCATGAGGACAAGACGCCTTCTTTCACGGTTAAGGAAAACCGCTTCAAATGTTTTGGTTGTAATGCTTCAGGCGATGCCATTGACTTTATCCAGCAGCTACGAGGCTTATCGTTTAGGGATGCCTGCCTGTATTTAGGCATTACCCTTCCAGGCAGGCCAGCTACCAAGGCAGAGTGTAAACAGGTAGAGATAGCCTGGCAGAGGCGTAAGCACCGGGCTGAATTGGTCGAGCGGTTTCGACAATGGGAGGCGCGATATTCAAGCGAACTAGGCAAACGCATCCGTAGAGCTTATCGATGGATCACAAAATACGTCAAGACCCCGGAAGACCTCAATGGCAGCACCGGAGACATGCTTCAGGAAATCTATAATCATCTTCCCTTCTGGGAAGAGCGGTTACAAACCCTGGCCTGCGGTACAGACGAGCAGAAATTTGATCTTTACAAGGAAGTGAATAATGTCGGACAAATTCAAACTGATGGACGGACTAGAAGAAGTGGAAAGTGATGATCCGCTTTCGGTGATCCCGAAGGACACGCCACGGGAACGGCTTTTTAAAGTATTGAAGCCGATATTGGAAAGCCTTAAGCACGAACCGGCGTTAACCTGTGAAGCCTGTCTGAAGCGTATGGACGAGCATTTTGAGCTATCGAAAGAAGAGGCGAAGGCGTTACGTAAGGATTTTAAGGGTCTTTGTAAAAGCCAAAAGTCACCGCAAGAAAACGATAAGGACATGCCCACCGCATTGGGGCCGGGGATTGTTGACATTGTGGAACATGACGGCCTGCCTGCATTTTTGACCACAGATGGCGAAGTTGTCCGGCAGATAGTCATTGATGAAAAAACATACTGTCCACCGGCCAAAGAAGCCCTGCCCTACTTACTACCACGGGCTGAGGCTGTCCTAGAAGCCATAGAGGACGACACTGACAGTCAATTGTACCGGGACATCCGAATTTATATTTACGCCGCCGCTGACCTGCCAGGTGACGGCTGGTATGACCTGCTTACTGCCTGGGTGCTGCATACCTATTTTATAGAGAGATTTGAATATAGCCCCTATATTTGGTTTTATGCCGTGCCCGAAAGAGGCAAGTCCAGAACCGGCAAAGCCTTAATATACTTAGCCTACAGGGGCTTTTATACGGAAAGCCTTCGAGATGCTTACCTTGTCCGCGTTGCCCACACCTTAGGGGCAAGTCTGTTTTTAGATGTGGCCGAAATTTGGAAGAAAGCGGAAAAATACGGGACGGAAGATATTCTGCTTAACCGGTACGAGCGCGGTAACAAAGTCCCGCGTGTCTTACATCCCGACAAAGGACCCTTCAAAGATACGGTTTATTTTTCAATCTTCGGGCCTACCCTGATAGCCACGAACGAGACCGTACCCACGGCCTTAGATAGCCGGGCAATTCAAATAAACATGCCGCCGCCTACGCGAAACTTCCAAAAAAAGATTACACCACAGCTTGCCTTGCCACTAAAAGAGCGCCTCGTAGCTTTTCGCCACCGTCACATGGCGACCATTATGCCTGATGACATTGAACAGCCGTCATTAGGCCGCCTGGGTGACATACTTGAGCCGCTTGCTCAAATTATCCGGTTAGTACAACCAGACCGGGAAGCTGCTTTTATGGGCCTGGTGCGAGAGATTGAAGAACGTCGCGGCATTGATCGGGGAGAGACTACGGAGGCTAAGCTGGTGAAAGCGATCGTTGACCTTGAGGACGAGGTTAGCCAGGGACGCCTGGCCGTGAAAGGGATCGTTGAAAAATACAACGAGACGCTCCCTGAAAAATGGCAAGTTAGTGCCCGGTCTATCGGAAAGCGTTTGGTCGCTTTAGGCTTTCAAAAAACAAAGATCGGGGCCGGTTCAGAAAGGGCTATTTACTGTGACCCGGTGCTCACACAAAAACTTTCTTATACATACCTCGGAAAAACGTCCGTAACGTCCGACATGCCGAAAGTCCCGTCAGACGTGGGTTTGCGGGCGGACATTACTACGGACGTTTTGGACGATACTCAAGAAACGTCCGGGCAAACGTCCGGCGGAAAGACTATCAACCATGCGGGTTACGGCGTTACGGACGTTTCGGACATTAAAACACGGGGTGTCAGCGAAGAGAAAAAGAAGTCTTTTTTCCTTCCCGTTGACGATGACGAACCGTCGCAGGAGGTGTTACCGTGGAGATGATAGCCGAGCTAAAGGATATGGGGATTGAAGTTGCGCTTGAAGAGAACATGCTGCGACTAACCCCAGAAGAAAAAATCACGCCAGACCTTTTGAGTAGGATTAAGGCAAACAAGAAGGACATCGTCCGGGCGTTAAAACAAAACAGGCCTGACATCCCTAATGGCTCTTTCTATTTCATCGACGGCCAGGTTCAGCCAGTACCAGCGGCGGATATTCCCTTGATCCAGAGACTGCCTTACGGCCTTTTAAAGACGTTACCGCCTACTGCCCTTTATATCTACTCTCGGGTGCTCAATGACCATATCTGGCTTATAACGAGCCGTGAACTAATGGACAGGTTAAGGGATACCGGCAAGGCCGTCTATTTACTTGAGGAGATAGCCAGGCTCCTGGAACAAGGATTGACTGACCCGGAAAGCATCAAGGCCCTGCACATAGTTAAGAGGGAGATACCGGGGAGCTATATTCAATGACCATTGGCCGTTTTTATTCATAGGGCTGAAGATACGCAACTTGAGGCTGCCAAACTTCACCTTGAGGCAGTGCGGAACCTGGGGAGGGTTTTAAATGAACTTAAGCGAGATTAAGCAACTTAAGCCAAGTAAGCATAAAAGGAGTAAAGACATTATGAGAAAGATAAATGATGCAGAGCTTATGCAGATGATCGAATCCGGCATGCAGCAAAAAGATTGTGCGGCACACTTCGGCGTTTCCCCATCGGCAGTCAATCAACGAGTCCAAAAGCTGAAAGCCGATGCCCCCCCGGAGAGCTTCGAGAATCTGACCGACAAAGAGAAAGCCTTTGTCCTGGCCAAAGTGGAGGGCAAGACGAACATGGAGGCCGCGAAGTCCGCCTATGACGTCACCACGAATCAATCAGCCAAGAGCATGGCAAC
>QYQD01000208.1 GCA_007280345.1 Deltaproteobacteria bacterium | reverse complement strand
GAGGAACGCCAGGCCGGCCCCCAGGGTGGCCCCGATATTAATCAGGATGACCCCCCACACCGAGCCGAACAGGGCGGCCGCGGCCACCGAGATGGGCGCCGCCGGGACGGCCGCCACCACCGCCACCACGTAAATCAGGATGAATACCAGGGCGCCCAGGGCACCCAGGCTCTTGATCCAGTCCCGCAAGTCCCCCAGCTGGTCGGCGAGGCCCAAGAACCTCACCAGTATCAGGATGGCGATGACGATGACCAGCAGGACCGCCGGCCGCCACCACTGGCGGCCCGGGGCGCTCTGGCCCCCGGGCTGATCCTGGGGTTCGAACTCAGGGGCCGGGGCGGTCTTTCCGGTCGAGGCATCCATGGATGGTAGTTCCTTTGGGTTTGATATCCTTTGGCGATCAATGGACAATTTTTGTAGGGGGGGACCTGCGTGTCCCCCCAAGAGGGCGCACACACAGGTGCGCCCCTACATTTACTTTATTCCTTTTTGAACGCAACTTGAGACCTCTGCGAAAGTCTCAATTGCTGTCATCTGCAGTCAACATGTAGAGCAGGCGCCCTCGCCTGCGGCTATATGAAGTATGGACAGCCGAGGGCGGCTATCCTACATGAGACTTTCGCAGAGGTCTCAACTTGGTATTAGAGAGCTCCGCCGCCTCATTATCTTGGGGTAACCGTCACCGTCCCGGTCTGTGTGGCCGCAACCCCGGTGCGCGACGGGTTGATGCCGTTCACGTTGGCGGTCAGGGTTCCCCCCGGGCCGCCCCCCGCGGTCGGCTGGTAGGTTGCCGTCCCATGATGCTGTAAGGCGCGGGTCGTAACCCCGATAGTCTTGAGGGAATGCATCGAAGCCACGCCGGTCATGGTCCCGCCGGTCGGTCCACCCACCGCCCCGATGACTTTGGCTTGCATCGTCCCGGACACGGTGGTGGCCCCGTAGGTGGGGCTCACCGCGGTGCTGGTCAGGGTGAAGCTGGTGTTGATATTCCCTCTGTCGCTGGTTCCCGGCAGCGGTGTGGGAGTGATCAATGTCCCGGTTGTGCTGGTGGAAGTTTGGGTGACCGGGCCCGGGGGGGTTGTTCCCACGAAAGAGGCGGTGGTCTGCCCGGCGCCTGCCTGGACCGACACCAGGTTGACCGTGACGTTATCCACCGGTTTAGGGACGCCGGTTATTGGATCGACGCCGTTGGGGACCGTGTCCACAAACTGGCCGACAAGCTTGCCCGTGGGGTCCACGGTCACCGGCCCGGCAAAAAAGCCGGTGGCACTACCGGTGGTTTCAGGGATGCCGGACCCGCTGATGCTCGCCACCCCCCACCGGGTCTGCCAGGGCGACCCGGCCACCACTCCCTCAATAGTCAGGTTGGGGGTCCCGCTGCCGGTAGGAAAGGTGGGCGTGACGGTGGAGGTCCGGATCCCGGCATAGCTGACGATGGTATTAGGAGAAGTCCCGGTTTTCAGGGTGCTGTTCCCGCTCATGGGTGCGGCGTCCTGATACGTCTTGCTGGCATAGGTCGTCGAGCCTACGGTGGTGTTGTCCCCGACATACACAAAGGTGTTGGTGCCGCCGCCGCTGTTGACGGTCTCGGTGAATTTGGTGCCCAGCACCTGGGTCCATTCCCCGTTGGCGGTGCCGGTAGTGGAGCCGTTCGTCCAGGTGCCGTAGTAGCCCCAGACCAGGGTGCCGTTGCTCGCCAGGGTGGCGTTCCCCTGGAAATTATAGGTCGTCCCCAGGCTGTTGGTGCCGCTGAAGAGCATCTGGCCCGTCAGGGTCTGGCCGGCCGTGCCGCTGAGGATGCCGGTCATGGTGCCCTTGACGCTCGCCCATCCCGGGGCCAAGGCGGTCAAGGAAGCCCGGGTGCCCAGGTCCTGGGACACGAAGTAACCGGTAGCGGCGGCGCCGGTATAGGAGGTCGGCAGGGGCGTGGTTATCTGGGGGTTCGAAAAGCCGAAGCTCGAACTCCCGGTTATCGACCCCCAGCCGTAGCCTTCGACGTTGGACAGGTTAAGGGAGGCCGCGTTGGTGCCGATGCGGAAGCCCTGGTAAGTCTCGCTGAAGCCATACAGGTAACCGCCCGGGGGCAATTGAGCCAGGGCGGTGGGTGTGGAACCCGGGACGCCGCTGAACGAAGATACTTGAATGGCGCCGAGGCTGGTCGGAGTTAAGCCGCCGTTCGCCGTGAAGTAGGTGCCGCCGGGGACGAGGCTGATCTGGCCGGGGACGATTACACTCAATGCGCCCGGAGTAGGAGTTAAGGAGGTTAGGGTCAAAGATGCCGGCCCGGAATTAGCCCCCAGCCAGGAGGTGCTCACCACCCCCTCTATTTGGGATGAGGCCGAGTCTATACTCCCGGACACCGGTGCCAGGATGGGGTCCGGCGAATTAACGCTGAAACTGCCGCTGAAAGGACCGAGGCTCCCGCCATACACCACGGTTCGGGAGGCGCTGCTGCCGGACATGGTGAAGGTCCCCTGATAATACGGAGAAGTGGTAGTGAGTGCATACGTGCCCGGAACCGTCTGGGTGAAGTGGTAGCCCGGCCACTGTTCCAGCCTCCCCGAGGCCGTGCCGGAGACGCCGCCGGGGCCGGTCGTCCAGGTGGCGGAACCGCTGGCGCCGCCGTAGGTAAATCTCAGATGGCCGTTGCTGTCAATGGTCACTGTCCCCTGGTAATTGAAACTGGGGCCGTTCAGGAGGCTGCCGATCCAGGTCATAGTGCCGGTAAGGGTCTGGCCGGCGGTGCCGGTCACTGAACCCGACAGCAGGGTGGGAGCGGGATTCGTCCCTGGACCGGACCACGATGAGAACAGGGCGGACCCGTAACCGTAAGCCGGCATAGAGCCGCTGCCGACAGTGTAGGGGCCGTTAGCCCAAGAGCCGAACCAGCCGTTGTAATACGACGGATCCAGGGTGCCGGTGCTGGTGCCGCTGCGAATCCCATAACCGGAGCTGTTCATGCTTCCCTTTGGGTCGCCGCCGCTCGAGCTGGCATTGAACCAAAGGTTGCCGGTATAGGTCTCGGTGAAGTTATAGGTCCCGCTGCCCTGCGGAACCGGCAAGGTCTGGGACCCCCCGGTCAGGTTGAAAACTGCGGAGGCGTATTTGCCCTCCTGGTAATCGGTGACGTAGACCTTGCCGTCGAGCACCCCGGTAGTGGGGTCTTTGACGAACGCGTTCACGATGGGGACCGTAGCATTCGCCCCGCTGCCGAACAGGTAGGGGCTGGGCGGAGTGGGCAGCACACTGACGAAGGGTTGGTCCCACTCGCTGGGAGTAGGCGTGATGGTCGCCGCGCCTTGCCCCGTGGTGGGGTTAATCACCCCGGCCAGGGTGCTCTCGATGGAGTCGTACCTTTGGCCCAGGTAGTTGTAGGGCCAACCGTAGATACCGGCGGATTGGCTACCCCACAAATTTAAGGCATAGTATGGGGCCAGGGGCCCGTTGGTAGTGGTGGCCCCTGCATCGATGCTAGTGGTGCTTTGGACGCCATACGGCGGGGTGGTGCCGGAGTCGGCGGTGTTGGACATGACGCCGTACAGGGTCTGGGTGAAGTAAGTGCCGGGCGTGGAGGTGGTGGTCCCGGAGGCGTCCGTTAATCGTGTGGCGGATGAGATGCGGCCATCGGCATAGGTGAAGGTCAGCTGCCCCGACGGGTCGATGACGACGGTCCCGGAGTAGTTGACGGTTCCCCCGAAGGCGCTGACGCCGTTATAGGTGGCCGTGCCGCTCAGGGTCGAGCCCAGGACCCCGTAAACGCTCCCGATGGTGGTGCCGGTGCTGGTGCCGGTGCTGTCGCCGGAAAAAGTCTCCCCCTGCCCCGGGACGAGGGTGCGGAGGCCGGTGCCGCTGGTGGTGTAGTAGGTCTGCGGTAAAACATTGTTAGTCCAGGTGCGTACGCCCCAGCCGTTCGAGGTCAACGCGGTGCTGGTGCCTGAGGACGGGGTGCTTACCCAGGACGAGTACCCGGTCGATTGGAAGGTGTAGGTGCCTGGTGACGGCGGCGGCGGCGGGGGCGCCGGCGGCGTCACCGGCGGCTCCACCGGCGGCGTCACCGGTGACGTATCCACCGGCGGGATCGTGACGGTGTTTAACGTCGTCACCGTCGTATTGCCGGTCCCGCTGGTCAGTCCCGTGGGGGCGACGACGGGTACCGACGGCGACGCGGTAAAGGAACTGGCCGCCGGCGCGCCCAGACCGGAGTCCGGCCCGCCCAGGCTGGTCATATATTCGGTGCCGCCGCCGGCGACCCCGGTGCTGGCGATCCCGATGCTGGCGACCCCGGTACCCGCGCCACCGCCGGTGATGCCCGTGTCAGCGGTGGTGGTGCCCGTGCCGGCGGTGGAACTACCGCCGCCGCCCTCGGACCCCGAAGCGCTCCCGGCAGCCGAGCCGCTCCCGGCCGCCGAGCCGCTCCCGGCCGCCGAGCCGCGCCCGGCAGCCGAGCCGCTCCCGGATTCCTTTTCCTTTTGCCGGCCTAATACGCCGAAGCCCATCTGATTATGGAACTGCTGCCGGTCCTGAGTGGTGAGACCAAATGCCATCGTCGGGGGCGCACCCTGGCCCACAGTGGTGCCCTGCATGGGTTGCAACAACACCGAATTGGGAGAATTCGGGGAAGCAAAGGCATAGGCGGCCTTGAAGGTCCGGAGGTCCAGTTTGCCCACCTCCGGGAAGATATTGGCCACCTGGGTGACGCCCTCGAAATTCAAGATAGTGGTGGCGTTGGGCTGGAGGCGGACGCCGAAGTCCGTGCCTCGCACTCCCGTCACGGCGGGGTGGGTCTTGATGACGAAATCCGGCTCGTCCACCTTGAAGATTTTGTTGACCAGTACGTGGGCCATCCCATGGAAGATGTTCAGCACGGCCTGGCGTTTCTGGGAACCCGGATCGAACCGGTACTCGTCAACGGCCATCCGGCTCTCCGGGGACATGGTAATGACGCTGTTGTCGATAAAGGTGATCTGGGCCTTGGACAGGGTCTTGGTGCGGAGTACATCCCCGGACTCCACCTTGTCCTGGAGCGCCACCGGGGTGGCCGGCAGCTTTCCCCCCCTCAGCATGTCCACCCGGCCTTCGACCTGGGTAATGTGTCCCACCACCTCCGCCGACGCCCAGGCCGGCAGCATCAAACCGCAGGCCAACAGTAGAATGACGCTTGCCAGAATTGTCCGAGATCTCATAAGCCCTCTCCTCACCGGCTGGATTG
>QYQD01000089.1 GCA_007280345.1 Deltaproteobacteria bacterium | reverse complement strand
CAAAGAAATCACAGATATTATTCTTAGAAGTTTTAAGGCAGAAAACCAGAATTCAAAAGATTTGTATATGATAATAAAATAAAAAATATCAATGATGATCAGCGTAGATCGGCGGCTGAGTAGTTATAGAGAATTTTTATAATGAGACGTAGTAAGATGAGCGGAGGTTAGAGATGTCGATGTCGCGGATTGGCAAGAAGCCAATTCCTATACCCAAAGATGTCCATGTAGAACTGGCGGATGACATAATTATGGTGCGCGGCCGCAGGGGCAGTCTAAGCAGGCCTATTAATCCGGTTGTAAATATAGCGGTTGAAGACGGACAGATTTTAATAAAGAAAAGAGATGACTCCCAGGCCACAAATGCCTTGGGCGGGTTGACCCGCGCCCTGGTGGCTAATATGGTCACGGGCGTAAGCGCCGGATTTAGTAAAGTTATGGATCTCATTGGGGTGGGATACCGGGTAGAGTTGCAAGGGAATCAACTCGTATTTAATCTAGGATATTCTCATCCGGTTAATTTTGCCTTGCCCGAGAATATATCGGCCAAGGTTGAGAAACAGACTAGGTTAACCCTGGAAGGCATAGATAAAGAACTCTTGGGTTTGACTTGCGACCGTATCAGGCGGCTAAGACCGCCGGAGCCTTACAAAGGCAAGGGTATCCGTTATGCGGATGAGGTTATCCGCAAAAAAGCCGGGAAGACCGGCAAGAAATAATTAATTTTCATCCGGAGATCCAAAAAAAATCGGATGAGCTGTCAGCATTCAGCTATCAGCGTTCAGCTAGTCTGTTGTTTGTCTTAGGTTTTTTCGCTCCGGCGAATTTGCCTGCGGTACGACCGGAAACAGTAGTTTTCGGATGAACACTAATTAAGAATCCTGAAAAAGGTGTTTCTATGGCAGTATGTAACTTAAAACAAGAGATGAGATTAAAGAGGAAAAAGAGGATACGCGGGAAGATTGCCGGTACCAGTGAAAGACCACGGTTGACCGTGTTCCGTACCGCTAAACATATATATGCCCAGATTATAAATGATGAAATGGGCATATCACTGGTATCTGCTTCCACGCTCAGCAAAGAGATCCGTGGAAAAAAGGATAAACTTGAAGGAAAAGTGAATGTGGCCGTGGAAGTAGGGAAGTTGATTGCGGCCAAGGCTTTAGCCAAGGGTATAAAAAAGGTAGTCTTTGACCGTTGCGGATTTCTTTATCATGGTAGAGTCAAGGCCCTGTCGAATGGAGCCAGAGAAGGCGGGCTGGATTTTTAAAGGGGAGGGGCATCGTTGTTAAACAAAGAATCGGGATTGGAATCTCAGTTTAAATTAATAGACAAAGTGGTCCATATAAACCGTGTTGCCAAAGTGGTCAAGGGCGGGCGGCGGTTTGGCTTTGCGGCCATTGTTGTGGTTGGCGATGGACAGGGCAGGGTCGGCTACGGTCTCGGTAAGGCTAAGGAAGTGCCGGTGGCTATAAGCAAAGCCGTAGAGAAGGCCAAGAAAAATATGATATCAGTGCCTTTGTTAAACAAGACCATCCCCCATGAGATTATCGGGAAATATGGCGCAGGCCGTGTCGTGCTGATGCCGGCGTCAGAGGGAACCGGGGTCATCGCCGGCGGCGCGGTAAGAGCAGTAATCGAGGTCGCCGGGATACAAAATATACTGACAAAGTGTTTGGGATCGAATAACCCGCATAATGTGGTTAAGGCTACCTTAAACGGGTTGAGCTTATTGCGTAGTCCTGAAAGCGTAGCTCAACGCCGGGGCAAGTCGGTCGAAGAAATTACAGCCTAGATAAGTTTTTGTGCAGGAAGGGAAGATGGACAAGGCTATTAAAATAACATTAAAGAAGAGCGCTATCGGGCGGCCCGGATCTCAGCGTTTGGTGTTACACGGGCTTGGTTTGACCAGAACCGGCAAGACGGTGGTGCGCGAAGACACACCGGAGATTCGAGGAATGATCCGTAAGGTTATCCATTTAGTTGAAGTACAGGAGTAGATGATGACGACTTTACATGAGCTTAAGCCCTCCCCCGGCTCAAAGAGAAAGAGAAAGCGTGTCGGGCGTGGAGAGGGTTCCGGCCACGGGAAGACGGCCTGTCGGGGTGCAAAGGGACAGAAGGCGCGATCGGGGGGAGGTGTCTCTCCCGGGTTTGAAGGCGGGCAGATGCCTCTTCAGCGGCGCTTGCCCAAACGCGGTTTTAGGAATATTTTTCGAAAAGATTATACTATCATTAACCTTCGTGACCTGGCCAGGTGCGGGGATATTAGCGTAATCGGCCTGGAAGAGATGAAAAAAGCAGGGCTGATAAAAAATCGGGATGCCCTGGTAAAGGTATTGGGCATGGGCGAGGTGCAAGGGGCTTTTACCGTTCGCGCCCATAGGATTAGTGAGATCGCCCGTCAGAAGATTGAATCGGCGGGTGGAACGATTGAGGTTATAGGTTAAGTGCTGGGCGGTTTTCAAAATATAGCGGGAATCACAGAACTCAGAAAGCGTATATTTTTTACGCTGATGATGCTGGCCGTTTTCCGGATTGGGGCGCAGATACCTACTCCGGGCATTAATACCGAGGCGCTGGCTGCCTTTTTTGCGGCAACGAAGGGGACGCTCTTTGGTCTGTTTGACATGTTCTCCGGTGGGGCGCTGGAGAAGTTTTCAATCTTTGCCCTGGGTATTATGCCCTATATCAGCGCTTCGATTATCTTACAATTGTTAACAGTGGTTATTCCGCATCTGGAAAGGCTTTCCAAAGAGGGAGATGCCGGCCGGAAAAAGATAACTCAATATACGCGCTATGGGACGGTAGTCTTAAGTATTATACAAGGACTTGGGATCAGCATAGGTCTGGAAAGTATGACCGGGCCGGCTGGTGAGGCCGTGGTGATTTCTCCGGGATGGGGATTTCGGTTAATGGCGGTTATTACGTTGACCTCTGGTACGGCCTTCATTATGTGGTTGGGGGAGAAGATTACAGAGAGGGGTATTGGTAACGGCATATCTCTGATCATATTTGCGGGTATTGTAGCCAGGCTGCCTTCGGCGATTATCAATACCTTCCGCCTTATGGGGACCGGCACTCTCGGCGCTGTGTCTGTATTGTTCTTAATTGCTTTGATGGTAGCAGTAGTGGGAGTTATCATATTTATGGAGCGGGGCCAGCGCAGGATCCCGGTGCAATATGCAAAGCGGGTGGTTGGACGGAAAATGTACGGCGGTCAGAGCACGCATTTGCCGTTAAAAATAAATACGGCGGGTGTTATTCCACCTATTTTTGCCTCATCCATAATTATGTTTCCGGCTACCATAGCTAATTTTATCAATATCCCTTGGGTGCAAAAAGTGTCTCAGCTTCTGTCGCCAGGGAGTATTTTCCATGAGATTCTCTATGTCGGCTTTATTATTTTCTTTTGCTATTTTTACACGGCCGTTGTCTTTAACCCGGTTGATGTGGCCGAGAATATGAAAAAGTACGGAGGATATATACCTGGTATCCGGCCAGGCAAGAAGACGTCTGAATTTATTGACCGCGTGCTTTCCAGGGTAACTCTTATCGGGGCCTTTTATGTGTCGACTGTCTGTGTCCTTCCCTCTATACTTATAGCCCAGTTTAATGTGCCGTTCTATTTCGGGGGGACGGCTTTACTGATTGTGGTAGGCGTGGCTATGGACACCATAGGGCAGATGGAGACGCATATGGTAGCCAGACATTACGAAGGGTTCTTGAAATCAGGACGGATTAAAGGGCGTAGGTAGAAAATTAAGCGGCTAATAAAATAATTATATAACGTTACCAATAAAAGGGAGAGGGCCATGAATATTATATTTTTGGGACCACCGGGGGCCGGCAAGGGAACGCAGGCAAAAATGCTTATTGAAAAATATGCTGTTCCGCAGATATCTACCGGCGATATGTTTCGTGCGGCGTTGAAAGACAAGGCACCACTGGGTATGAAGGCCAAAGAGTATATGGACAAAGGCCAACTGGTGCCTGATGAGATTGTTATTGGATTGGTAGAGGAAAGATTAAAACAAGATGATTGTAAAAAAGGATATATCTTAGACGGCTTTCCCCGTACGGTTGCGCAGGCTGAGGCTCTGGACAAGGCTCTGGCCAGGATGGGATCCAAGATTGACAACGTTGTTAGTATAGAGGTAGATAACAAGGAACTTGTAAAGAGACTGACCGGGCGACGCACCTGTCGCAAGTGCGGAGCTATGTATCACGCTATCTTTAAACCTCCGGTTAACAAAGATGTGTGTGATAAGTGCGGGGGCGAACTCTACCAGCGGGACGATGATACCGAGAGCACGGTAATGTCCAGGTTGGAGGTCTATGACGCTCAGACTAAGCCCCTTATTGATTATTACCAGAAAAAGGGCATATTAAAATCTATTCTAGGGATAGGCAGTATCGACGATATCTTTAATAAGATAGTGAGCATATTGGGCAGTTGAATTGATATCAAGGAAATCCCGGCAAAAGATAATCTTAAAGTCTCCATGGGAAAATGAAAAAATGAGGGTGAGCAACGCTATCGTTGCTGAAGTCCTGGAGGCTTTGCGGGAGAAGATAAGACCTGGAATCGCTACCATAGAATTAGACGAGTCGGCCAGACAGATGGTATGTGCCAGGAAAGCAGGGCCTGCCTTCCTGGGATATAGAGGTTACCCCTTTAGCCTCTGCGTTTCGGTAAATAATGAAGTAGTTCACGGGCTACCCGCTGCGACGCGTATACTTAAAGAAGGAGATATCGTAAGCTTAGACTTTGGCGCGGTTTACGATGGTTATTACGGCGATGCGGCTATAACTGTTCCGGTGGGTAAGGTCTCAGACGAGGCCGAGTTGCTGATCAGGACTACGGAAGAGGCCCTTTACCTGGGTATACAGGAAGCCAAGGCCACAAACCGGTTGTATGACATTTCCTATGCTATTCAGAAGCATGCGGAAAGCAGAGGGTTCTCGGTGGTCAGGCAATTTGTTGGGCATGGCATCGGAACCGCTCTCCATGAGCCGCCGGAAGTGCCTAATTATGGCCAACCCGGGCAGGGGATAAGGCTTCAAACGGGAATGGTTCTGGCGATTGAACCGATGATTAATGCAGGCAGTTATGAAGTGACTATTTTGAGCGATGGGTGGACGGCAGTGACCAAAGATGGGAGTTTGTCTGCTCATTTTGAACATTGTGTGGCTATTACTGAAGATGGCCCCCGTATTTTGAGCCGGCTTGATAGATTAAATTAGGGGATATTTTATTATGCCTAAAGAAGAGGCCATTGAAGTAGAAGGGAAGGTTGTGGAAACACTGCCCAATGCTATGTTTCGGGTTGAGCTGGAAAACGGCCACAGGATACTGGCGCATATATCAGGAAAAATGAGAATGCATTTTATTAAGATATTGCCGGGAGATAAGGTGAGGGTAGAGCTGTCGCCGTATGATTTGACCCGGGGCCGTATTATTTATAGGGGAAGGTAAGATAATTATGAAGGTTAACCCATCTGTTAAGAAAATCTGTAATAAGTGCGTGATCATTCGAAGGCGGGGTGTAGTTCGGGTGATTTGTGAGAATCCAAAGCATAAACAAAAACAGGGATAGCCTGTTTAAAGGAGGCATAGATTGGCTAGGATTTCAGGAGTTGATTTACCGGGCGGTAAGCGAGTGGAGATCGCCTTAACCTATATGTACGGCATTGGCCGTAAGACAGCCCAGGATATCCTGACTAAAGTAGGTATTGACTGGAACAAGAAGAGCGATAATTTAACTGACGACGACATTAACAAGATCAGAAAGATTATCGATGCGGATTATAAAGTAGAAGGCGACCTGCGCCGTGATATCTCTATGGACATAAAGAGATTGATGGATCTGGGTTGTTACCGGGGATTGCGGCATAGAAAGTCTTTACCGCTTAGAGGGCAACGGACGCGTACGAATGCCCGTACCCGAAAAGGGCCGAGGCGATCTATGAGTAGCCGCAAGAAGGGGTAGATTTTATAAGGAGGGAGCATGGCTCAAGTAAAGAGGTCGGGACGAAAGAAGAAGGAAAAAAAGGATATTCCTGAAGGTATCGCTCATATCCAATCAACTTTTAATAATACTATTATCACCATTACGGACAAAACAGGCAATGTGGTGTCGTGGTCCAGCGCCGGTTGCCAGGGGTTTAAGGGATCTCGTAAGGGGACTCCTTTCGCTGCCCAGACGGCGGCCAGCGATGCGGCTAAAAAGGCTATGGAATACGGGATGCGGAACATCGAGGTCTATGTCAAAGGGCCGGGGGCCGGCCGTGAGGCGGCTTTGCGGGCGCTGCAGGTGGCAGGTTTTAACATCAGCTTTATTCGTGACGTCACCCCCATTCCTCATAATGGATGCCGTCCTCCCAAAAGGAGAAGGGTGTAAAACTTCTCATGTCCGGTTTGACAAAAATATAAAAAAAATATAGAGGAGGTCTTGACTTGGGTAAATACACAGGTCCTGCCTGTCGTTTGTGCCGGCGGGAAGGTTTAAAACTTTTTTTGAAAGGTGACCGGTGCTATTCGGATAAATGTGCCTTCGAACGACGTAGTTATGTCCCCGGGCAACATGGGCAGGCCAGGGTAAAGGTTTCCAATTATGGTCTGCAATTACGTGAGAAGCAGAAAGTCAAAAGGATGTATGGCCTGTTGGAAAGGCAGTTCCGTACATGCTTTGAGAAGGCCGACTGGCAGAAAGGCGTGACCGGTACGAATCTGCTGGTTTTATTGGAGCGCCGTTTAGATAACGCAGTCTATCGGATAGGGTTTGCCAGCGCACGCAGGCAGGCCCGACACCTGGTAAGACACAATCATTTTCTGGTTAACGGTAAAAAAGTTAACATCCCTTCTTATCTGGTGAAGGTAGGAGATGTTATAGAGATTAAAGAAAAAAGCCGGTCTATTTTAGCCATAAATGAGGCTGTTGAGGCCGTAGTAAGGCGGGGCGTTCCTCAATGGTTGGAATTGGACAAAGATAACTTCAGAGGCACGGTTAAGGCCTATCCGATGCGTGAAGACCTGACCATGCCTATGCAAGAACAGCTTATTGTAGAATTATACTCGAAGTAAAAAAGGAAGTGGCGTATATGCCTAAAGAATTTACCAACTTGTCTGTACGAAACTGGCGGGAGTTAATAAAACCCAAGAGGGTGGAAATAGAGACAGACACTCATAACAATGCCTACGGTAAGTTTGTCTGTGAACCGTTGGAACGCGGTTTTGGCATTACCTTGGGCAATGCCTTACGCCGGGTTTTGATCTCCTCGCTGCAGGGTGCAGCCATAGTTTCCATTAAAATAGACGGTGTTTCTCATGAATTCTCAACCATTCCAGGCGTAATGGAGGATGTTGCGGACATCATCCTGAACTTGAAAAATATTCGCTTCAAACTCCATACTGATACGCCTAAGACTGTTCGTATCGAGGCAAAAAAGAAAGGATTAGTCACGGCAGGTGATATTATCACCGATGGTACAGCAGAGGTCTTAACCCCCGATCTACCAATAGCCACTCTAACCGGCGGTGGCGCTCTTCGTATGGAGATGGTAGTTAAATGGGGTAAGGGTTATGTGCCGGCGGAGAAGAATAAAGAAGAGGGGCAGGCCATCGGGGTCATACCTATAGATGCCATATTTACACCCATAAGAAAGGTAATTTACGTAGTAACTCATGCCAGAGTCGGACAGATCACCGACTATGATAAATTGAACCTGGAAGTCTGGACAGATGGGAGTGTCATCCCCGAGGATGCGGTGGCTTATGCAGCAAAGATATTAAAGGAGCAGTTTTCTGCGTTTATCAATTTTGCGGAAGAGCCGGAAGTTGAGCCGAGGGAGGAGCTTAAGGAGGAGAAGACCGCAATCAACGAAAATATTTACCGTAGCGTAGATGAATTAGAATTATCGGTTCGCTCCGCTAATTGTTTAAAGAATGCGGATATCCACCTGATAGGGGATTTGATACAAAAGACCGAGGCAGAAATGCTCAAGACAAAGAATTTTGGCCGCAAGTCTCTTAACGAGATCAAAGAGATATTGACTGAGATGGGTTTGTACCTGGGAATGAAATTAGAAAATTGGCCCCCTCCGCCATCTGAGATTGAAAAGAGAAGAGGAGAACAGGGATAATGCGACACAGGAAGGCAGGAATAAGGTTAAGCCGCACTACGGCCCATCGTGAGGCCATGTTACGGAATATGGTTACCTCTTTATTTATGCATGAAAAGATAACGACCACCGATGCCAAGGCTAAAGTGCTAAGGGGCGTGGCCGAGAAGATGATTACTCTGGCTAAGCGCGGAGATATGCATGCCAGGAGGCAGGCCCTGGCAGTCATCCGTGATAATGGGATTGTGAAAAAACTCTTTGAAGACCTGCGCAAACATTTTGTTGACCGGCCGGGTGGATATACGCGCATAACAAAGATAGGCATGAGGCATGGAGACGCAGCCCCGATATCTTTTATAGAGCTGGTTACAGGCGCTGCTGAGGGAGAGAAGTCCCGGGGCAAGAAGGGTAAAGGAAAGACCACGACCAGGAAACGAGGCGTTTCCACCAAGACTACATCTGTAAAATCGGAAGGAACTGTAAAGAAAAAGACCGTAAAGAAGAAGGAGACTACGGAAGAAAAGGCGAAGGCCGAATCTTCTGAATAATAATTAGTGTTAGCAAGGCATTATAGCAACCAATTTATCAGGCTGTACCTCCCCAGGTACAGCCTGTTTTTTTGATAACAGCTTAATGCTCAGCATATGGCAGCAAATCAACAGTGACTAATCCGCAAGCTGCATATTAGTCATTTGTTAACTGTAATAAAATCTTATAGTTTACGTTAAGTTATTTTTTCGTCTTGACCGGGTAAAAAAATCTGTGCTATGTTT
>QYQD01000068.1 GCA_007280345.1 Deltaproteobacteria bacterium | reverse complement strand
TATCCTGGAGGCTATCGGTTGATTCCTGTCAGAATTAGGATCGTTCGAACGTTCGAACGTTTAACGATTGAGGCTCTTGCAAAAGTCGTCACACCGGTGAAAACCGGTGTCCAGGAGTGTCTTAATCTGGTCGGAGTCACTGGATTCCGGCTTTCGCCGGAATGACGACGATCCGATCATAAGAATTTTGCAAGAGGCTCGATTAGAACATAATTATTATGATGAGAGTCCTGGGCATTGATCCCGGTTCGATAGTAACCGGATTTGCTATACTGGAGAAGGGAAATAACGGCCTTATCCATGTCCATAGCGGTGAGATTCGTCCGTCGGCCCGGGAATCCTTTGCGGTGCGCCTGAAGGGTATCTATCGATCCCTTCAGACTGTCATCAATGATTTTGAGCCGGATGATGTGGCGATAGAGGGCGTCTTTTTGGCCAAAAATCCTCAGTCGGCTATAAAGTTAAGCCATGTAAGAGGTGTAACCATGCTGGCCTCGGTTGAGGCCGGTCTGGAAATCTATGAATATTCACCCCGGGCAGTGAAACTGGCTGTCGTAGGCTATGGGCAGGCCAGTAAAGAGCAGGTACAAAAGATGGTGCAGGCCCTTGTAAGTCTAAAAGAGATGCCGTCTCCGGATACCGCCGATGCCCTGGCCGTGGCTATCTGCCATATTCACACTACTATATCAGGTTAAAACCGATGATCGCTCGCTTGGAAGGAAATATACTTTATAAATCGCCGGAATATGCCATCCTTAATGTAAGTGGAGTCGGCTATCAGGTGTTCATCCCGCTTTCCACCTTTTATGAGTTGCCGGAGGCGGATAGCCCGGTCAGCCTGCACACCTATACACACCTGCGGGAAGATGTGTTGCAGCTTTATGGCTTTAAGACTATGGCCGAAAAAATCATGTTTATGTCCCTGATAAGTATCTCAGGTATAGGCCCCAAATTGGCGGTTAATATCCTTTCAGGCATCGGTGTGGCTGAGCTGGAACAGGCCATACTATCGGGAGATATAAGCCGGATAATCAGTATTCCGGGCGTAGGCAAGAAGACGGCAGAACGAATGGTAATCGAATTAAGGGACAAGATAGGTAAAAAAACGCTTGAATCCTATCCCGCCAGTATCCCGGTGACCGCAGAAAACAAGAGGCTTTATGCAGACGCCGTCTCTGCCCTGGTCAATCTTGGTTATAAAAAGGCCGCTGCGGAAGCTGCCATGGCCAGAGTCGAAAGGGAAAATAAGGGCCTGTTTTCTTTAGAAGAGATCTTAAAACAGGTACTAAAGGTCATGTCACGGCCATGAGTTCAACTACAGACAACAAAAAGCGCCCCTCGCCGATAGCGCCGACCATCGAAGACGACGAAACCCGTTATGAGAACAATCTGCGCCCCCGGAACCTGGAAGAATACATAGGCCAGGAGACCTTGAAAGCTAATCTGCGCGTCTTTATCGAGGCTGCCCGGAACCGAAAAGAGTCCCTGGATCATGTGCTCTTTCATGGTCATCCGGGACTGGGCAAGACTACCCTGGCGTATATCTTAGCTAATGAGCTTTCAGTAAATATAAGGGCTACCTCCGGCCCGGTTATTGAAAAAACAGGCGACCTGGCCGCCATTCTCACTAATCTGAAAGATAACGACGTCCTTTTTATCGATGAGATCCACCGGTTGAACCGCGTGGTAGAAGAAATGCTCTATCCGGCCATGGAAGACTATCAACTGGATATCATTATCGGCCAGGGACCCAGCGCCCGGATTATCAAGCTTGAACTCCCGCGTTTCACCTTAGTAGGGGCGACTACCCGGTCCGGGCTTTTAACCCCGCCTTTGCGAGACCGCTTTGGTGTGGTCTTGCGTGTGGACTTTTACACACCGGAGGAACTTGAGATCATCATCACGCGCTCCGCAAGGCTTCTGGGTATCTCTATCGACAAAGAAGGCGCATTCGAAATAGCCCGCCGTTCGCGGGGTACTCCCCGTATCGCTAACCGCATCCTGCGTCGTGTCCGTGATTTTGCCCAGGTGAAGGCCGATGGAGTAATCACCAAAAATGTAGCAGACGCCGCCCTGCATATGCTGGAGGTGGACGATCGCGGATTCGACCGGATGGACCGCCAAATTCTCTCAACAATTATCGATAAGTTTGATGGCGGCCCCATTGGCCTGGAGACACTCTCCACGGCAGTATGTGAAGAAAAAGATACGATCGAAGACGTCTATGAGCCTTACCTGATCCAGTGCGGGTACATAAGCCGTACCCCCCGCGGACGGGTTGCCACCCGCCTCGCCTATCAATACCTCAATCAAAAGCCCAGGGAATCAAGCCAGGAGTCTCTGTTTTGACCCGCCTCAGGCGGGCTGAGTGTATAATAAAGCAGGTAGCAGTAATCGGCCCGGGCGCCATTGGACTCTTTTTCGGCGGCCTTTTAAGCCGCCTGGGGTTGGATGTCTGGTTTCCAGATAAGTCAGAAGAGCGGGCCGCCTATCTCGTAAAGCATGGTCTATTGCTGGAGGAAACCACCGGGGTTACGTCTATTCCCCTTAAGGTAACCACCGATACGGCCGGCATCGGCCCGTGCGATCTGGTCATCATCTGTGTAAAATCCTATGACACGAAATCAGCGGCATCTCTGTTACCATCGCTCATTCATCAAAATACTTTAGTCCTTACCCTGCAAAACGGTCTGGGCCATGTCGAGGTTCTTAAAAAGGTCTTGCCGGAGAGACAAATCGTTATTGGCATCACCTTTCACGGGGTAACCCTGGTTGAAACCGGACACATCCATCATGCGGGTGCAGGGCCGACCTGCATCGGGTCTTTTCTTCCGGACGAGAAGGTGCGAGGGCAACTTGCTAAGCTGGCGGAGATCTTAACTGCCGCTGGATTGGCCACAGAAGCGGTTGATAACATCGAAGAAATCGTCTGGAACAAGCTCCTGGTTAACATAGGAATTAATGCCCTCTCGGCCCTAACCAGACTTAAAAATGGCGATCTGGTAAAATTTCCGGAGATACAGAATCTCATGGCTATGGCCATTACCGAAGCCCTTGCAGTGGCCCGCGGCAAGGGTCTCCGGGCCAACCCCCGAGCCGTGGAGAAGGTAAGGGCGGCCTGCCTGGCCACAGCCAAAAATCGCTCTTCGATGTTGCAAGACGTCTTAAATAAGAAGCGGACTGAAATCGAGGCCATAAACGGGGCCGTTGTCAAGGAAGGGGAAACCCTCGGCATCGCCACCCCGGTAAACGAGGTCTTGACCATTCTGGTTAAGGGTATAGAGAAAAGTTACAACTTACAGGCAGAAAGATAAGAGTTCATCTCGCCACAATACCGGCGAATCTTCGACAGTCAGCTATCAGCTATTAGTTCACTCACCACTCAGTATCTTTATAGCCTCACAAACCTTTTGCAAATTTTCTAAGCCCACTTCTTGACAATCATGTATAAGTTTGTTAAGTAACACTTTATTAATTTTCGTGCTACTATTTGACCCGGTCTGCCGCTTCTGTGCCTGCTTAATTGGGTCATACAGCCCGAAAGAACTTATTCTTGACAGCCCTCTGTGAGGCTGTTAAACGTTCATTTCCAGGAGATATTACACAAGGAGTTTGCCTTGATAGATTATTTCTTCCAGGGTGGGGTTGTCATGTACCCCATTCTCTTTCTATCCATATTGGCTCTGGCCATTATTCTGGAGCGCTCTTTTTATCTTTACCGCCTGGCCAGGACGCCAAGGGTAGACCTGGCCACGATAGTCCGGGCCGTTAATGCCGGGGAGTGTGATAGCGCTCTTTCACTCGTCAGCGGCAACAGAAACCCGGTGGCCGTAGTTCTGACCGCCCTGATCTTGAATCTTTCTGAAGGGAAAAAACGGGCAGAGCTCATCGAGATTGCTTCAGCCGTGGGGAGCCAGGCCGTGGGCAATATCGAGGGCCGGATAAAGATTCTTCCCCTGGTTGTGCAACTTGCGCCCCTTTTAGGGCTTCTTGGCACAGTTACCGGGATGATCCAGGCCTTTCAGGTAATTGAACACATCGGCGGCAAGGTAAACGCCATGGCCCTGGCCGGCGGTATCTGGGAGGCCATGCTTACCACGGCCTTCGGACTATTCGTGGCTATCCCCACGGCTTTTTGCCATTTTATGCTGGAAAAAAGGGTTGACGGCCTTGCTGAAGAAGTAAACGTGGCCGCCTCGCGGGTATTATCCACGGTCGATAGCAACCAGGGGTCATAGAGCAGAATCCTGAACGAGGCAGAAAAGCAGATGCTAGTTAGTATTCGTCGCAGTAAAAAGAAATCCTTAGGGCTGGACATGGCTCCGCTGATAGACATGGTCTTTCTGCTCCTCATTTTCTTTATGCTGTCGGCCCATTTTATAGAGGAAACCGGGATCAGTCTCGAACTCCCCCAGTCAAAGGTGGCCGGGGCTTCCCGGCCCACCCCCCTTACAGTCTCGATCGACCGGCAAGGCCGGGTTTTTGTGGACGAGGTCGAAGTCGGCCTACGGGACCTGCGTCAGGCCTTACAGATGCGGCTGGCCGAAACCAGCAGGAAAGAGGTTGTGGTCAAGTCCGACCGGGACTGCCTGGTACAAATCCTGGTTTCAGTAATGGATGAGATACGGCTGGCCGGCGCCCGAGGCCTGCTTCTTTCAGCGGAGGGAAAAGACCGGTGAGAAGGGCCGCTGACAACATACCTTATTTCTTTCTGGTCTCCTGCCTCTTGCATGTCCTCTTTCTGTGGGGAATGGATCTCAAAAACAAGGTGTCGCCGCACCGGTTGCCGGCCCCTGTCCTCCGTTTTGTATTTTCGGAGGTTACTGCGGCGGCCCCCGGTCATCCGGTAAGGGCAGTAAGTCAGGCCGGAAAGAGAACCGTTAAAAAGGATACAGAGGCAGCGCAGCCGCTTACGCCTAAAGAGACGGTACAGGCTAAGGAACTGCCGCCGGAACAGACATCCGTTCCCGCAAATGAAGACAGGATGGAAAATGAGACGCCGGATGCGGCACGGCGGCCTTCTCCGTGCCCGTTTCTGAGTACTATGCTGGCCGGGACGGCTGGTTCAGAAACAGATTCCCCCTCCCCCGGTTCTGCTTCTGCGGCCCGAAAACACAACGTCTTTGAAGGTTACTTAACCCTTATCCGGGCCCTGCTGGAAGAGTATAAAGAATATCCTTTATGGGCCCAAAGAAACAACTGGGAAGGGCCCGTGGGTTTGCATTTCGTCATATGCAGAGATGGGAAGGTAGAGGATTTGAGAGTCGTCAGGTCTTCCGGGTTCAGCCTCCTGGACGAGGCGGCAGAACGGACGGTAAGGCGCATCGGCAGATTCCCGTCCATCCCAAACGAGCTGGCCATGAACAGGCTTTCTCTGGATGTGCCGCTGGTATTTAAGTTGGTAAACAGATAGCAGGAATTCCTGTTTTTGGACGCAGATTTACAATATCTTAAATATAGAGCCTCTTGCAAAACTGTTTGTCATCCCCGAATGTTTCTATCGGGGATATGGTTTTTCAAGCAGTTAGAACCAGATTCCCGCTCAGAATCGCTGCGGGAATGACAGAATTGGGACTTTTGCAAGACCCTCTATAGAAAATATTTTTCTGCGGGTATCCGCGAAAATCTGCGTCCTGATAAATTTAAAGAAGGAGGTGAAATATGTGTGAAACAAATGCCTATATCTTACAGGATGATCGGGAAGAACTTTTGATGGACAGCGTTATTCTTCTCCGGCCGGAAGACGGCAAGATCTATCTACGCAGCCTCCTGGGAAAAGAGAAATATGTAGAGGCCACCATCCAGGAGATAAATTTTCTCGATCACCGTCTGGTGCTGAAAGAAAAATAAGGAAAAGGCAGCCCTCTCTGCCAGGATGCGAGCTGCCTTTCCAGGAAGTACACCCGCCCAAGGCGGGTACACCTCAACTCTCTTCGTAACAGAGTTGGGGGGTTTTGTCAAATTCTGTAGAAGGGAGATACCAATGAAAAAGTTTTTATTATTAGTTTGTTTACTTGGACTGATCTTTACCATCCCCGACCTTGCCATTGCTGAAGAAAAGGAGAAAGAGGCCAAGGCCATTCAGCTTGAGGAGGTGGTGGTGACGGCAACCAAAACCGAAAAAAAGGTCGAAGATGCTCCCGGTAGTGTCACGGTTATCTCTAAGGAGGAGATTGAACGGCGTAATATCAAAACAGTGGATAAGGCTCTTTCAGAGCTCAAGGGTGTGTTTGCGAAAAGGAATAAGGGATTGATGGATTCCACAAACTCTGTGAGACTGAGGGGCTTCAATGGCGACCAGTATACCTTAATCCTTTTGGACGGTCAGCCTTTAAATGACGGGTATACCGGTGGATTGGAATGGGGAATGCTCCCGGTAGATAATATCGAACGGATAGAGGTCATCCGGGGGGCGGCATCAGCCCTTTATGGCGGCAATGCCATGGGGGGTGTGATTAATATTATTACCAAAACCCCTGAAAAACTGGAGATCAATGCTACCGGAGGCTATGGCACTCATAACACCCAGCGTTACCGTTTTAACGTTGGTGATCGATTCATGAATAAGATCAGCCTGAGGATAGGTTATGAGGATGAATCAACGGATGGGTATGTGACCACGCCAGTACTCAGTACGATTTCTACCGGTACAGGGACCGTATCCGGCGGCTATCCGATGAATGATAAATACGGCAACCCCACCAAATGGGTGGTCGGTGACAAAGGGGAGAACGGGGCTGAAAAGAGCAGTCTTGATGTGAAGGCCACTCTTGATTTTTCTGATAGAGGTAACCTCGCCTTTACCGCAATATCAGGACGCCACGAGTATGACTATGGTCCCCCTAATACCTACATGGGGACATTTACCGGATCTGCTATTGCCGGAACCGGTAAAAAAGCGAATTTTTACCCTAATAATTTTATAGACTATACCGGTATTGGAAAAAATAAGACCGATGTATACACTCTTTCCTTTAAGGAACTCTTTGGCCCTGTACAGCTTAATGCTCAAGTAGGAACGGTAAGAACAGACGATCGTTATACCACCGAATCTGGTGGTTCAACAAAAACATATTATGACTCTCCCGGTAGCCTCAAAGTGACAGAGACCGAGAGCTGGTTTTCGGAGCTCAGGGCGGATGTACCTGTGGGAGGGTCTCATCTCTTAACTTTAGGCGCTTCCTTCCGGACGGATGAATCAGACACTAATGATTATAATGTACCATACTACCGAAGTTATGGCGGTCAGGGTAACAGCACCTTTTATTCAGGTGGGAAGGATAGGATTTGGGCCATATTTTTGCGAGATGAATGGAATATTGCGGAACCCCTCACCCTCTATCTTGGCGGCCGGTACGACACGTGGAAGGTTTCCGATGGGGCTTCCGGGGTTCCTGGTTCTGAAACTACGTATGATAGTAATACGGATTCTGAGTTCAGTCCCAAGGTCGGCTTAGTCTGGAAGGCGCTGCCCGATACCAGCTTGAGGGCTTCTGTTGGTCATGCCTTTCGCCCCCCCAATCTCTACGAACTTTATCGAACCTGGACATCCTCGGGATGGGAATACCAAAGCAATCCCAACCTAGAGCCGGAAACGGCCTGGACCTATGAGGCAGGTGTGGATCAATATCTCTTTGATAGAAAGACCAAGCTATCCCTTACCGGGTACCGAAATGATATTGACGATTTGATCTACTATAAAATCGATAATGCTGCGAAAATCAAAACACGCGAGAACGCCGGTGAGGCACGCACCTATGGGTTGGAATTTGAGGTATCACAGCAAATTACCAACTGGCTCAAGGCATGGGGTAATTACACATGGACACAGGCTGAGATCACGGATAATCCAACTGATCCTGAATCTAAAGATAAGAGAATTACCGGGATTCCCAAAACGATGTACAATATCGGCATCGAGGCAGAGCATAAGTGGTTCAAAGGGAGTCTCGTCGGGCACTATTTTAGCAAAATATTCAACGATTCTGACAACAAGGATACCGCAGAAGGGGGTTACGGTACCTATGAGCCGGCCTTTTACCTGGATGGCAAGATAACTATATCTCCATCTAAATGGACTGATGTGTCCCTCTCTGTGGATAATATCTTTGACGAAGAATCCTTTGAATATTACAAGGGTGACGGACGAACTTTTTTCTGTGAGTTGACCATCCGGTATTAAATGTCCGTTGTCCTTTGTCAGTTGTGCGT
>QYQD01000102.1 GCA_007280345.1 Deltaproteobacteria bacterium | reverse complement strand
CCAAATGCCAGTTCCGCAGGATAACGGTTTCCCCCGGCAGCGACGGGATTTAACGGTAGATACTGGCTATGCCCTCATGATCCGCAAAACCAACATCATGGCGGCACAGAAAAGGGGAGGCCATCAAATAAAATACTATTTGCTGGTACTTTGAAAGTGTTCACCGGGTTAGAATATTTATATAAATTACAGGAATGCCAGAGACCGTTTGTTCAGATTGTTACCGGCAGGTCTGTGAAGCAGGGACCAAATGAGTCTTTTAGCTAATACAGCATCACTGGTTCTAAACGACAACCGGTCCTTTTTCTGTTATTGTAACGGGTAATTTATAGAATAAGGATATCCCCATATACAAGTTAGAGACAATCTGTTCCACCGACCGCCTGACGGCGCTTCTGGCCGGCAAAAGCATCGACCGGGTACCCTTTTTTCCGTTCTCATTGGGCTTCAGCGCGCGGACTGTAGGTTATCCTGTGGCAACTGTCTATTCTGATCCGGAGAAAAGCTATCCCGCCCAGTTATTGACGCAGCGCATGTATGGTTACGACCAGGACCCCTTCCTCGGGTATGCGGCTTACGGCACTTACGAATTCGGCGGCGAAACCAGTTTCCCCAGCGGTGATAATATTAACGCGCCTTGTAGCATACGTTTCCCGGTGAAGTCTGAAAAGGATGTCGAAGGACTTCAGCTTCCCAATCCTAAAAAGGCGGGCATGCTGCCGCGGGCTATACAGTTCTCAAAGTTGCAACAGCAGAACGGAACCGGGATAAGCGTAGTGCTGGGTGGAGTGTTTACCCTGGCAGCCAATCTGTGCGGCATAGAGAAGCTGTGCATATGGCTGTCGGGCGAACCTGATATCGCCAATAAACTGCTGTCGACAGCCACCGACCATATACTGGATGTAATCAGCCTGTGGGTTGACGAGTTTGGCACGGAACGTTTCATACCGCAGCTCTGGGAACCCGTGGCGGCCAACTCCATTATCTCCCCCAGGCATTTCGAACGCTTCGTTCTGCCTCACCAGAAGAGCCTGCATGAAAAGATATTGGCATTGGGTGTAAAGCACATCCTCTGCCACGCATGCGGCGAACAGAATAAGAACCTGCCTTACTGGAGCCAGGTGCCTATGGGTAATCCCGGCATTGTGAGTATAGGTAACCAGGTGAGCATCAAGAGTGCTATCGAGCATTTCGGAGATACATGCGTAATCGCGGGCAACCTGGCCACTGAGCTCGTAGTAGGAGGTACAGCCCGGGAAATCTACGACGCCGCGAAATCGTGTATTGAGGACGGCAGGAAAGCGCCGCGCGGCTTCATATTGATGACGGCATGTGAAACTCCACCACTTACCCCACCCTATAATTTCTACGTGATTAACAAAGCTGTACATGATTGTGGACAGATGAGTGAGTAGGTAGAGTCCGTAGATAAAAGTTTATGCTAAATACAGAAAAGCGAATGTTTATGTTAATGATCAACGTTACCGAATTGCATTCAAAGCACATTGGCTATGTGGAGGTTTAATGGCAGAAATGGAAAAGCTCAGGGAGATGATTATCAATGGCAACGGTAAGGGAATTGCAGACCATGTAGTTAAATTGGTAGACCGGGGGCAAACGCCCGGATCTATTTTAAATGACGCATTGATACCTGCCATGGATATAGTAGGCGATCTCTATCAGAAAGGTGAGTATTTCCTGCCTGAACTCCTTATTTCGGCACGGGCTATGCAGCGGGCGCTGGATGTGATTAAACCCAAGCTGGCTGAACAGGGTGTAAAAAACGTAGGGAAGGTCGTCATCGGCACGGTGCAGGGTGACCTGCACGATCTGGGCAAAAACCTGGTCAATATGACACTGGAGGGAGCGGGCTTTGAGGTGATCGACCTGGGCGTAGATGTTCCTCCTGATAAATTCGTGGCAGCCATTAAAGAGCATGATCCGATGGTGGTGGGCATGTCAGCCCTTATTACGACTACCATGCCGGCCATGAAAGAAACAATTGAGGCTATTACCAGTGCCGGACTGCGCTCGAAAGTCAAGATCATGGTGGGTGGAGCACCTATAACCAGCGAGTATGCCGTGGAGATAGGAGCGGATTATTATGGCCCTGATTCCACCGATGGCAAGAACTATGCCCGCGATGTAGCCACTGGTAAGGTCTGAACAAACTCGAAAAGAGGTTTAAAATAATCCAAGAGTTAACTTAACCTTAAGTGAGGTTTAGCATGGAAGCAGAAACATTGGCAGAGAGACCGGCTTACTCTAAATGGAACACCTATTATACGACCACTCTTCTATATCTCCTGCTGGTATTCGACTACATCGACAGATTCGTCATTGTTGCCCTGTTCCCATTCCTGAAAAGTGACTGGGGATTAACGGACGCCCAGTGCGGCCTGATGGTATCCGCTGTGTTCTGGGCTATCGTGGTATTAACCCTGCCTATCGGGGCATTGATCGACCGTTGGAGCAGGAAGAAAACCGTCGGCCTGATGGCCATCATCTGGAGCCTGGGCACGGCAGCCGGCGCCCTTACCAGGAATTTCACACAGTTATTTGCGACCAGATTCATAATCGGAGCAGGTGAAGCAGGGTATTCGGCGGGTGGTACAGCCCTTCTATCCGCTATTTTCAAGCCGGAAAAGCGTGCCCGCGTAATAGGGTTCTGGTATTCTGCCATCCCGCTCGGCCAGGCCCTGGGCATAGTGTTGGGCGGCATTATCGCTGTCAACCTGGGTTGGAGGAATGCGCTGGGTCTCGTGGCTCTCCCCGGGTTAATACTTGCCATCATGTTCTTCTGGGTAAAGGATTACAGGACAGTTGACCTGGTGAAATCCGTGCCCGCGGAGGGAAGCCTGTCCAAAGCCAGGATGAACAAGCGGGAAGTTATTAGAGAACTGGTTCGCAGTAAATCCCTTTTATTCAATAACCTGGCATTCGCTGCCTGTACTTTTACGATCGTAGCACTGACCACATGGCTGCCCTCTTATTTTCAGAGATTTGAAGGGATGACCATAGAACGTTCAGGATTGATGGCCAGCGTTATCATGGTCCTGGCAATTGTGGGCGGCCCCCTCGGCGGTTTCCTCACCGACCAGTTTCACAAAAAGAGATCTAACTCCCGGATGCTTTTCCCCGCCATCACCTGCGCAATAGCGGCATTACTGCTGTTCGTAGCATTCTTGTTACACGGCAGCCTTCAATTCGGTTTCCTCCTCGCAATGGGACTATTTATCATCATGTTTGCGCCCGGCGCCATAGCGGTAACACAGGATGTCGTACATCCCGGCCTCAGGTCAACATCGCTGAGCATCAATGTAATCTTTCAGAATCTTCTGGGCAGCGCGCTCGGGCCACTCGTAGTGGGCGCCCTTTCAGATATGTATGGCCTGGATAAGGCGTTGCTATTTCTTCCGGCGACACTCATTCTGGCGGGGATTCTCTTTTTCATAGGATCATTTTTCTACGAAAGAGATACGGAAAGCGTAGAGAAAATCGAAATAGTGTTTGATGCCAAATAGAATAATTCACTACAAATAGACCTGGACGGAAACTAAAAAGGCAGCGGATTATAAATATGACGACTAAAGAAAGGATGCTGACAGCCCTATCGCTCGGCCAACCGGACCGCGTGCCGGTATGGGAGCTGGCCTTCAACGAGGAATCGATCATCAATATAGGAAAGCTGCTGACGGCCGACGTCCCACCGGTGAAGCTGGCTCACGAGATGACCATGGAAGAAAAATTGAAGCTTCTCGAACTGCTGTACAAGATCACCCGCGAACTAGAACTGGATGGGCTGACTTCCATCCATCTGTTTAACCGTAAGATCATAGATGCTGATCACTTCGAGGACGATTGGGGCAGGATATCCCACGTGGACCGGGTTGGGGACGCCGTGACGGTCAAAGGCCCGGTAGCGGAACCCTCTGACTTGAAACACCTGAAGATTGTTCATCCCCAGGAGAACGAGTTCCTTATGTTAATGGCCTCTATCGGCAACCTGGGCAAGGATGTCGCCCAGGTACTGTTTGCTGTCGGCCCCTTCCGGGAAAGCTGGTCCATGATGGGCGGAATGGAGAACCTGTTCTACTACTACAAAGAGAATCCGCAGTTCGTGAAAGACCTGGCCCGCATCGCTACCGATTACATCCTTGAAATAGTCGATAAAGGCGCCGACCTCGGAGCCGACGCCGTAGCAATATCAAGCGACCTGGCTTACAACAAATCCACTTTGATGTCGCCCCGGCACTACGAGGAGTACATCTTCCCCTACCACGTGGAGATTGTCAGGCACATACACCGGCGCGGGATGAAGGCCATCAAACACTCCGATGGCGTTATGTGGCCGATCATGGACTACATGGTGGAGGCCGGCTTCGACGGCATTCATCCTATCCAGCCTCAGTGCATGGACATCGGCGAGGTCAAGGCTAAATACGGCAAGCGCATCTGCATCATGGGCAACATCGACTGCACACACCTGCTGACCACCGGCACCGTGGAAGAGGTTGAAAAAGCAGTCAAAGACACCATAGCCGTAGCCGCACCCGGCGGCGGATATATCCTGAGTTCCTCCAATACCATCCATCCGTCCTGTAAAGGCGAGAACTACGTAGCCATGGTCAAGGCGGCCAGAACATATGGTATCTATCCGCTTGAAATCAGCGGATAGATAGGTCACCGTCTGCGCGGGCATCGGCGTCAGCGGATCAAGCGCGGGGTTCAACCGCTGCCGCCATTGTGGCGTGGCCAGGTGCCAGTTCCGCAGATTAACGGTTTCCCCCGGCAGCGACGGGATTTAACAGCAAGCTTAGCAGAATCCCATCTTAAATGATATGTGAGGCACGGGTGACCTTCCCCCATATTATAGGCCAACAGCAGTTAGAATCTTCCCGGTATTGAGATAGTCAGTTAGATAAAAGCAAGACTTGACTGCAATCATAGCTCATGTTATATTACAAGTGCAATAGTTTCTACTGTATGGAAGGTAATGCACTTTGGATAGAACAGTACCCACTAATACTCGCGGTATATCTGAGAAAAATAGAAGATTGCTTACTACCCTTCACAGGGGTACTACTGGACCTTTTATGCCACAAGAAGCTGCAAGTATACTGGGGTTCGACATTCGCCGAACTCAAAGGTTCCTGGCTTATCTTGCAACTGCAGGATGGCTTACACGCATTCGCAGGGGACTATACGCTACCGTGTCACTTGACGTTGTCGAGCCATCAGCTTGGCGGGAAGATCCCTGGATTGTAGCAGCCAAGGTATTTTCACCATTCTATATTGGTGGGTGGTCGGCCTGCGAGCATTGGGGCCTCACCGATCAAATTTTCAAAGAGACCGTGGTTATATCTGGGAAAACTCTGCGGCGACGCCATATAGAAATCCAGGGCCTCCCTTTCTATGTAAAGGTTATCGATAGGAACAAAATCTTTGGAACGGAAACTGTATGGCGTGGACGGACACGTATTCTTGTGTCAGATCCATCAAGAACTCTTGTCGACATATTGGATGATCCAAAGATTGCAGGGGGCATCCGTCATGGTACTGATATCCTCAAGACATATTTATCTCACGAACGACGCAATGATTCATTGCTCTTGGATTATATACACAGATTGGGCAACCGCACGGTTTTCAAGCGTCTCGGTTATTTACTTGAGGCAATAAAAGTGGCTGACAGAAGACTTACTGAAGCTTGTCGTAAAGGAATGAGTTCAGGCATCTCATTATTGGACCCGAGTGCACCACGAAAAGGCCGGTTTGTGCGAAGATGGAATCTGCGCATCAATGTGACTCTGGATTTAAGTGAGGCCTAATCATGATAAGCCGGACGGAACTGAATGAACGGGTGCGAGAATGGGGACTAAGAGAAGATGTTATAGAAAAGGACTACATTATCGGATGGCTACTGTGGGGTATAGGCTCAAATTCGAGGCTTTCTACCTCATGGGCTTTCAAGGGTGGCACCTGTCTCAAGAAATGCTACCTGGAAACCTATCGCTTTTCAGAAGATCTCGATTTTACTGTTTTACCAGGTGGCCTTATTAAACCTGATGAAGTGACACCCCTCCTACAAGAGACTTTTGCCCGCATTTACGAACAAGCAGGCATTGACTTTCGAGTGAGACCTGCAGTTATCCGGATGCGACCTGATGGCAAGTCTGCTGAAGGCAGGGTTTATTACCGTGGACCCAGGAACGCACCTGGTGTTGCCAGCATCAAAATTGATCTTACAGAGGCGGAGCACGTTATCCGTCCAACTGTACTCAGACAGATATCCCATCCTTACCCTGATCAGCTTCCAACTCCCGCGATTGTTCGATGTTATAGCTTTGAGGAATTATTCGCTGAGAAGCTTAGAGCTATGGGCGAACGTTCCCGTCCCCGCGATCTTTATGACATTGTTAACCTGTTCCGCCGGAAAGAGTTTCGTCCCCATCACGAACTGATCCGTTCTGTCTACGTTCAGAAATGTGAGTCAAAAGGAGTAGCAGTTTTCACATTCAGCTCTCTCGAGGACTCGCCTTATCGAGTGGAGCTCGAGACAGAATGGGCCAACATGCTCGGGCACCAATTGCCAGTATTGCCACCGTTTGAAGATTTTTGGCATGAACTTCCACATCTATTTGATTGGCTTGATGGTAGGCTTACTACTGAGGAATTGACGCCTATTTCTTTTACTGCGAGTGAAGAGAAAGAATGGTCCCCACCTACGACAATGTGGGTCTGGGGTCAGAAAGTGCCGCTCGAGCCTGTTCGTTTTGCAGCGGCTAATCACCTTTGTGTTGAAT
>QYQD01000041.1 GCA_007280345.1 Deltaproteobacteria bacterium | reverse complement strand
TCGGCAATACAGAAAGGTCTGGCCGGTGTGGTTGTAGATGGCGCCATTCGGGATACCCGCGATATAAAGGAACTGAAATTCCCGGCCTTCAGCAAATTGATAATGCCCAACGCCGGCGAGCCGAAAGGCTTCGGCGAGATCGGCATACCGATTAATATCGGCACAGTAAGAATAGAAAGCGGGGACTGGATACTGGGCGATGACGACGGCCTTGTGGTTTTGCCAAAGGCCATAGCCGCTGAATACGCCAACCGGGCCATGGACGTCCTGGAGAAAGAAAACCGCTTGCGGGCTGAGATCAAAGAAGGCGGCACGCTGGCGAAGATAGCCGAACTCCTGCGCTGGGAGAAACAGGGCTGAGACAGCATACCAACGCCTCCCACGATTGAAGCTCCCCGAAGGGGAAGAATGAAGAAGAATGTGGGGACGCTGGTAAAAAAGTAAGTTGACAAAGAAAGGCGTAAAAGGTTTTGTTACTTTTTTACCAACGTCCCCACATCCTCTCGAAGCCGTCAAACTTTATGTGGATTTACGGTCATAACCGGACAATGAGCGGTCTTTACAATCTGTCCGGCAACGCTTCCAAAGACAGTCTTGTCCAGCCCCTTCCGTCCGTGGGTACCCATAACTATTAGATCAATCCCTTCAGCCGTGACTAATTGGTTTATCTCCTGAGCGGTGTCACCAATTACTACCCGAGTCTCCAAGTTTTTAAAACCTTCCAGGTGTTCTTCCACAAAATTCTGCATATTCTTCTCAGCACCCCGGGACACTTCTGCTTCAAAGTTAGCTATCGAATCTTGTGGAATGTAAAATCCGACAAAATGCCCAAATCCCTCAACTACATAAACAAGATATAATTTGGCATTAAATTTTTCGGCAAGAGTAACTGCATAAGGGACGATTTTTTTTGAACTCTCTGAAAAATCAACTGGACACAAAATCTTTTTAATTTCTTTCATGGCCGCCTCCATATCCATCGTATATAATAAACATTCTTTATTTTTATATTATCAATTGCTGTTTTGCTTGTCAAGGTAAAAGCCCAAAAAAAATCCACCGCCTATTTTTTTCTGTATGCCAATTTTCTGCCTCTTCTGTAGGAGCGCCTTCCAGGCGCGAACGGTGTCGCGGCAAGCCTCCAGGTCGGCCGAGGACGGATGCCGCTCCTACGGGGCGTGGCGACACTTCTTTCGGCCTAATTTCTTCACCCTGTTGAATAGGGTTCCCTTAGGGAAATTCAACGGGGTGAACCTCGTTGATGATAGATTTGATTGTCCAATACCCTTTTATCACCCTGATTTATCAGTGTCAACGAGGTTTTTTAACCCAAGTTCATGGTCTGAAAAATTTTTATGTGTAATATCAATTGCTTAAACTGGCAGAAATGTTGATTTAGGCACTACATATTGATAACTTCCTTATTTTTCTTGAAATCAGTGGAATTGATGAATATAAATTCATATAATGGGAGTAAAGTCAAGTGCTAAAAACCGTCAAATGATGATTTTGGCACTACATGCGATATTTCGACGTTCTGCCATTTGTAACTATCTGATATTATTGGATATGTGTTTTTGTAACTGGTTAAAATGGCCCCCATTTCGGAAAAAAGTCATGAACTTGGGTTAAGTCGATATTGGTCTATGAATGTCCATGATTACCTTCAGGTGGCTAATATTACTCCGGGCTGGTGGTGGGCTTCCCAACTGGGTAAGGGCGATTTTTTAAACTTCATCGGCATAGCCCTGCTGGCCGGTGTAACGATCATCTGTTATGCAGCTATCATTCCCACCTTGTTGCGGAAAAAGGACATTGTTTATGCCGTACTGGCCCTTCTGGAGGTCATTGTCCTGTCTGCTGCCGCATCAGGTTTAATTGCAAGTGGTGGACACTAATGGCATAACGTTGAAACAATGGTTCTAAAAAGCCGGCATGTCTTGCCGGCTTTTTAGTTTCCCAACAGTCATATCTGATATGGACCCATCCGCAAAGAATCCTCTTCTTGTCAGCATCGGGCAAAAAGATTATATTTAGCCTAAGTGAAAGAGAAGCAAGCACCCTTAATATCCATATTTCGGAAGACGGTGGACCGACACGGCATGTTTCGTGTCGGGGATAACGTGGTGGCGGCAGTCTCCGGCGGCCCGGATTCGGTGGCCCTGCTCCATCTCCTGTGTGAAATACGAGCGGCTTATTCCCTTAATCTTTGTGTCGCCCATTTTGATCATGGCCTCCGCGGGAGAGAATCTGCAGAAGACGCTATTTTTGTCCAATTTTTGGCCGAAGAACTCGGCCTGCCTTTTCATCCGGGCCGGGGCAATGTCCTTGCCTTAAAAGAGAAAGAAGGACTTTCTCCGGAAGAGGCTTGCCGCGAACTTCGTTATAAGTTTTTGCAGGAAGTGGCAGAAAAGACAGGAGCCCGGAAAGTAGCTCTGGGCCATACGGCCGATGACCAGGCTGAAGAGTTTCTTTTACGTCTGATTCGGGGATCCGGGGCCAGGGGGCTATCCGGTATGCCCTTTATCCGGGAAGGGATATTTGTCAGGCCTTTGCTCGAGGCCTCGCGAGCCGATATTTTATCTTATCTAACGGCCAATAAATTTTCTTTTCGGATCGATAGTTCAAACGATGCACGGGGTTTCCTGCGAAATCGTATCCGGCATGATTTACTGCCCGTGCTGGAAAGTGATTTTAATCCGCGCATCCGTAGAATCTTGCTTCAGACTGCTTCTATACTGCGGGAGGATGAGGCCCTGCTGGCGAGTATGGCTGAGGAGGCCTGGACAGGTCTCGCTAAATTGGAAGAAGGGCCGGAGGGACGGGTGGTAGCGCTGGATTTAAGGCGTTATCAGGAGATTCCAAGGCCGATTCAGATGAGGGTCATGCAAAAGGGCCTTGAATTAAGCGGGACAAGATTGAAGGACATCGGGTTCAGACATCTGGAATCTATCCAATCCCTGGCTATGAAAGACGGCCCTTATAAAAGGATTTCTCTGCCCGGCGGGGTAACCGTAGAGAGGATTTATCAGGAGTTAAGATTTAGCCGGAAGAAGATCGATAAGATGCCAAAAGATTTTTTGTATGAGATAAACGGCGTGGGCCGGTATTTTTTGCCGGAGATCGGCCAATCTGTCTCCCTTGACGTAATGGATGGGTTAGATGCCTCTCTCCGCTGCAATTCACATTCCGTCTCTTATTTTGATTATGGGCGAATCTTGTTCCCCCTGGTGGTGCGTAATTTCCGGCCGGGCGACCGGTTTTATCCAGACGGTATGGACGGCAGTCAAAAGGTCAAAGACTATTTTATTAACAAGAAAATACCACGGCCTCTCAGGTCAAAAATCCCCATAATTGAGCAAGGTAGTCAGATTATAGGGATCCCTGGATGGCGGGTTGATGAACGGTTTAAAGTTACCGAAAAGACAGAACAGATACTCAGGGTTTCATTAGACTGAAAAAGACGAAAGGTATATATTTTGCTTGCAAAAAATGGTGTTTTTCCTTAGTTTAAAGGTGAAATTCTTTTTTGGACGCGGATGAACCCTGTTGAATTTCCCGAAGGGAACCCTATTCAACAGGGTGAACGCAGATTGTCAAGATTTCGTATCAGTTTAGCTGTTTGAAAGAGTATTCTTAAATCCCTCCCAACCTCCCTTTTTCAAAGGGAGGAGAAACACTTCCCCCTTTGGAAAAGGGGGATTGAGGGGGATTTTAGCTCTTATAGCGCCTTGCTTAGGCATATTTTTCAAAAACCTAAAGTGTTACAAGATTTCGAATATGGAAAATATTTTTCTGCGGGTATTGGTCCGCCTCAGGCGGACGTCCCAATTAAATCTTACAGAAAAACAAGAACAGGGAGGACTTTTTGAATACGTTTTATAAGAATCTATCCCTCTGGCTTATTATCGGCCTGACAATGATCCTTTTGTTTCAATTTTTTAATCGTCCGGGAGAGGAGAGCGGTGAGGTAACCTATAGCGACTTCCTGGATAAGGTGGAAAAGGGAGAGGTGTCGCGGGTAACGGTGCAGGGAGAGCGCATCCATGGACAGTATGTTAATGGCCGGGCCTTTAAGACGTATGCCCCAAAGGATGTTGATCTGGTTAAAATTCTGCGGCAGGCTAACGTCAAAATAGCGGCAAAACCTGCGGAAGAATCGCCATGGTATTGGACGCTTATTATCTCATGGCTGCCCATGCTGCTTCTCATAGGAGTCTGGATATTTTTTATGCGGCAGATGCAGGCCGGGGGCGGCAAGGCCCTTTCTTTTGGCAAGAGCCGGGCCAGACTCCTTTCCGGTCAGACTGTCAAGACAACATTTGCCGATGTAGCGGGTATAGATGAAGCCAAGGAGGAGCTGTCCGAGATTATCGATTTTTTGAAGGATCCCAAGAAGTTCACCCGTCTCGGAGGACGAATTCCCAAAGGTGTGCTCCTCATGGGCGCGCCGGGGACGGGGAAGACTTTACTGGCTAAGGCCATAGCCGGAGAAGCTGGAGTGCCTTTTTTCAGTATAAGCGGTTCTGATTTTGTGGAGATGTTTGTAGGTGTGGGCGCCTCCAGAGTACGCGACCTCTTTGTGCAGGGGAAGAAAAACGCCCCGTGCATTATTTTCATCGATGAGATCGATGCGGTGGGCCGCCACCGGGGCGCCGGACTGGGGGGAGGCCATGATGAAAGGGAGCAGACTCTCAATCAGCTTCTCGTAGAGATGGACGGGTTTGAGTCGAACGAGGGAGTTATTATCGTCGCGGCCACCAATAGGCCGGATGTTCTTGACCCGGCCTTGCTCAGGCCCGGTCGGTTTGACAGGCAGATAGTCGTACCTACACCTGATGTCCGCGGCCGTGAAGGTATTTTGAGAGTGCATTCCCGAAATATGCCCTTGGATAGTAATGTGGATTTGAGCGTCTTAGCGCGGGGTACGCCCGGCTTCACCGGAGCGGATCTGGAAAACATGGTTAATGAGGCAGCCTTACTCGCAGCCCGGAAAAATAGGGAAAAACTCCAGATGTCTGATTTTGAAGAGGCCAAGGATAAAGTTATGATGGGCACGGAGAGGCGCAGTATGATCATCACTGAGGAAGAAAAACGCATAACCGCTTATCACGAAGCCGGCCATGCCTTGGTAGCTAAGCTCCTGCCCGGGGCTGATCCCATCCATAAAGTAACCATTATCCCCCGGGGCAGGTCCCTGGGACTTACCCAACAACTACCCATCGATGAGAGGCATACCTATCAAAAGGACTATCTAATTAATAATCTAATTATTCTCCTAGGAGGACGCGCTGCCGAGGAACTCGTTTTAAAGCAGTTTACTACGGGAGCCGGCAATGATATTGAACGGGCCACCGAGTTGGCACGTAAGATGGTTTGTAACTGGGGTATGAGCGAAGAGCTGGGGCCGCTCTCTTTTGGTAAGAAGGAAGAGCATATCTTTTTGGGTAAGGAGATAGCTCAACACAAGGATTATAGCGAAGCAACAGCGGTCCGGATTGATGGGGGGATTAAGCGGTTAGTAACGGAAAGTTATCAACGTGCCAAAGATATTATCCATGAGAATATTCAGTCCCTGCACAAGCTGGCCAGCTCTTTATTGGAGCGGGAGTCGCTGGATGCGGGAGACATCGACAAAATTTTAGAGTTAAACGGAAGAAGAGAGCCGACAGCAGCTTAACGCCATATCTGCCTGGTAAGGGACCTCCCTTACATAAGAGCCTCTTGCAAAATTGTCTGTCATCCCCGAATGATTCTATCGTGGATATTGTTTTTACTTGAATATAACCAGATTCCCGCTCAAAAGCGTTGCGGGAATGACAAAAAAATGGAGTTTTGCAGGAGGCTCATAAGTTAAAGTATCCGGCCTACGGTCGGCCTATGGCCGGGTGTCTCTTGGTTATTATGGATGAAAAGGGTTTGACATTGGTCTGCAAGGGTAGGGCGCTGTCGTTTGGCACAAAGACCTATGTAATGGGCATACTTAATGTCACGCCGGATTCATTTTCTGACGGCGGACGCTATACGGCGCCGGATGCGGCCCTCAAGCACGCGGAAGATATGATCGGGGCCGGGGTGGACATCATTGACGTAGGCGGAGAATCCACCCGTCCTTTTGCGCAGCCTGTCTCCGTCCGGGAAGAACTGTCCCGGGTTGTGCCTGTGATAGAGGCTATCCGAAGGCGATGGGATGTCCTGCTCTCTATAGATACTTATAAGGCCGAAGTAGCCGGTGCAGCCGTTTCTGCCGGCGCGGATATAGTTAACGATGTTACGGCGCTGCGCTATGATCCGGCCATGGTTGAGGTGCTTCTCAAACATCAAGTCCCGGCCATTCTCATGCACATGCAGGGAATGCCGCAAGATATGCAGGTAAGACCTTATTATGACGATGTGGTGGGGGAAGTAATGGCTTTTTTGCGTGAACGCCTAGCCTGGGCCGGGAAAATGGGGATTGATAGAGATAGATTTATTATCGATCCCGGCATCGGCTTTGGCAAGAAAGCGGATCACAACTTAATGCTTCTTCGGTCTATTTCTGCTTTTCAGGAACTGGGGCGGCCGATCCTGATCGGACCGTCACGCAAGAGTTTTATCGACAAGATATTGGATATCGACGTTGGGGAAAGGGATGGGGCTACGCAGGCCGTAGTGGCTGTGGGTGTCTGGGAGGGCGCGCATATAGTACGGGTACATGATGTACGTTCTGCCGTACGCACGGTCCGCATAGTAGAAGCCATCAGAAAGGGCAGCGTTCAGCATACAGCACTCGGCACTTACCAGTCTACAGTCAGCAGTCGATAATCAGTAGTCAGTAGTCAGGAGACAGAAGTCAGAAGCAAAAGCTGATAGCTAAATACTGAAAGCGCGAAGCTGGAAACGGTTGTTGCAGATGAGCGCTAGAAAGCACGCAGGAAAATGATTGAATATTTGACTACATTGCGCTGGCAGGATGTCCTGGATATTTTGCTGGTAGCCTTTATTATTTATGAGATAATTCTTTTTATTCGCGGTACCCGGGCCGTGCAGATGATGGCCGGACTGGCTATCCTGGTCGTTTTCTATTTCATGGCGCGCGAGGTGGGGCTGCAAACTCTGCATTGGCTGCTCGGCACCTTTTTAAGCTCCTTTTTTCTTTTAGTAGTCATCATCTTTCAGGATGATATTCGCCGGGCCTTAATGCAGGTCGGCCGTACCCCATTTCTAAAAGCAGATACAGCCACGCTGCAGATTTT